>JAZDGU010000015.1:0-32555 GCA_043806595.1 Microcaldota archaeon
TTTCCCTCCCCGCCCTGATTCCGCGAGGTTCGTCTCGGACTTCCTGGGGCTCGGCAGGGACCTCCCCGGCGAGCTCTCGGAGTTTTCGGGCGACTCCGCGCTCATGCGCTCGGTGTCGGCGTGCAGGGGCCTCAAGCTCACGCGCCAGGAGCCCTTCGAGTGCCTCCTATCGTTCATGGTCTCGCAGAACAACAACATCACGCGCATCCGCTCGACGCTCCTGAGGCTGTCGGAAAAACTCGGGGAAAAAGTCAGGGCCGGCGGCCGGGTTTTGCATGTCTTCCCGACTCCGCCCCGGTTGGCATTGGCTTCCTTGCACGACCTGCGTTCGTGCGGCCCCGGCTACCGCGCGGAATACGTCCGGGGCATGGCCCGCGCGGTCTCCAACGGCTTCGACCTCGCCGCGGTCGCTTCCATGGACTATGATTCCGCGAAGCGCCGGCTGATGGAACTGGAAGGCGTCGGGGGGAAGGTCGCGGACTGCGTGCTCGTCTTCGGCTACGGCTTCGGCGAGGCCTTCCCAGTGGACCTGTGGATGGCCAGAATACTCAAACGGCACTACGTCAGGCGCACACTTTCCGCAAGCAAGCTATCTGCGTATGCCAGGCGCCGGTTCGGGAAGAAGGCCGCAGTTGCCCACGAATTCCTTTTCGCCCACCGCGAGGGTTTGTGCACGCCTGATTCGAAATCCGCTCGCGGGCGTTAGACCCTGCGGTTCCCGTATCCCATCCGCTTCAATTGCTCCCTCGTCCTGCTTGCGGTTACCGCCCTCCTGACCAGCCATTCCCACGACCCAGGAGCCAAGTTCTGCGTCTGCAACCGTCTTTGGATGCCCATTTCCAGAATATTTCGGCGCACCCGTTCCCTCATTGCCGCAATTCTCTCCGCCTCGCCCGGTCCGGCCCTCCTGACCAGCAGGCGGAGCGTCTCGTCGCTCATTCTCTGCGGCGGAGGCCGGCGCATCATAGCCGGCGGTTCTCCGGGCCGCCTTCCCTCAGCCAGTCTGAATTCCGCCACTTGCCTCCTGATGTTCTCGATTCTTCCCATCTCACACCACGCAACAATCTATTCTACGGCAACGTTTTATATGCTGTATGCGTAGACCTTTCCGGGAGTGGGACGATGAACGCAAGCATAGAGAAGCGTCTGGACATTGACTCCGACCTCAAGCGGAAGCTGGCCAGCGGAATCCGCAAGTTCTTCCGCGACTCCGGGAAGAGCAACGCGGTCGTGGGCTTGAGTGGAGGAGTGGACTCCGCGGTCGTCTGCGGACTGCTCGCGGGTGCGCTCGGCCCGCGGAGGGTCTTCGCGTATTACCTGCCCTACTTCCCCGTCAAGGAGGACGAACGGCACGCGCTGCTGGTTTCAAGGAAGTTCGGCGTGCGGCTGGAGTCGGTGGGCATCAGGCCTTCCGTGGACGCGCTTGCCGCCGCGGCCGGGGCCGCGGACAAGTCCGCCGTCGGCAACATCATGGCGCGCACGAGGATGGCTTTACTCTATCATTTCGCGCGCGAGAACCACGCGCTTGTCGTGGGAACCGGAAACCGTACTGAACTGCTTCTCGGCTATTTCACGAAATACGGGGACGGCGCGAGCGACGTGCTGCCTTTGGGCATGCTCTACAAGACGCAGGTCTGGCGGCTCGCCGGAGCCATGGGCATACCCGGAGAAATCGTCGCCAGGCCGCCGTCCGCGGGCCTGTGGCCGGGCCAGACGGACGAGTACGAACTCGGCCTGAAGTATCCCGACGCGGACAGCATTCTCGTCGCGCTCGCGGACTTGAAGTGGGGCAGGAAGAAGGCCATAGGGGAGTTCGGCGCTGCAAAGGTCTCGGCGGTCGAGAATCGCATGCATGCCGGCAGGCACAAGCGCTTGCCTCCGGAAATCCTGCGCGTCTGAGCGTCACGGGCGCCTGCGGATCACGCCGGTCTTCTTCGCTGCCTTCGCCACGGCATTCGCAACCGCCTTCGAGACGTTCTTGTCGAAGATGCTCGGGATGACGTATCCGGGCTTCAACTCCGCGTCCGGAATGATGCCCGCGAGCGCCTCCGCGGCGGCCATCTTCATCTCCTCGTTGATTTTAGTGGCCCTGGCCTTCAATGCGCCCCGGAACACCCCGGGGAAGGCGAGCGCGTTGTTGACCTGATTGGGGAAGTCGCTCCTGCCGGTGCATACCACGGACGCTCCGCCTGCGCGCGCCTCGTCGGGCATGATTTCCGGCACGGGGTTGGCCATGGCGAGGAGAACCGGCTTGTCGGCCATCGTCCGGACCATCCCCGCGTCGAGGACGCCGGGCGCCGAGAGGCCGATGAACACGTCAGCGCCCTTGAGCGCGCCGGCGAGCGTGCCCTGCACGCCGTCAGGGTTCGTCAAACGGGCGATTTCCTTGCGCCAGCGGTCCTCGTAGGTGTTCTCGCTTATCAGCCCGGTGCGGCCGCAGACCTTGATGTCCTTCACCCCGGCCTGCAGGAGCATCTTCGTGACCGCGACTCCAGCTGCCCCGGGGCCGTTGACCACTATCCCGACCTCGGAAAACTTTTTTCCGGCGAGCTTGAGGGCGTTCCGCAGGCCCGCGAGGGCGACGATGGCGGTGCCGTGCTGGTCGTCGTGCATCACGGGAATGTCGAGCGCCTCCTTGAGCCTCTCCTCGACGTCGAAGCACTTGGGCGCGGCGATGTCCTCGAGGTTGATGCCGCCGAAGGAGGGCGCTATCATTTGGACCGTCCTGACGATGTCGTCCGCCTCCTGCGAGGATATGGCGATGGGGAACGCGTCGACTCCCGCGAAGCGCTTGAATAGGAGGCACTTGCCTTCCATGACGGGCATGCCGGCCAGCGCGCCGACGTTGCCGAGCCCGAGCACCGCGCTGCCGTCGGTCACGACGGCGACCATGTTGCCCCTGCTCGTGTAAAGGTAGGCCTTCTCCGGCTGCTCCCGTATCTCGAGGCACGGCTCGGCGACCCCTGGGGTGTATGCAAGCGAGAGGTCCATCTGGGTCTTCAGCGGGACCTTGCTCTTCACCGCGAGCTTGCCCTTCTTCGAGGCATGCAGCTCGATGGCCATTCTCTTGATTTCCTCGTCCATGTTGCGGCCCCCTCGTTTCAGGAATCGGTGAGTCAATCGCAGGCAGTCTTCTATGCTTCCGGGGTTTTTTCAACCTTCTGTTCGCCGTCCTCCTGCGTGCGTATGACGACGTTCCCGCAGTGCGCGAGCGCGGCCTCGGCCAGCTCTATCAGCCTGGGCTTGGGCGTGCTGCCCCTTATCCTGTAGGACTCTTCAATGAGCGCCCCCTCGGCGACGAACTGCTGGAGCGCGTACGTGTCGGCGAACGCCGCCTCCTTGGCGAGCGCGTCGATTGTTTCCGCGGAGTCGTTCACGCCCGGGATGACCGTCGTCCTCACCTCGACTTCGAGCCCGGGCATCCTCTGCTTGGCGTTGCGGAGGATGATGATCGAGCGCAGCACGTCCTGCATGAGCGTCGCCGGCTCTCCGCGGAATCCGGTCAGCTCGGCGTACTTTTCGGCGTCGAGCACGGTCTTCACGTCGAGCGCGATGTTCGTGGCATGCGGAAGTATCCTTTCCAGCGAGTCCGCGTAGAACCCGGAGGTCTCTATCCTCACGAGCCAGCCCTTCTGCTTGAGGTCCATGCATAGCTCCGTCAGCGGCTCCCACTGCTGCAACGGCTCCGCTCCGGTGAACACCACCGCGTCGTTCTCCGACTTCTTGCGCGCCAGGTAGGCGGCCATGTCAGCGACGGGCATCTCGAGGCAGTGCTCGCTGGCGACGACTATGTCGCCGGAGTAACAGTAGCCGCACCGGAAGGGACAGCCCCCCAGGAACACGACGACGGCCTTCTTGCCGGGGTAGTATTCCGTGGTGCCCTCGATTATGCTGCCGTACCGCAGGACGCTTGCCATACCAGCCGGATTACGCGGCTCGGCGTTTTATTCGTTGCGTTCCCGTGGTCATTCCAGGATTTCGATAGAGTCGACTATTCCGTCGCCGTCCTCGTCGAAGCCCTGCACGACCTTCGCGAGCGCCGAGGCGTCGTACATGTTGCCCTTCTCCATCTTCTCCCTCTCCTGCAGGAGCGCGAGCACGGCGGCGCGCGTGCCCATGTGGTCGGAACCGGCGATGAACAGCACCTTCCTTCCCCTGGCAAACGGGCTGTCTATGAGTTCAACGACGCCGAAGTTCTCCGAATACCTCTTGTTCGACAGACTGGAGTGCAGCTCGAGGCTCCTGTCCGCGAACCGGATGGGAAGCGAGGGATTGAGTTCCGCGGCGAGCATGTTGACCTTCGGCCCGCCGACGACGACGAGGTTCTCCTTCCGGCTCCTGTCCTTGAACTCGGTGTCGAGGTAGTACAACGGGTAGGAGAAGGATGCGTAACTCCCGAGCATCATCGCCAGCTCCATCGTGCAGAATTCCGAGCCCCGCGAGCGGCTCTGCCCGTGGGGGTCAGGCGAGCCGACGATGATCTTCCCGTCGAACGCTCCGCCGAGTACAAACGGCCGGAAGAACGCCGGCGGCTTCGCGCCGGATGCGCGGGAAAGCGGCTTCCACTTCGGGCTGATGGCGAGCGCTACGGCGCCGGCGCTGCAACGGTACTTCTTCGCGAGCGCCCCGCCCTGCTGCTCGTAGCTCGCGAGCTCGACGAGCCCGGCCTCGGAGAGCAGCCTGATGTGGTAATACGCGGTCTGCACGCCCATCCTCATCGCGCGCGCAAGCTCGGCAGGGTATTTCTCGCCCCTTGCGAGCTCCTTGAGTATTCGCAGGCGTTCCGCGGAGAGCACCGGCAGGTCCGCCTCCCCCATGATCTTGACGTCCGTGGCCCTCTGCCCTACCACAAGCCTTGCGTTTTCCATAGGCAATCACTTCAATTTGTTTTATATCATTATTATGAAAATCATTATAGCAATCTTAATTTATTAATCTTTCCGGCGTATGAGTTGGGTCTCAGAAGGTTCGAGTGGTCAATCATGTGCGGCATAATCGGTTTCGTCTCCGGTAAAAGCGAGAAGGCGGGCGAGCTCCTCTTCGAGGGCCTCCGCACCCTGGAATACCGGGGATACGACTCGGCGGGAATCGCGGTCGTCGAAGGCGCGGTGATGCGCGTGGAGAAGGAGGCCGGCAACCTCGACCGGTTCGCCGAGAAGGTCGACGTGCGCTCGATTGCCGGAACTAGGGGAATCGCGCACACGCGCTGGGCGACGCACGGCTTCGTCACCAGAGAGAACGCCCACCCGCACCTCTCGTGCGACGGCCGGATCGCGGTCGTCCACAACGGCATAATCGAGAATTTCCAGGAGCTGCACGCCCGGCTTGCGACCTCCGGCCATGTCTTCAAGTCCACGACCGACACAGAGGTCATCGCTCACCTGATAGAGGAGCACTCCAAGGCCGGCGAATCCTTGAAGGATTCGGTGCTCTCCGCGGTCCGCCAGCTCCGCGGCTCGTTCGCGCTCCTCGTGGCCTCGTCGTCCTCCGACGGGATAGTCGCGGTGAAGAAGGAGAGCCCGCTCATCCTAGGAATCGCCGACGGCATGTCGCTTGCCGCGAGCGACCCCCTCCCGATCGTCAAGTACACGGACCGCGTGGTCTTCCTGGACGACGGCCAGGCCGCACTACTCTCCCCGGGAAAATTCGAGTGCTTCGACTTCGACGGGACTCCGTTGTCTAACGCGGTCTCGCGAATCGACCTCAAGGCCGAGTCCTCGCAGAAGGGCGTGTTCGAGCACTACATGCTCAAGGAGATCCTCGAGCAGCCCGCCGCGCTCAGGAACGCAGCCTCGCAGGACCCCCGGGAGGTCGAGGCCTTCGCTTCCGACATGCGGAACGCCAACGGCGTGATGATCGTCGCCAACGGCACCGCCTTCCATGCGGCCATGGCCGGCCAGTATCTCTTCGACCGCATCGCCGGCAGGCACGTCAACGTCGTCAACGCCTCCGAGTTCCCCTATCTGCGCAGCTCGCTGCATCCTGGCGCCGTGGTCATCGCCATATCGCAGAGCGGGGAGACCGCGGACGTGCTGGCGGCGCTGCGCGAGGCCAAGGCGAAGCGGGCGAGGATATTCTCCATCGTGAACGTCGTCGGCAGCAGCATCGCGCGCATGAGCGAGCGAGTGCTGTACACGCGCGTCGGGCCGGAGATCGCGGTCGCCTCGACCAAGGCCTTCACCGGCCAGCTCTGCATCCTCTATCTGCTCGCCTACGCGTTCAAGGGCGAGCCGGCGAAGGGCTTCCGGCTTCTGCATTCCATGTCCCCGCTCGTGGCGCGCGCGATAGAGTCCAACGACGCCAAGGCCAGGGAGCTCGCCTATCGCATGCGCGCGGCAGCGGACTTCTATTACATCGGCCGCGGGGTCCACTATCCGCTAGCGCTCGAGGGCGCCCTCAAGATGAAGGAGATTTCGTACGCGCACGCGGAGGGCATGCCCGCCGGCGAGCTAAAGCACGGCACGCTCGCCCTCATCGACAGCGGCACGCCCGTCGTGCTGATCAACCCTACGGATTCCACGAGCGGCGACACCCTCGGCAACGCCATGGAGACCAAGGCGCGCGGCGCGAGGATTATCGCCGTGTCCGACCGCAAAAACGAGGCATACGACGAGCTCTTCGAGGTTCCCGCCTGCGAGGAGGCGGCGTTCTATCCCCTGCTGTGCGCGATCCCGCTCCAGCTTTTCGCGTATTACTCCGCAGTTGCCCGCGGGAAAAACCCGGACCGGCCGAGGAACCTAGCGAAGTCGGTGACCGTGAAATAGGCAGGGGATGGTTGAAATGGAGAAGTTCGATTTCGTGATTCTCGCAGCCGGCCAGGGCAGGCGCCTCCAGCCCATAACCTCCAACTACCCGAAGTCGATGGTGCGCATCCTCGGCAAGCCCCTGCTCGAGCATGCCGTGGAGGGCATCCTCGCGGCCTTCGGCGGGCGCGCGGCGAAGATCGTGATAGTCGTGGGATTCGAGGGCGGCAAGATCCGCCATTACTTCTCCACAAAGCCGTACGCGCACAGGCTCGCGTTCGTCGAGCAGGAGGAGCAGAAGGGCACCGCGCACGCGCTGGCGCAGGCGGAGAAGGCGGTTTCGACTGACACGTTCTTCGTGCTCAACGGGGACGCGTTCTTCGACCCCTCGGTCTACCCGTTCCTCGCGCAATCGGCAGGGGACGCCGAGCCGTTCGTGATCGCAAAGCGCGAGCACGACGCCTCCGCATACGGCGTCATCGTCAAGGACGACTCCGACTTCCTCGAGGACCTCATCGAGAAGCCGCTCAAGGTCGAGGACCAGCTCGTCAGCACCGGCACGTTCATGCTTCCCCTCGGCTTCTTCCAGCATCTTCGTGTGCCACTGTCCCGGCGCGGAGAGTACGAGCTCACGGACGCCGTGCTCGCCTTCGCAAGGAAGGGCAAGCTCCGCGTCGCCGAGTTCCCCGGCTTCTGGACGGACGTCGGCTACTTCTGGAACTACCTGCACGCGTGCGAGTACGCGCTAGAGCGGCTAATGGACACAGACCGCGAGGGCGTCGTCGAGGACTTCGTCGTCGTCAAGGGAAGGCTGCACCTCGGCCGCGGGAGCGTCGTCAAGAGCGGCACCTACATCGAGGGCAACGCCTTCATCGGCGAGAACTCCGTGGTCGGCCCGAACGCGTACCTGCGCAAGGGCGTCGTCGTCGAGGACAACTGCCACGTCGGCAACTCGACGGAAATCAAGTCCTCCGTGATAATGCACAACTCGAACGCCGCCCATCTCTCCTACATAGGCGACTCCATAGTCTGCGAGAACGTCAACCTTGGCGCGGGCACGAAGGTCGCCAACCTCAAGTTCGACCACTCCAGCATCGCGATAGACCTCGGGGGCAAGCGCGTTGACTCGCGGCGCGAGAAGCTCGGCGCCGTCGTCGGCAAGAACACGAAGACCGGGGTCAACGTCAGCATCAACTGCGGCATCTTCGTGGGCGAGAACTGCCGCATCTTCCCCTCCTCCTACGTCTACAACAACCTGCCGGACAACACGACCTACCGCAGCGACGCGCAGAAGCAACAGCAATGATTATATCCCCGATCCGCGGTCATAGTGGCATGAAGAAAAGCCGCGCTCTGCGGGAACACGAGAAGGACCTCGCCAAGCGCAAGAGGATCTCCCTCATATCCAGCGTCATCCTCGGGGGCCAAGACGGCATAGTCAACGTCCTCGGGGTCCTGCTCGCCGTCGCCAGCGCCGTCAACGACGCCCGCATCGTGGTCATCGCGGGCATCGCCGCGGCGTTCACGGAAAGCGTCAGCATGCTCGCCGTCGCCTACACCAGCGCGCGCGCCGACGAGGACTACTACCGCGCGGAGGAGGAGCGCGAGCTGACGGAAATACATACACAGCCCCACATAGAGCGCGAGGAGGTCAAGCACATCTACTACCTGAAGGGCTTCCGCGGCACGCAGCTGAACGCCATCGTCCGCAAGATAACGAGCAACCTCGACGTCTGGCGTGAGGTGATGATGCGCGAGGAGCTCCAGATGGAGAAGGTCGACCTCGGCTACGCGCGCAGGGCGGCGCTCATCGTCGGCATTTCCGTGGTCTGCGGCTCGCTCTTTCCCCTGATACCGTTTCTTCTCGCGCTCAACCAGGTCGGCTGGATTTCCGTAGGCACCGCAATCTACGTCGCCGCCTTCTCGAGCGTCGCCGCCCTGTTTTTGGCGGGGTTCTTCAAGGCAAGGCTCACCACGGGATCGCCGCTGAAGGCTGGCCTCGAGATGGCGCTCGTCGGCGGCATCGCGTCCGTGCTCAGCTATGCCGTCGGCTGGATAATGCGCATCGCGGTCTGACATTATGCGTTTTGGTGAGTCGCGTGTTTTCGAACCGTTCCGAAGCCGGCAGACTGCTTGCCGAAAAGCTTGGGCGCCATGCGAATTCGGGTGCGCTTGTCCTCGGCATACCGCGCGGCGGGGTCGTCGTGGCCGCTGAAGTAGCCAAGGCGCTGCATCTGCCGTTGTCCGTGTTCGTCGTGCGCAAGCTCGGCGCGCCCGGCAACCCGGAACTCGCCATCGGCGCGGTCGCCAACGACGGTGCCGCCTACTGGAACGACGGCGTCATCGCGCACCTCGGCGTCGGAAAAGGCTACAGGCGGGACGTGCTGGCCCGCGAATCCGGCGAGGTGAGGCGAAGGCTCTCGCTGCTTGGCGTAAGCGCGGAGTTGGACGTCAAAGGCAGGACGGTCATATTGGTGGACGACGGAATTGCCACGGGGGCGACGATGAAGGCGGGGATTCGATGCCTGCGAAAAGCGGGTGCCAAGAAAATAATCGTCGCCGTGCCGGTCTGCCCGCCCGATGCGCCGGAACAGTTTGCGGGTCTGGCGGATGATTTTGTTTGCCTTGAGCGCCCGGTGTTTTTTGCCGCGGTGGGGCAGTTCTATGCGGACTTTCCGCAGGTGACCGACGTTGAAGTAAAGCGGCTTCTGAGCAAGAAGTAATTTCCTATGAGACGAGGCCGACCTCGTCGACCTGCACTTCGCTGACGCCCTGCACTTGCGCGCGAACGATCTCCTCGAAGTCCTTGCTCTCCTTGTCCTCGCAGACAAACGACGCGACGACGATCTTCGCGCCGAAGACATACTCCTCGACCTTCGCCGAGTTGCATCCCTCTACCTTGGAGACGTTCTCGCGCAGCTTCTCCGCGTCGAAGCCCTCGGCGGGGAATACCTTGAGTCGTGTCAGAACCTTTCCCATCGGCGCTCACTTCTTCTTCTCTTCCTTGGCCTCGGGCTTCTTCTCCTCGGGCTTTCCGGCCTCGGCAGCCTTGCCTTCCACCGGGGTGCCCTCTGCAGGCGCGGCCGCGGCTCCCTCCTTGGGCGCCTCGGCCTTCTTCTCCTCGGTGACCTTGGCCTTGATGACGATTTCCCTGCCGGTCTTGGCGACGTTCCATCCCGTCTTGGTGATGTCCGCGACCTGCATGGTGTAATGGCCGCTCATCTTGATCTTCGCGCGCTTGAACGCCTCCTTGACTTCGGCGACGTTCGCAGCTGCGACGCGTACGTTGAAGATGGTCTCGCCTCGCTTGATACGCGCGAGCCTGCCCTTGGGCCTGCCGAAGGCGCGCTTCATTCCCTTCGAGATGCGGTCCGCGCCCGCGACGCCGAGCGCCGAGTGCTCGCGGATGACGACGTGCGGGTATTTCGTTATGATCATGAAATACTGGTTGGGCAAATGCTTTTCAAGGTATTTGACGGCGACTTGCCTTGCCGCCTCCATGGCGTTGTCCCTGAGCTGGATGGGCTCTACGGCGACGAGCGAGACCTGCCTCTCGTAGAAGCGGTCGACGCCCATGTTGTACTGCCTGACCTTGGGCTTGGGCGCGCCCTTGATGAAGCTCTTGCGCGGCGTCTTCTGCGAGATGCGCGTCCAGACCTGCCCCTGGTATCTCCGCACGGTCTTTGCCGGTCTTAGTACCATAGCTTTCCCGACCCCAAACTGGGTTCTTGTCTGCCGTAAAATCAGCGACCAGATTGATGGGACGCCAAGTTATTTAAAGGCTACAGCCCGGACTTCCACGAGTTCCTCCAGAGCTGGAAGAATACGAGGACGATGGAGCCCACGATGCCCGCCGCGTAGACCTCGGCGATGGGCGCCCCGGGGGCCATTCCGAGCATGGGGTTGGCCTGCGAGAACGGCGCGAGCGGCGTCATGTCCGCGTAAAGGAACGAGTCGGAGAACACGTGCAGCCATGCCGCGAACAGCGACGTCCCCACGATCCCGCGGTTGCCCGTCTTCTCCTGCGCGAATCCGAGCCGGCGCATGAACCTGTCGACGGGCCTGCGCGCAAGCACGAGCGCTGCCGCGATGGCGAGGGCCATGATGCCCGCGCCGAGGTAGGTGTGGAGGAACGCGTGCAGCGGTTGGCCGGTGAGCAGCCCCCAGAGGCCCTCGGCGTCGCCTGCGACGGATGAGAGCGCGAGCGCCGGCAGGTAGAACACCGCTGGCAGCAGCAGCCCGAACGCGAGCGCGCCCCAGTGCAACGGCGTTAAAGGCATTTCCCGCTACCTGCCCGCCATGGCGGAATTGATCTTCTTCCTGTACTCCAGCGCGGCCTTCGCCGGATCGTCGGAGTAGATGAGCGAGCGGCCGACGTTCACAAGCACATTCTCCCCCGCCTTTGCGGCCGCTTCCAATCCTCCGCCCTGCCTGCCCACGCCCGGGATGAGTATAGTCATTTCCTTGCCGATAATTTCCCTGATCTCGGCGAGCTCGCCCGCTTCGCTTGTCGCTCCCGCGACGACGCCGTCCGCGCCCGCCCTCGCGGCCTCCGAGCATATCCATTCATACCCCGGGCGGTTGTCGATGATGGAGTCGCGCATGAATATTCTGGCTTCCGGGTTGCTCATGAGCGCGAGCACGAGGACGCCTAGCCCGGCCTTGTGCGCGAACCCGGCGGTCTCCGCGATGTTGCCTGCGAACGGCGAGAACGTGAACGCGTCGAAGCCCGCCTTCCTGATCCAGTACGCCGCGGACTCGTTGGAGCTCCCGATGTCGGAGAGCTTGAGGTCGTAGATGCTGACGCACCCCGCGTCCGCGATTTTCCTGTTGAGCCTCTGGAGCTGCTGGAGCGAGAACGGCATGACGTATTGGGCGTTGGCCTTGTACGCCAGCGCGCCCGCCGAGGTCTTCTCAACGATGTCGAGGCAGAACTCTAGCATCCCGGCGACCTCGTCGTTGCGCTCGAAATATCCTCGGGGGATGGAGTCCTCCTCCTTGAAGAATATGCTCGCGGGGTCCAGCCCGACGCAAAGCGCGCTTTCCCTCCTCTTCCTTGCCTGTGCTAGCTTCTCGAGGAATCCCATGCGCTCATCCCCTCGCTTTTTCCACAAACGATTTGCGTTCAGCGTCGGTTTTCAGGCCGTAGAAAGCGCTTCCGGCGACTAGCGAGTCCGCGCCCGCCTCCCTTGTGAGAGCGGCCGTCTCCAGGTTGATGCCGCCGTCGACCTGCAGCCTGCACCGCGGGTTGATGCGGTCTATGATCTTCCGCGCGTGCTCGATTTTCGGGATTACGGAGCGCATGAAGACCTGCCCCCCGAAGCCCGGCTCGACGGTCATGATTAGCACGTAGTCGAGCTTGCCCGCCACCCCCTCGAGCCCCTTGAGCGGCGTTCCCGGCCGGTACGCGAGTCCCGCGCCCTTCCCGAGCAGGCGAATCTTGCCGATGATTTTCTCCGCCTCGGAATATCCGTCGCAGGCCTCGATGTGGAACGTGATGTTGTCCGCGCCGGCCCTCGCGAACTGGTCTATCCAGCTGTACGGCTTCTCTATCATCAGGTGCGCGTCGAGGAATAGCTTCGTCCGCGGGCGCATGGATTCGACGAGCCGCCAGCCGAAGGTGAGGTTCGGGACGAAGTGCAGGTCCATGGCATCCAGCTGGACGCCTTCGGCGCCGGCGCGTTCCGCGGCCGTGAGCGCCGAGCCGAAGTCGGCGAAGTCGGCGGCCAGCAGCGAAGGGAATACCTGTATCTTCCTCATAGAGTCTGCCCCTTTAAGGAGTTTCCCCGCCACGGATATTTTAATTGATAGCCTGCGGCTGGATTACCCTGCGGCACGCCGCCGGCTCTTCGAACTGGAACGCGAGGAAGAGCTTGAGGTATCCCACGTACGGCAGGCGCGCGATCACCTTCCCCATTACCTGCCCTTCCTCGGGCGGGCTCGTGATTATCCCCTCTATGTCGGTTACGGGGTTGTTGTCGCCCTTGGTAAGGTAGTATGTCTTTCCGTCATAGTTGAGCTTGAGCACGGCCCGGTGCACGATGAGCCCGATGTCCGGCCTGGACAGCGGGGAATAGACTATGATATCCGACGTTTTCCCGAACGAGTACTGTGAGCCGCCGGCCCTCACGCCCGTCGTGCAGAGCGTGTTGAATTCCGCGCCGCTCTTCGTGTCCCGCACCACGCACAGGTCCTTGATGAAGTCCGAAGACGTGAGGGGCTGCGTCAGCTCCGCGACCGGCGCGTTTATGCTTCCGCCGTGAAGGATGATGAGGTCCCCGCGGTCGAGGTTGGGGACCATCGAGCAGGAGGTCACGACGTCCAGCGGCGTCGGCGTGTTGAGCAGGAATCCGAGCGTCAGCCACGCGAAGAGAGCGGCGAAGAACGCCGTGTCCAGCTCCGCCACCGAGCTCGCAAGCGAGTCCCCCGCAAGCTTGAGTTGCCTTGCCGCGAGTGTGCCCCCGTTGAGCGCGAAGAGAAGCAGCGAGAACAGTTGTATGATGTCCGAGGAGAAGTACGCCACCGCGAGCGAAAGCAGCGCCGACCCGGCCAGCAGCGTGCGTATGCGCATCCTCGCCCCCAGGAATTCCACGGACTCCTTGTATTCGCGCTTCTTGCTCGTGAAGAGGTCGCGCGCGAGCAGCGCCAGCAGGGCGGCCAGCCCCGCGATCCCCAGCAGCGGGTGCTTCGTGACCGCATAGAGCGCCACTATTGCTACAAGCGCTACCGTAAGCACCGCGTCCGTGGCGTTGAAATGATTCTTAAGAACGTCCATGCGACTCCCCTTCCGCGACCGCGGTCGCCACCAGGTGCGCCAGCCGCAGCCCGCCGGGGTAACCTCCTTTCAGCAGCCTTCCGGCCTCTTCAGGCCCGATGCCCATCGCCTGGAAGAACGTGTTCCCCGCGGAATGGTTTTCCCCGGCGTTTTCCAGAAGCACGAGCTTGCGTCTTAATAACCTTTTGTCGTCGTGCGCCGCGGCGAGGGCCTTTCCCATGGCGCCGTCAGAAGGCCTGCGGCGCACCACCCCGACCCAAGGCACGCCGAGCTCCCCCACGATCTTGCGCACGTCCAGCAGGTTCAGCCCGCCGAACGTCACGCCGTTCGTCACGATGATTTTCGCGTGTCCCGCAAACCTGGATTTCTCCACCGCCGCGATGAGCTCGTCCGCGGAGTCCGTGCCGTCCCTGCGCACTCGGAACGTCAGCACCCCCTCGACCTCCTTGTCCCGCGTCATCACCCCGACGCACAGCACCCTTCCGAGCGCGTCCGGCGGCGAGTCGTCGATGCAAAGAATCCTCATCCTGTCCCACCGCTATCCAGCAGCCAACGAATACTTTTAAATACCTTTAGAGCGCAATAGATTCCGCTCTGCTTTTAGCTAGCGCAGTCAATGCGGCAGCCTCGTCTTTCGAAGGCCGCCAGAAGGTCATTTGATGGCAAGAATGCACACCAGAAGGCGCGGAAGGTCGGCTTCCCACAAGCCAGCGCGCTCCACGGCCTCGCTGTGGGTCCAGCACTCGAAGGAGGACGTCATGGCCGTCATTGAGACGCTCGCGAAGTCGGGGAAGGCCGAGGCCGAGATCGGGCTCGTGCTCCGCGACCTCTACGGCGTGCCGAGCGTGAAGTCGCTGACTGGCAAGACCGTATCGCAGCTTCTCGCGGAGAGTAAGCTCGCCTCGAAGTTCCCCTCCGATTTGATTTTCCTCATCAAGCGCGCCGTGCGCATGCGCAAGCACCTCTCCTCGTTCAAGAAGGACGTCGGCAACCGCTCGAAGCTCGCGCACGTCGAGTCCAAGATCCGCAGGCTGGTGAAGTACTACCGCGGGAACAAGCTGCCGGCGGACTGGACGTACGACCCCGAGACCGCGGCGCTGCTGGTGAAATAGCATGGCAGTCAAGAAGCTCGTCGACACGTGGAAGTCCAAGTCTTGGTATTCCATCCGCGCGCCCAAGTTCCTCAACGAGGTCGAGGTCGCGCAGGTGCCCGCGCTCGACGACGAGCACATGATGGACCGCATAATCAAGATTCCCTTGAAGGACGTCACCAAGGACCTCTCGCACGTCTACACCACCATCAAGCTGCGCGTGAGCGAGATAAAGGGCAAGACCGCGTACGCGAAGTTCATCGGCCACGAGGTCTCGCGCGAATATCTTCACGCTCTCGTCCGCCGGCGCATGGACGCGCTCAACGTCGTCGTGTGGGTGACTTCCAAGGACGGAGTCGAGTTCAAGGTCAAGGCGGTTGCTCTTACGGGCGTCTCGTGCAGCGGCACTCAGAAGACCGCCTTGCGCGTCGCGCTGCTCGCGGAAATCCGCAGGCGCGCGGCAGCCAAGGAGTTCGGGCAGTTCATCTACGACACGCTCTTCGGCAAGACCGCGGCGGAGCTGTTCAAGGTCCTCAAGAAGATTGCCCCGCTGAAACGCGTCGAGGTCCGCAAGACCGAGCTGAAGGAGGTCTTCGACGTCGAGGCGTCCGCCATCGACAAGGAAGCCAAGCTCGAGGGCGAGGAGGGCGAAGAAGCCCCCGCCGCTCCATCGGAAGGAGGCTCCGCGTCGCTTCCCGCGTCGCCTGAATCCGGGCCGACGGAAGAGGAGGGCGGCGCGCCAGCGGCTCCGGCGCCGGAGGCCGAGCCGGAAGCCAAGCCCGCAGGCGCCTAGTTACGTGACATTTTTTTCTTCATCGCATTGAGCGCCGCGAAGAGGGCCTGCGCCTCGTCGTCCGCCGGACGCGAGCGCGCGAGCACGTTCTTGAACGCCTTGCCGACCTTCCTCTTGTCGTGCACTTCCGGAAGCCCTGCGATTATTGAATCGAACATCCGCGCCAGCTGCAGCGTCTTGGCCCTTTCCGCGAGGCGGTAGTGCCTCACGCCTTTTTTTTCCGCGGACAGCGCGTACAGCATCACCGCCACGGAGTGCGAGAGGTTCATCACGGGATACCGCTTGCTTGCGGGGATGCTGCATACCGCGTCGCAGCCGTCGAATTCCTTTTCCGTGAGCCCGACGCCCTCGCTGCCGAAAACTAATGCCACCTTATCTTCATCGCCGATTTTGCCCGCGAGTTCCTTGGGCGTCATGCAGTTCTTGATTCCCCTGCGGAACCTTCCGACGACGCCCGTGGTGCCTACGACGAGGCCGCAGCCCCTGCAGGCGACCGCGATGGTTTTCTCTGTCTTCGCTTTTTCGAGGATGTCCGCCGCGTGCTTGGCCATGCGGATCGCCTCGCGGTCGCTGGGCCTTGCCCGCGGGTTGACGAGCACGAGTTCGCTTGCGCCGAAGTTCTTCATCGCCCTCGCGATGCTCCCAAGGTTCCCGGAATACAGCGGGCGCGCGACGACGACGCGGAACGACGGCATGTTTCTGGGTATGTCCAGCAACCATTTTTAAACCGAGGGAGGGTTATTGTGCACATGCGCTTGTTCGTGCTGGCGCTGCTGCTCGCGGCGCTTCCCTTCCTCCCCCAGGCGATTTCCAGCGAGCAGGCGAAGGCCGTCGCGGAGAGGTACCTGCTGAAGGGCGAGGTCGCGGTGATCGGCCAGTACAACCCCATCGAAGACGGAAGCGAACGCTTCTGGCTCATCTACCTGGCCCCGCAGGACTCCCCTCAGACCAAGAACCTCATCGTACTCGTTCGCGAGGAGGGCGAGGCCGCGACGCTCGAGACGCGCGAGGACATGCTGACGCGGCTCTATTCCATAGACTTCGACGCCGACGTGATATCCTTCATCCATGGGCGCAAGTTCTCGTACGACGACTTGGAGAAGACGGTGCAGGCGGTCAAGGCGAAGCTTTCCGGGAACGCCCGCCCCGGGCTCGACCGCATCGAAGCCCAGCAGGACAGCTACCCGGGGTTGTCCTTCGACGAGATTTCGTCGCTGCTGACGGACCTGGAGGACGGCGCCGACCGCGCGCAGGAGACGATTACCGACGGCAGGGCGTACCAGACGACGTTCCTGCAGCTGTTCTTCGCAAGCGACCTCGGCATCGCGCTCGACTCGTACAACGGCACTTTCGACGAGCTTTCCGCGCTGGTTAGGAGCTCGGAGCTGTACCAGAAGGCGATCGACGGCAAGCAGCGCGAGGTTTCCACTGCGGGCCTCGACCTCGAAATCGCGAGCACGCTCTCCAAGTCCCTCGAGTCCATCAGGGACGTCGGCATCGACAATACCTTCGAGACGTTCCTTTCCAGAAGCCGCAGGGACTACGAGGGCAGGATCGCCCACAAGGATTCGCAGGTCAACAACTCCGTCACCGGATTCCTCTTCCGCAAGTCGAAAGTCGAGGCGCAGGCGGCCTACGATTCGGCCTTCGACCGCCAGTATTCGCCGGACGCGCTCCTCAACCCGAAGTACGCCGCCGACTTCGCCTCCTGCAAGCTTTCCACGCGCGAACTTCAGGGCAAGTGGCTGTCAATCAAGCAAGCCATGGGCTCGTCTTCGGCGTCAAGGGAGCAGTACGAGAAGATACCGTTCTCGGTCGCCGAGGCGAACGCGCTCGCCGACCAGCTTGGCACTTCCTTGGACCGGTGCCTCAACGCCCCGCCCTCGCCCACCCCCGTGCCGCCCAAGCAGACCGACTACACCACCCCGATTCTGGTCGTGGCATTCGTTGCGGTCGCCGCCTATTTCTTCCTGCGCATGAGGCAACAGCAGCGGCCCGCCGACGAGGAAGAATGACCCCCTGACTTGGACGGCTGACGAATATTCTGGGTTAGACGCGCGTCCATTTCCGTGCCGCGGTGTGCCGGCGCAAGGTTCGGCTTCCGTCTAACTCCGCACGGGTTTTCCCCGGAAGATTTTTCAAAACTGCACCTTCCGAACGTGCCGCATGCGGTTCCGGCATACCCTCCCGCCGCAGGCCCCCGCGTTACCCGGTCCCGCGTCTGTCCCTTCCGCTGGCGTCTAACTTGTTTGTTCTGCATGGCCGGCGAGTTCCCGCGTGCCTTCCACTCCGCAATTCCATCTTTTTGCATGGCCTTGGGACGGCGCATTCCCTCGCGCATTCCCGAGGGGTTTGACTGCGGGCGCTTTTTCATAGCATGGAAGGGAACCCAGTTTTTGGGCATGAATGTTCCCGCCCCGGTGCGAGCTCGCGCGGATGCCGTATTTCCACAATGATTCCACATGCCTGTACCGCGTGAATCATATCGTCAGGCGTCAATCCACGCCATTTTCCCCTTTTTTTCCATATACTATTTTTATTTTGCGTTCAACTCATGTTGTTGCAGCCATTAAGGCCGATGAAACTTCCGGGTTTGGTTTTGAAGTTTTTCCTTTTTTCCGGCAGTTTTTGTGACGAATGCACGGGCGTTGGAATATTGTCCAAAACCGGATATTTCCCCGTGATTAACTATTTCGTGTTTTAAAAATATTTTATCAAAAAATACCTCATATTAAAACAGGGTATTTTATGATATTTTTTCCTCTGAAATTGTGAATACTATTGTCTTATGCTTGAATTTTATTCATTTTTCCCGTGGATTGCTGGTTATAGGGGGATTGATGTTGAAATTTCGGTTTTCATTTATTTTCATCGTTTTTTGAGCAAACGATTGAGCAATAAAACCGCATTATTGAAAAATTTGGATTTTTTTCCATTTTTTCTTGATATTGAACAAATACTTGTTGAGATGCACGCAAATGCGAATGTTTAAATATGCCTGGGCAGTTGGATGTTGGAGTGGCTGTACGATGGTTGAAAAAGTGGTTGCGCTTCCCGCCTTTGACGGCACGCCGCTGGACGCCCTAATGCTCGACGAGCGCTCGGTTTTCGACCCCGCGCGACTGGCCGAGCTCCTCCAGAAATTCGCACGTTTCACTGACAGGGGGGAATTCGTGCCGGAGCCGTCGTTTGACGAGTTGGACAACCAGCGAAAGGTCGTCGTCTTCCTGCTGGCCAAGAAGGCGATGAAGATGAGGGGGGTGGCGGAGGACGAGCTCGCCGGGCCAGCTGAAATCGCTTCCGCGTGCAGCATGGCCAACGGCTCGGCGAAGACCGCGCTGCGCCGACTGAGCGGCTTCATGGTCGAGGGCCGCGGCGGGAAATACGGGGTGCCGGCAAGGTTCATAGAGCGTGTCAGGAAGGTGTTGCAGGATGGAGGCAGGCCGCGTCGCTGAGATCGCGAAGAGAATCGCAGAAGAGATCGAGAGGTCGGGGTTGGCGGAGCCTTACAAGTCCGCGGCCTTCCAGGCCGCGCTCGCGGATGCTCTGCGCCGCGAGGAAGCGGGAACGGCCGAGGGCGCCAAGCTGGTGGAGTTCCAGGACGCGCAGACGCCGGTGTTCCACTTCGCCCTGCCCCGGGAGAGCCGGGCCGAACTCCAGGCGCAGGGCATTCTCCTGCTTCTCCTGGCGCTCAAGCGCACGTTCAACAGGATCAGCGCCACGTCGAACGAGCTGAGCAGGATGCTGCATACTGCAGGGATGGACAACGAGCGCATCGACATCCCGATTGCTAGGCTGAAAAAGGAGGAGCCCAAGCTTGTGGCGGCCGCGCGCCGGGGAAGGAGGCTTTCGCTTACGGCTGCAGGCGAGCAGAGGGCTGCTGCGCTGTGGGCCCGGCTTTCCTCGAAGTGATTGTATGGACCTGCCTTCTTCCGCCAACGCCCCCGAGTTGCTCCGGCGCCAGGTCGCCTTCGCAAAGTCGGCCTCGGCGGAGTTCGGGGACGACGCGAGGGAGGTGTTCGCGGCGCTGCTCGTGGCCCAGCTGCTCAAGGGGAGGGCGTTCTCTGCAGGAGCAAGGCGGGACGCACCGCGGCCCGCGGGGCTCTCCGGGGCGCTGATGCGGCTTGTCGACACCGGGTTCTTCTTCCAGCCCAAGGGTGTCGGCGACGTCGCGGACGAGCTCTCCCGCAGGGGGACGAATGCCAAGAGGACGAGCGTCAACAAGCTCCTCTGCGAGGACTTCATGAAGCGCCGGGGCATGCTGTCGAGGACCAGGGCGGAGGGAAAGTGGAAGTACAGGCTCGCGCTGCCGTGAGGCGCCGCGTATTTAAAACAACGTTTATTAACCGAATGCGGTTAAGTATGGTTCGTTCGCGTTTTGATCCGGTGCAATAAATGGTTTCGCTTCCTGCGGGCAACGCAGTCAAGACGGGCATAGACGTCGCTGCCATAGACTTCTTTTCGCTGCTTGCCGAACTGAAGGCCAAGGTGTTCAACGGCTACATGTGCATCACCGTGCAGGGCACCGGCGGGCTCGAGGACGGCTCGCTTGTCTTCGATAACGGCAAGATAGTGGCCTCGTTCTTTGATTACCTGCGGTACGACAAGAGGCTCCTCGGCGAGGCGGCGCTCGTCCGCGTGTTCAACGCGTCCCAGGCGAGGACGGGCGTAATCGACATCTACCAGCTGACGAACGAGCAGGTGCAGCTTATCCTCGCCTTCAACGAGAACGCCATCTGCATTCCCAGCGAGCGCGACCTCGTGCGCTTCAAGTCCCAGCCGTTCTCCGACGAGTACGAGGGGCAGCTCGCGGCTTTCGAGCCCGGCGAGAACAAGAGCGAGCTCCTGAAGAAGTACAAGCTTGGGGACATGGCCGCGGACAGGCTGCCGCAGCCTCCTGCCGTCGAGTCTCCTGAAGCAGCAAGCGACGAGGAGGACCTCCTCGCGAAGCTGAAGAAGAAGAGGAAGGCGTGATACACTCATGCGGAGCATCGTGGTTGCATCGGGGAAGGGCGGCGTCGGGAAGACCAGCATTGCCGTCAACCTCGGCCTCGTCCTCGCCCAGCAGGGCAAGCGCGTGGTGGTGGTCGACGCCGACGTGAGCATGGCCAACGTCGGCATAATGCTCGGGATAGAGCGCGCTCCCATCAGCCTGCACAACGTTCTCATGGGCGAGACGAGCATCCGCGACGCGATATACGAGGGCCCCTACAAGATCAAGTACGTCCCCTCGAGCCTCTCGCTCGAGCGGGTCAAAAGGATTTCCATGGAGCGCCTCAAGCCCGCGATCCAGGAACTCGAGCCCATAGCGGATTTCGTCATCATCGACTCGCCGCCGAGCCTCAACCGCGAGAGCGAGTTCTCGATCGTCGCCGCGAAGGAGATGATCCTCGTGGTCACCCCGGACCCGGCGAGCCTCGCCGACGCGCTGAAGATTATCAACTTCGCCGGCAAGAGCGGCGTCTCGGTCACCGGAGTCGTCATAAACATGAGCATCGGGGACAAGAACGAGGTCAAGAGGGATGACATCGAGACGCTCCTGGCGTCGAAAGTGCTCCTCACCATCCCCGAGGACTTGGAGATGCGCAGGGCGACGATAGCGCAGGTGCCGCTGGTGATGAAGAACCCGCAGGCCCCCTCCGCCAAGAAAATCCGCGAGCTCGCCTCCAAGCTGACGGGCGAGGCGTTGCAGGAGGAGACAAAGGTTAAAAAGAGCCTGCTGCAGAAACTCATAGACTTCCTGACCGGGAGGAAGCAGCAGTAAGCCGGGTTTTTTTCGGGGTGTGGGAAAATGGTTGAGAAACGGCCTTTCGACGTGCTGAACAACTCGCTGAACAAGAACGTCCTCGTGAGGCTCAAGGGCGACGTGGAAGTCCGGGGCGTGCTTGCGAGCTTCGACGTGCACATGAACATCGTCATCGAGAACGGCGAGGAGCTGCGCGACGGGGAAGTCAAGCGCAAGCTCAACACCGTGCTTCTGCGGGGCGACACCGTCGTCTTCATCTCCCCCGCCGGGGTCTGAAACCCTTCCGTCGGAAGAGAAGCCTTAAAACCGTATTTCAGCCTATTCTATTCCTTGCATCGGAGGGCTCGTGGTGGAACGGTAACACGCCTGCATGGCATGCAGGAGACTCCGGGTTCGATTCCCGGCGAGTCCATGACACCTCTAGGGGGGTTCCACCCCCCTACTCGTGTCGCCTCTACCCCCCGTTGCGTTTTTATTTAAGGGGAAATGAATATTTACTCCGCTGGGCTCATAGTCAAGTGGTTAAGACACCTCGTTGACGTCGAGGAGGCCCCGGTTCGATTCCGGGTGGGCCCATCATGGCATTCCCGTGGTTCAGATCGGCCGCGCTCGCGCTCCTCCTCGCGGGCCTAGCCGCCGCGGTCAACTATACCTGCTACGGTCTCAGCGGAGTGCCCAATCCCGCGCAGGCCGGTTCCCCCGTAAGCATCCAATTCAATTTCTTGGGCAATTCGACTGGCTCGGTCACCTGCACGGGCGCGCAGAACCCCTCGCCGCCACTCGACTGCTTCTTCAACTCATCCTCATGCTCGGCATCGTGCGTCTGGGATTCCGCAGGAACCCGCTGGGTTTACGCCTCCTACGGCGGCGCGAATTGCACGCCCTTCCAGCAGGTTATCCAACCCGCGCCGACGCCTACTCCTACGGCGACTCCGTCTCCAACCCCCACGATTACTCCTACGCCGACGCCGAACGCGACGATTACCCCGACGCCGACCGCTACGCCCTCTGCAACCCCGAACGCCACATTAACCCCGACGCCGACGGCCACCCCTTCTGCGACGCCGAACGCGACAGTCTACCCGACTCCGACCGAGGTCCCGACCGCTTCCCCTTACGCCACTACCGCAATTACCCCGACGCCGGAACCGGCGGTTCCCCCAGCTGCCACGCCGTTGGAGGCACAGCCGCAGACCGCGTACGCATTCATGGCCAACTACACGCATCTGCGCCTCGAGGCCGACAAGATCGAGGACGAGCGAATCCGCACGGAGATTTCACAGCTCCTCGATGAGGCGTTGCGGCTGAACGAGCGGAAGCAGGCCGTGCAGGCGCAGTCGGCGCTCGACGCCGCGAGGGCGAGGCTCGAGGACTATTCGACGTACGAGCTCGAGCGCCGGACGCCCATCAACACGTTCGAGGCCGTCGCCATAATAGTACTAATTGCGGCGGTCCTGCTCGGCCTTTTCGGCTTCGCCCGCATGCGCGGAAGGCCCGCACCGGCTCCCCCCGAGGCGGGTGGCCAGCAACGAATTTAAATGCCGGCCGCGAACATTGCCGCATGGCGAGGTTCTCGCAGCTGCGCCTGCTCATCCTCCTCTTCGTCCTCGTCGGCGTGACGAACATGATTTCGTGGCGCGCGCAGGTGATGGCGCACGAGTTCACGCACCAGGCCATATTTTCCGCATTCGGGATCGAATCCAGGATCGTCATGCACGACTTCGGCTTCCGGGCCGAGACCATCCCGTCGGGCAGCTACGCGAGCGAGGAGGACGCGCGAATAGCAAACGTCCTGCAGGCCCAGAACGAGCTCATCACCTACCACTTCTTCCCCGCCTACACCTCCAACCTTGTGCTCCAGCTCATCCTCGTGTTCGCGATCTACAAGTTCGGCCGCGACGCCCGCGAGGAAAGAGGAAGGCCTTCCTAGCCCCTCCTCCGCTCATTCCTTAAGACGGCGTAGGACTAGGTGGCCATAAGGGCGTCTCGCGGAATGCGACGCCGCACCTTCAGTCGCAGCGGTCATCAGACATGGTAGTTCTCGTCCGACTTTGTCAGCAGGACGAATATCAGGATGAGGAGGACGATGATTATCGCGACCTTCCACGGGAATTCGAGGCCCGCGCCGCTTTCATTTGCCGGCCTGAGCGCGGGCAGGTCGACCGCCTTCGTCTGCGAGACGCCTTCCGAGCTCCTGAGCCTCAAGGACACGGTCCTGGCGTCCGTCGCGGCCATCGGTCTTATCACGGCCTCGGCCCTCCGCGACTCGCCGGGCGCCAGCGCGCCTATGGGCGAGTCGAGCGAGACGTCGAGGCCCTGCTCGTCGCTCGCGAGGTTGATGTTGGTCAGTCCCACGTTGCCGTTGTTGGTGATGAGGAGGGAGAGCGCCACGCCGTTGACGTCGTTGCCGGTCTTCCGGTAGCTCAGCTCGTAGGAATAGTCGAGCGCGCGCACCTGGGGCTCGACGGAAAGCGTCGCATCCGTGGAGCTCTCCTCAAGCCCGGAGGCGGCGCCGATCACGAGCTCGTAATCGCCGGGGGTTTCGGGCACGATGCGCACGCGGTAGCTCGCCGTCGCCCCGCTCTTGATTGTCTTGGGGGCCTCGATTTCGAGCCATGCTACCGGCACCCCGCCGACGTTCACCCTTGTCTCCTCAGCGTCGTGGCTTAGGGAGTTGGTGATGGAAACGATGAAGAGCCTCGGTTCGCCCTCGATGGTGCTTATTTTCTTTGGAGCGGTGATTTTGAGGAACTGCTGCCTTCCGGCATCCGGCAGGATCTCGACCTCGAACGAGTCGCTGCGCGTCCTCTCGCTGGAGACGATTGTGGTCTCGAGCGCCTGCATGCCGAGCGGCGCGGTGCACGACACGCCGAGTATGACGTTGACCACCTGGCTCTCCCCCGGGGAGAGCTCGAACGCCTCCGCGGGGTCGGTAAAGACGTTCGCGCCGCGCAGCGGCCTTGCCTCGACCGAATACGTGTCCCTGAGGGTGCCAGTGTTCCTCAGCTTGAACTGGAAGTCCTCCGTTGCGCACCTGCGCACTTCGGTCTTGGCGGGCTTCGTGATTTCCATGTCCAGCGTCCCGGCTACCCCGTAGCAGAAGTCCTTCTGGTAGAGGATCACGCCGTGGTACCTCGCCTGGAGGGTGAACCTGTATATCCCCGTCGGGGTATACTCGGAGGGGGAGAGGGTGACGTTGAACCATGTCCTCTCGCCGGGGTTCAGCTCGAGCACATCCACGTCGAGCCCGACGATGTCGGAATTGTCCCCGGGGGCGATGACCCGGAGGGAGAACGGGCCCGTGACCTTGCCATCGTTGCGGAGCGCGAGCTCGAAGCCCGCCGACTCGCCCTGGCGGGCCTCGGTGCAGCCAAGAGGTTCGCCCATCATCGTGAGTGCCGCCGTATCCCCGAAGACGCTGATGCTCGCCGCAAGGACGAATTCCTGGAGGCAGCACGCGGTCGTGACCTCGGCCTTCAGGATGACGGGGTAAATGCCGCCAGGCGTTCCGGGCGGGACTGTGACGGTAGCTAGCACTGCCTTGAGCGAGTTGGCGGGCACGCGGAAGGCCTTCTCCGAGAACGCGGTGCTGTCCTCGAAGGCGTTGTCGGCGCTTGATAGCGCGACGATGACCTCCTCATCGTAGCGGTTTGAGACTATGATGTCGTATTCCTGCCTCTCGCCGGGGAACTTCTGCACGCCCGCGGAAGGCCTCATGGTTATCTCGATCCGGTCGATTGGCACCGGCGTAGGGGTGGTGTTGGCGTTGACCCTCAGAGAGAGGTTGAATGCCTGTGAGCAGCTTCCCGCGCCATCGTCGCTGGCGACCTCGAGCGCTATGGAATAATTCCCGGGCACGGCCTCCCTGGTCTTTGCCGAAAGCGTGAAAGTCCTCTGCTCGCCGGATCCCAGGACGGCGTGGCTCTCGTCGAATTCGAGTTCAACCTTGATGGGCGCGGAAGCCGACAGGTACACCGGCTGGAGGTTGGAGCCGTGGTTGGTGACACTCACCGGGAAGGATGCGGCCACGCCTTGCGTGACTGTGGCGCTCGCGACGGCATCGGCCTCCAGGAACGCGCACTGCGCGACGGTTTGAGAGGCGATGGCCGTTATCAGCGCAAGCGCGCATAGGGCGGGGAGTCTCATGGTGAAACCCTATTGCGGAATCTTTTTAATATAGGTTACTGTTCGACTATCCCCCGAGTGCAAGCGTGGATTTCAACGGTTGTCGTGAATATGGATTACGTCGGACTCGTGCTTTTCGCCCTCCCGGCCTACATAGCCAACGGCGCGCCCGTGCTGTTCGGCGGGGGCAGGCCGGTCGACGGGGGGGCGTACTTCTACGACGGGCGCAGGCTTTTCGGCGACAGCAAGACCGTGCGCGGACTCGTTTCCGGCGTCGCAGCTGGCATGGCCGCCGCGGTGTTGCTCGCATACGCCGTTCCGGCCCTCTTCCTCCCCCAGTTCCCCTTCGCGACGAAGATGCTCGTCGCCTTCCTGCTGTCCGCTGGCACCCTCTGCGGCGACCTTCTCGGCAGCTTCCTCAAGAGGCGCATGGGGCTTACGCCGGGCGAGCATTTCTTCATCACCGACCAGGTGCTCTTCTTCGCAGTGGCCCTCGCATTCTCTTCCGTAGTGTACCTGCCCTCATACGACGGGGTGCTGTACCTCTTCATAGTGACCTTCGCGCTCCACATACTTTCAAACATGGCCGCGCACCGGCTCAAACTGAAGAACGTGCCCTGGTGAAACGATTTGCTCCTCGACGCCGGAGAGAAGAGGTTCCTGGCGAGGTTCCTCGCCATCTTCTTCGGCCTATTCGCCGTCCTCCTTCTTGCAGACCTCCGCGCGCTGAACGAGGCCATCGCGTCGGTGCAGGCCGGCCTGCTCGCCCTCTCCGGCCTCCCAGTAGTGCAGCACGGCATACTGCTCTCCTCCGGAAATTCCGCGGCCACGATTGTCAACGAGTGCTCCGGGCTAGTGATGGTCATCCTTCTGGCCGCGCTGCTCTATGCCTCGCAGATGCCGGAATCCCGGCGCCGCAGGACGCTCCTGATTTTCACCCCGTTCCTCCTCGCCTTCAACATCGCGCGGCTCTTCCTGACGCTTCGGGCGTTTTTCACGGCGGGCGCCCTCTTCGACTACGTGCACGTGCTCCTGTGGTTCGTGGATTCCGCGGTCGTCCTCTCCATATGGTACATGGCGTTCTCTTCCCCCCATGCCCCTGCGCCCGCCGGAAATCTAAAGCAATATAAACGGCGTGCGCGCAAACCGCCTTCATGAGGCTTCTGTTGTCCGCGGTGCTCGTGATTTGCTTCGGCCTCGCGGTCATCGTCGGCTACGTCTCGACGCCCTCTTTCGCCCCCGCGGCCAAGCCGGCGTTCGCCCCGTCGGCGACTCCCCTGCCTCCGCAGTCCCCCACTTCGGTCTACGCCGTCACCGTCAAGCTTCCCGCTGTGTCCAAGGCGGGCCAGGGCGCGCTCGCGGACTTCACCGCCTCCGCGGTTTCCGGCGGAGGCAAGCTCTTCCTGCGCTTCGACGAGGGCTCGCCGCTTACCAACCCCGACACGCAGTATTCCCTCCGCAACGCCTTCGACGTCGCGCGCAGGATTGCCGGCTCCTCCGCCTCGGGCTACGACGTGTACTTCATTTTCTCCGCCGACTCCGACGTCGTGGGAGGCCAGAGCGCGGGAGCGGCGATGGCCATCGCCACGCTGTCGGCGCTGACGCGCACGCCGCTCAAGGAAGGCGTGCTCATCACCGGCTCGCTGAACGCCGACGGCTCCATCGGCCGCGTGGGCAAGGTGCTCGCCAAGGCCCATGCGGCCAGGGCCGCGGGATACTCTACTTTGCTCGTCCCGGAGGGCGAGTCTCTCGAGATGAAGGAGGTGCAGAAGTGCAGGAGCGAGGTCGTCGACGGCACCGCCTACCAGACCTGCACGTCGGACGCTGTTGAAGTCGACGTCGGCTCGGAGACCGGCATGGAGGTAATCGAGGTCTCTGACGTCCGGCAGGCGTTCGACATCATGCGGGTTTAGCCCTCCTCATTTCTGTAAGCCATGGATATGCTTAAGCAGCCTCTCGAGGACGGCGCGTTCATCCGCAGCAAGCTCCTGCCCCTTTGGAACGAAGTTCGATTCCAGAACTGCATAGCCCTCGGTCTTGAGGTCGCTTCGTTCGGCGTAACCGAATTTCTCGAATTTCCGCATAAGTCTGGCCGACGGCACCTTTCCGAGATGGATGACCCTCTTTCCGGTATCGAATGACAGGCGTTCCATCACGCGCACGAACCGCGAAAGCAATTCGTTGCCAAAATTGTTCCCAGGGGGGAAGGCTTCCAGGTACGACCAGAGCTTGGACTGGTTTCTGAACCTGATTTCTGCGCCTCGTACATACGGAAGGGGTACCGTGTACGCCGCTTTCACTTCCTGCCGTGCGTCCCTCAGCTCCATCCTGAATTTGATGGGGGGTACGCCCGGCTTCTCGTGCGGGACGCCTACGAAGTGCAGTGAAAAATTGGGTGGCATGACGTCATCTCTGCCTCTGCATCTCGTACATCTCGAGCACTTCCTCTTCCGTCGTGGCGTCCTCGGGCCTCTTGTCCTTGCGCAGGCCGACCATGCGCGGGAACCTCAGCGCGAGGCCTTCCTCGCTGCCCTCCTTCTTGCCGGCGCTGTGCGTCGGGCTCCTCGAGATCTCGTCGGCGTTGACTTCGATGACCATCGCAGGCCGGACCCATACGTCCGCGCCGATGACGCTGTCCACGTTCGCCGGCCTTTCCTTGACGGCAAGCTTCTCGAGCGCCGCCTGGAACTCCTGCATCTCCTTCTCCGTGAAGCCCGTGCCGACCTTCGCGATGCTCCGAAACCTGCGCCCCGCGGTGTCGTACACGGCGCAGAGCAGGCCGCCGAACTCGAACTGCGCGCGCTTGCCCTTGCCGAGGTAATACCCGACGACCACTAGGTCGAAAGTGTCGGTCAGCTTGCCGTAGCTCTTCTTCAGCTTGATCCACGCGAATTTCCGGGCGCCGGCTGTGTACGGCGCTCTGAGGTCCTTGGCGATGATGCCCTCGAGGCCCTCGCCGACGCATTGCTCGAAGAACTTCTGGAGCTGGGCGCCGGTCTCCACGCGCACCGCCTCGGAAAGCCTGAGCATGCCCTCTCCATTGTGGATCAGCGCGGCGAGCGCCTTCCTCCTCTCGCCGTAAGGGACCCTCGTGTAATCCTTTCCGTCCGCGTAGAGCAGCTCGAACGCGAAGAGGAGGAGGGGCAGCTCCCGGGCCTTCTCGCCGACGCCGTGCTTGCGCTTGCGCTGTATCGTGACCTGGAACGGGAGGAACCTATTCGCCTTCCCGTCGTACGCGATGGCCTCGCCCTCGAATATCGCCTCGCCAGCATGCAACTCGGCGCGCACGGCCTCGACGACGTCGGGGAACATGTGCGTCATCGGCTCCTGCCTGCGCGAGAAGATCCTCACTTCCCTGCCCTTCTTGTGCACCTGCAGCCTGAAGCCGTCGTATTTGCCCTCGGCCATGCACGGCCCGATTTTCTTGACGATGTCGTCCGGCGTCAGCAGGCGTTCGGCTAGCGCGGGCCTGATTGGCGAGAAGACCGCGGGCTCGAGCTTGCCGACGTCGGCGGCGCGGCCGGCGCAGACCATCTCGGCGATCAGCCCGAGGTCCGAGCGCAGGTTGAATCCCCGCTCGAGCGTCTCGCGCCTTGCCCGCTTCTCCTCGAGGATGTCCAGGCGTATTTTCCCTCCTTCCATGCCGGCGTACGCCGCCTTGATTTCCCGCCTCCCTGAAAGAACCGCCTCGGCGTTCTTCTTCACCTTCCCGAAATCCTCGTTCTTCGCGTCCGTTTCGACTGCGAGGAAAAGCCCGGCCTTGGCGCTCGAGACCGTCGTGCCCCCATGCCTGATGAAATGGCTCTTTTCCCCGACTGCGACCGAGGTGCATTCCCGCGCGTCCTGAAGCAGCCACACGAGCGCAAGGGCGTCGAGCATGGTCGGCTCGCCGATGCCCAGCCGCAGGCTGCCCTGCGCGAAGCGGATGACCGCCTTCGCCTCCTGCGGCGACGAGTTGGCCAGCAGTTCCGCAAGCATTCCCACCTTCGAGTCCTGCGAGCCGCCGCCGGAGAGAGTCGCGATCCTGTGGAAGTTGGCATAAACCTTTTCCGTCGAAAGCGTCTGCACGGCGAGCATGCCCTGCGACTTTTTCGCAAGCAGCGCCTCCGCGGTTTCGCCGAGGTCGCCGGTCTTCCGGTACGCCGCCTCGACCTCCTTGACGCCCTTTCCGCTGACCTTCGAGACCGCCTGCTCGGCGAGCTTGTCCCCGACGCCCAGCTGGATGCCGGTGAATTCGGGCTCGACGATGCCCTGGCAGAGGTACGTCAGGTGCCTCGCCTCGGAAGGCTTCGCCTCGCAGAAAAGCTTCGCCAGCTCGGCGGCCAGCTCGAGCCTCGACGCGGTCTCCTCCATCTTGGCGAACACGCCGGCGAGCCTTGAGAAGTCCATGCCAAATTGCACGCAGCCGGAATTTATTAAACGCTTTTTCCCGCGTTCAGATGCGCGAGACGTCGAAACCGTGTATGAGGCAGTTTGGCATCCTCTTCAGCGTGATTTCCTCCAGTTCCCCCATCCGCACGTCCGCCTCGAAAGGCGTGTAGCACATGCGCCTGACGGAAAGCACGCCCCTCGCCTGCCCGGCGTCCGTGACCGCGTCCCCCGACGAGTTCGTCAGCCCGAGGGACTCGGAGAACGCGAAGTCCACGAGCGCCCCGGGCACCGGTCTGCCTTCCTCATCTACCACCCTGAACTGCTTCGCTCCGAAGAATGCCTCCTCCCTTATCCTGTAGAGGCTGCAGCCGCATTCCGGAAACGCCTTGATCTTCGTCATGTTCTCCGGCGGATGCGAGTCGGGATACACGGCATAGCGAGTGTTGAACCAGAACATCGCCCCGTTGTCCTCCTCAGTCTGCGTAGCCGAAAGCGCGGTCTTTCCCCCAAAGAACGCCGCCGCCATGTACCCCGGCGGAATTTCGCCGACGAGGATCGAGTGCGTGTCCAACGCTCGGACTTCCTTCCACAAGGGCCACGCGCCCGGCCAGCTCCCGTCCTGCAGCACGATAAAGAGGCTGGTAGCCGCGAGATACGCGGCAGCGACTGCGAACAGCATGTCCCTGTGCCGGAGTTTCTCCGCGAGCCATTCCACGCCCATCGCCGCGAGAAGCACAGCTGCGGGCACGAGCGGCATCATGAAGCGCGCCTCCTTGTGCGCCGCGACGCTCATGAACCCGAGCACGGCGAGGCACCAGAGCCACAGCCAGAGGCCGTTTTTGTCCTCCTTCCTGCCGAGCGCGGAATACGCCCCTGCGACCAGCAGAACGGCTATTGGGATGGTCAGGGACGCCTGCACGTCCGTCACGTACCATTCCACTGGCATCCTCGGGTCCCAGTCGTACTCGCCCTTGAATATGGGGAAGAGGTAGCTCTCCAGCGGCGGTGCTGCATTCGCCTGCCGATAAAGGAGGTACGGGGAAAAGACCGCCAAGGCAATGATGCCGGCAATTGCAAGCGGCTTGGCGAAATCCTTGAATCCCCTTGCCGAAGCAATTCTCCCTCCCGCATAAACGAGCTGGATCAGACCGATTACGGGAATCGCGAGCAGCATCGTGGACTTCGTCAGCAGGCCTAAGCCCAGCAGCACCCCGGCTGCAGCGGCATAACGCATTCTCCCGGTCTTATTGAACTTCAGCCAGCAGTACGGGATGGCCGCGAAGAAGAAAAGCACCGCACTCTCGTGCATCACGCGGTCCGCATGCTCCCAGACGAGCGGCATCGCGCCAAGCATGACCGTCGCCCAGAACGCGGTCTTCTCCCCCGACACCTCCGCGGCAAGTTTGTAGAAGAATACCACCGCGAGCGCGGCGAACGCCAGCACGACGGCCTGCCCGGCAATATAGAGGTCGCCGCCCGTCAGAAGGCTGGTGCCGGCGACGAGGTAGTTGAAGAGCGGCGGGTGCTGCCAGTAGGCGACGTCCTCGAATGCGGGCACTCCGGTCTGCAGGATTCCGCGCGCGACCATGAGGTTGCGCAGCTGGTCGTAGCTGTTGGAATACTGGTCCGACGTGGCCGCGTAGGCGGCAACAAATACGATGGCAAGTATTACGGCCTCATGCTTTCTCAGGAATTCCTTCACTGGGAAAGCCATTTCTCCCACCAGAGGGCGTAGCTCTTGAGCACGTCCGAGAACTCGGGAGAGAGCGCAAGCGGTTTGCTCTTCTCCGCCGCGAGCACGAGGCCCGAGCGCTGCAGCGCGAGCACCAGAAGGTAGAGCGTGCTCTTCTTCGCGCCGAGCGACTTCTGCAGCTCCATGAACGTCTTCGGCCCCTGCTTGAGAGCCTCGAGCACGGCGACCGCGAGCTCCTTCTTCGTCTGCGAGAACGCGAACGAGTTGGTGATGAAGTCGTAGATGGTGAACTGCGCCGAGCCCAGCTTTGCGAGGTCCTCGCCGCGGATGCGGAAGTGCGCGTACGCCTGCGACTTCTGCCTGTTGTAGTGCTCGCGCGTCCTCCCGTCGCGTTTTCCGTTTGCCGGTCGCACCTCGGGAACCTCCATTGGAATCTAGACCCCGAAGAAGATGCGGAACGCGTCCCGGATGCCGGGCGCGAGCCCGAAGATGGTGATGAGAAGGAGCAGGTAGACGTGCTCGCCCTTGTCCTTGACCTCCCGCCGGACTATGAATATCACCGCGAGCACGAACAGCATCTTCAATATATAGAACGCGAACGGAGTGCCGAAGGCTTCGAATATAGTGTTCGCCACGAGGTGCTGCTCGCCGTAGCCGGCGAAGTTGACGCCCACGAAGGTCGCCGCGCCGTCCAGCGCCTGAGAGAATACCGTGAACTGCTCCATTCGCCGCAATTCCTCCCTCGCGCCCTTGTTGTACCAGCGCTTGATGAGCTCAAATAGCAGCGGCGGCACTAGTGCGAGCAGGATCATGTAGAACAGGAAGGAGACGCCCTCGCTGCCGACGGCCGGCCCGAGTTCCTTCATCAGCCAGACGAACACGAGCGCGGCGAGCGCGGCGCCGAGCAGCTGCGTTCTGGAGTAGACCTTCTCCTTCTTCGCCCCCGTCAGTCTGACCGCCGCGTAGCAGCAGGCTACCACGACGAACGTCAGCACGTAGATTCCGGGCGTGACGAACGGGTGAAGCTCCATTCCCTCTATGTAAATCAGGCGGGGCAGGAGGCCGCCGTCCTGCGCGACGCGCAGCAGCCCGCCGAACGCTATGAACGGCAGCAGCGCGTAGTAGAACCTCTTGTCAAGCGGAAACTTGTATCTCTGCAGCAGCCTGAAGATGACGTAGACGGCGATGAGCGCGATTATCGCGTACGCCGCGGTGTTG
>JAZDGU010000016.1:0-7219 GCA_043806595.1 Microcaldota archaeon
CCGTCCCTGCCGTCGGTGATGATGTCCGGGATGCCGCCGACCCTGCTCGCGACCACGGGTTTCCCGCACGCCATGGCCTCGAGCACCGAGAGCGACGTGCCCTCGACGCCCCTGCTCGGGACGACCACGATGTCCGCCCGGTTGTAGAGCCCGGGAAGGTCACGGTAGTGGTCCTTGTGGCCAAGGAATTTTATCGCCGGGTTGCGCCTTGCGGCCCCTTCCACGAGCGGCTGCAGCGGGCCGGTGCCGGCGACCCATAGTTCGGCGTCCTTCCTGCCGAGCAGGGAAAAGGCGTCCAGCATGATGTCGATTCCGCGGTTTCTCGTGAGGTTGCGCGGCAGCAGGATGACTTTCTTTCCGGTCTTTTTCGGCTTGGCGGGCTTGAAAGTCCTGAGGTCGACGTAGTTCGGGATGACGGTGATTTTTCCGGCATACCGCGGCATCCTCTCCTCCACGTACCTCTTCAGCACGGTGTCGACGGAGACTATTCTTTTGCATTTGCGCACGGCGTAGCGGATCAGGAACTGGAAGAACTCGCTGCGCGCCTTCCACTTGGCGTACGCCGCGGGCCCGCCGCCCTCGAAAGGCACGTCCCACGATACGCCGTGGAACGTCGCGGTGTTCCTTGCGGTTGCGTACGGGCAGGCGTGGTTGGCGTCGTGCAGGTGCACCCTTTCCGCGTCCTTGGGCACGCCGCGCCTCCAGTCGAGATTGAAGTAATACCTGCCGCGGGACCTGACCTGCGCGACCTCTATTCCCTCGTACTCGAACCTCTCCTCGGTCTTTCCGCCCTGCACGACCGCGGTCTCGTGGCCCCTGCGCTGCAGCAGTTTGCAGAGGTCGAGAAGGTAGACCTCGCCGCCGCCTATGGGCCTCCTGCCCTTGACCGCGAACGAGTCAACCGTGCCCACGAAGCTGTAGTTCACGAAACAGTATCTCACCGCCCTCCCCCGACGCCCTCCAGGACGTCCACGATTTTCTTCGCGGAATCCCCCCTGCCGTAGATGTGCCTCCTCCTCGGGGAGAACCCCTTGACGAACTTTGCGAGGTCGAAGTCGAAGCCCAGCAATGCATAGCCGTGCTCGACGCTCTCGGACCTCTCCGTCTTCCTGCGGAAGATGACGAGCGGCTTGCCGAGGAACGCGCACTCCTCCGCGAGGCCGCCCGAGTCGCTTACAACCGCAGTGCACGACGCCAGGAGCGGCAGGAACTTCTCATACGGCAGCACGGGCAGGATTTCGGCGCGTTTCTCCACGGCGGCCATCAGGCCGTACTGCTCGAGCCTGCGGCGCGTGTTCTGCGAGAGAACGAACTTGACCTTGTAGCGCTTCGCCGTCTCCTCGAGCCTCTGCACGAGCTTCTTCATGACCGCGGGGCTGTTGATGTTCTCCTGCCTATGTATGGAGAAAAGCACGAACCCGCCGTCCCTGACCCTGAGCCCGCGGGCCTTGATGGAGTCGATTACGGTGTTGCCGACGAGGTGGGTCGTACTGCGGGGCGTCACCCCCGCCGAGCGCTCCGTCGGCGCGAAGTGCAAATGGCTGAGCGAGTCCGCTATGACCCTGCTGATTTCCTCGGGGAAGGGCTCGAGCAGGTCGAACGTCCTCAGGCCGCTCTCGACGTGGCACACTGTCGCGCCCCGGGCTAGCCTGCCCGCCAGCGCCCCCGCAGCCGTTGACATCGTGTCCCCCTGCACGACGACGATGCAGCCCTTCACCAGGGACCTTATCCTGGGCACCAGAGAAACCGAGAACAGGAAGCCCTCGACCGGGCTCCTGAAGGTGCCGCTCACGCCCCTCGGCCTGCGCAGCTCGACGAACCTCGCGAAGCCGAACTCCGCGAGGTCGTGCTGGCCCGTCGATACGACCTTGTATGCGCGGCCGCGGCGCTCGAGCTCGCGGACAAGCGGCAGGATTTTGATGGCCTCGGCGCGCGTGCCAAGGACGAATGCGACCTCCCTCAACCGCAGCACCCCCTCACTCCAAGCCGTAGAGTAACACGTCGTTGCAGGAGTAGAGAAGCCGGCCGTGGTTTATAAGCAATTCGGAGACCTTGCGCTCCTCGGCAGCGGCTCGCGGGTTGTTCGCGTTGACGAGCACGTGCGTGAAGCCCTCGTGCCTGAGTTGCGCCCTGAGCGTCCCCGCATCCCCATACGCCCCGAAGTCGTAGAGCGCGGAATACGCGTATTCCCGGTCGAGGTAGAACGCGTGCGTCTCGCCGGAGAGGAATACCTTGGCATCCGCAGGCAGGTTGGCATTCCCCCATGCCATCGTGCCGTACGCGGGTTCCGTCCTGAGCAGGTAGTTTTCGCTGCTCTCCAAACCCAACCCGGCCGCAAAGGACGCAGACTTATAGGCGGCTCCGTATGCCGCTGCGCCCGCCAGCACCACGACGAGCGCGGCGAGAGCAGCCTTCCTCAACAGCCCGTCCTCCGGAATCCTCCCGAGCGCGAAGCCGGATACTGGCGCGAGCACGGCGAAGGCTGGCATGAGGAACCGCACGTCCTGCCAGCCCGCATACCATAGCAGAACAATCGATGTAGCGAATAGGAGGCTCCTCCTGATTTGTTTCGGCCATTTTTCCTTCCGGTAAAGAAATAAAACCGGTATGAACGCGAGGAAGAGCGGCGTGATTATCCCGTTGTACGCCTTCGGGAGGAACGTCAGAAAGAGCGGTACGAGGGGCATCAGCAGCGGGTCATGCGAAACGCCGGAAGTCCGCATCCCCGAGTCGAGACTGCCGGCGTAATACGCGTTCGCCTCGCCAGTTATGCCGACGGATTCCAGGAAAGGCACGCGGTAGGGCCATGCCGGATTCCCGGTGTAATGCCACGTCTTGAGATAATACGGCGCGAACCACACCCCGCACACCACTGCGAATAACGCCAGCGTGAACGCGAACTTCCGCATGCGTTTCCACTCCTTCTTAGATGCCAGCGAATATGCCGCGCCCAGGCCGATGATGGCGACGATCATCAATCCCGTCAGCTTTATCGCGGCCGCGAACCCCGAGAAGCACGCCGCCAGCCACAATAATTTACCCCCCCTGCCGTCGTGCCATTCGCAGAGCGCCCAGAAAGCGAGCAGCGAGTAAAGCGCGAGCGTGAGGTCGATGTAGCCGGTTCCGAGGAACGACTGCACCGCGGGCATAGAGAGGAAAACCGCTGCGGCGGCAAGGGAATGCGCCTTCCCGAGGAACTCGCGGGAGTATGCGTAAAGCGCGAGCAGGAATACGCCCGCGAGGCAGAGGGAGAGCACCCTTGCCAGCTCAACGGAGCCGACTGCCATGGCGCCGGCGTGCAGCATGTCGGCCGCCAGCGGCCAGTTCGAGTACGGGTTGCCCGCAATGGATTCGAAGCCGCCGTGCGCGAGGTATGCCTTTGGCACGGCGAAATGGTAGACCAGCGAGTCCCAGTCCATGGGGCCGGTGGGGTTGCTGGAGGGCGGCGCGAGCGCGGACGCCAGCTGAATTGCGAGAATCAAGGCGATTAGCAGCGCCGTCGCGGCACTCCACGGCCTTTCCATGAACGACAATGCCGTCTGCTCGCCCTGCTTCAGCAGCGAAAATATCGCGTCGGCGTTTTTCTTGAGGTCGCGGATGCACAGCACTGCAGCGAGCGCGAGGAGCAGCCAGACCCCCGCCGAATGCAGCGCCTGGAGCGATGCGAGCGCGAACAGCGCCGCGGAGAACAGCATGAACCCGGCTGCCGTCGCAAAGGCGAACTCCTTCGCCCCGCCCATCCGCAGGCCGCCGACGAGCTTTTTTCCGAGCGAGTAGGACAGGAACACCCAGAGGATTGCGAGCGCGATGGAGAGGATTACGGGCATGTCAGATCCCCAGCAACTTGCATAAAACCGAGACGTACTTGGGGTTGGCGAGGAAATTCGTCGCGAGGAACGCCAGCACGACTACCCATATCCATGCCGCAGCGGCATGGTGCACGGCTTGTTCGCGGGTCTTGTATTTCATGCCTTCTTCTCAGCCACGATGAACTGGTTCTGCCGGAGCTGGAAGTACCGGAACTCCGCGACCCGCAGCCCGCCGGCCTCCAGCATCGTCGAAAGGCCGCGCTTCGTGTAGTACGCGAGGTGCTCGTCCAGCCAGTTGGCCTTGATGACGTGCAGGAACGCCATGGCCTCCAGCAGCAGCTCGCTTTTCGGCGTCGGCGTGGTCAGGAAGAGCCTACCGCCGGGGGCGAGCACGCGCCCGATCTCCTTGAGCGTCTCCTCCGGCCGCGACAGGTGCTCGAACACCGCGAACATTACGACCGCGTCGAAATAGCCGTCCCTGAACTTGGAGAGCCCGTCTGGCGTGATGTAGCGGTTGCCGGGATACTTCTTCGAGAGGTTGGCGATTACTGTCGGGTCGATGTCGAGCCCCACGTATTCCGCGCCCTTGTCCACGCGCGTGGCGAAGATGCCGTCGCCGCAGCCGTAGTCCAGCACGCGCTTGCAGCCGGAAAGCCGCCTGCCGATGGCGTTCGTGCGCATGTTCGCGAGGTAGTCGTCGATCAGCTTCATTTTTACCACAACCCCGGCAGGCTTAAGCCCGCGGCTGCTTTTAAATTCTGCGCGCGGCCTCAGAACCCCAGGAAGAGCCGCCTGTACGTGTCCCAGACGCGGTACGCGGTCATCTCGTACTTCGTCTCGAACCTGCGCGTGAACATGTTGAGGAAGCTCCTCACGGAGTCAAGCGGCCGCCGGAGGAACTTCCTGAGGAAGAAGGAAAGGTAGAGCCTGAGCCTGTAGCGCGCGAGCATGCGGTATTCCTTGCGCCACGTCGGGGAGAAGCTGAGCGACTCGTAGGACTCGTACTCCCACTCGTTCTCGGTCGCCGCTGGTGCGCCGGGCACGGGCGTCATGATGAACAGCGTGACCTCGTCGATTCCGGCGTCGGCCAGCTTGAGCACGTATTCCTCGGTCTGCCTGCGGTCGTCTTCAGTCTCCCCCGGGAAGCCGAGCACGAAGCACGCCTGCGAGCGGATGCCGAGCCTCCGCATCGTCCTGACTCGCCCGAGCGCGTAGGCGTGGTCGAAGGGCTTGGCCATGAGCTTGAGCATGCGCGGGGAGCCGCTCTCCGGCGAGATGGATATGTAGTTGACCCCGGCCTTCTCCATCAGTCCGAGCGTTTCGTCGTTGTAGGTCTCGACCTTGGTCCCCGCGGCGAACTTGAGCTTGACCTTGAGCCCGCGGTCGATGATCAGCCTGCATATCTCGAGCGTGCGCGGGTTGCTGACCGTCGGGTTGTAGTCCTCCACGTGGAAGTCGAATACCCCGAATTTCCTGCCGAACTCCTCGATCTCGTCGACGACGTTCTTCGCGGACCGCGGCTTCCAGCGCCTGCCCCAGATTCCCGGCACGAAGCAGAACTTGCACCCGAGCGGGCAGCCGCGCGAGGTCAGCAGCGGCAGGTACCTTCCCTGGAACGGCCCGTGCGAATAGCCCAGCCTCCAGTAGTTCTGGAGGGGCATGAGGTCCCACGCAGGGAAGGGCACCGTATCCGGGTTCTCGATGAAATGCTGCTTCGGCCTCACCATGGTCTTGCCGTCCTTCATGTATGCGATGCCGTCGATCTTCGCGACAGCGTCCCTGTCGCCCTTTTTCAGCGCGTCGAGCAGCTGCACCGCGCTCTCCTCGTATTCCGAGAGCAGCACGAAGTCCGCGCCGAGCCGCAGGAAGTCCTTGAACTGTATTGTTGCGAAGTTGCCGGTGACTACGACGGGCACGCCGAATCTGGCCTTGAGCTTCGCCACGAGCTCGCACACGAAGTCGTAGGCGATGCCGTAGTTGGACACCAGCCCCGAGTTGGAGGAGACGAGGACCGCTCCGGTGTCGGGCCGGATGCGCGCAATGGCCTCGTCCACGCGCAGGCCCCTGAGGAAGTACGCCTTCTTGTATTTCGTGAGCTGGTAGGGCCTCTCGCCGAAGGCGTCCACTATCGCGGGGTCGTACCCCTCGGCACGCAGGGCGGCCGCGGTATACGGCACTTCCATGCTCATGTACGGGACCCCGCTCCCGAACACGTCGCCCTTCTGGTTCATGAGCGGCGGGATTACCAGGTCGACCTTAGCGTTTGCCATTTCCATGCGGACCCTTTGGCATTTTTTTTATCCGGCTTTTTTACCGTTGCGTTTGCCCCCTTTCAGTCCACGATGAGGTAGGAGTCGAACCTCTTGCGCTCCGCAAGCCAGCTTTGCTTCCCGCGCGCCTCCGATACGTGCCTCGCCGCGGCGATTCCCATGTCTATGCAGTGGTCGGTATTGTTGTAGTTGAACAGGCCCCCGCGCCCGTTCGTCAGCAGGTTCTCGAAGCCGTCGAGCCATCCCACCACAGCGTCCAGGTTCCTGCGGAACCCGAGGTCGTAGACCGGGTAGACGTTCTTCAGCCTCACCGTGAAATATTCTAGGACCTCGTCGCGCCGGGCAAGCCCGGTCTTCTCGACGCCTTCCATGGCGAGGTCGAAAATCTGTTTGTCCGAGGAGTTCCAGCGAGCGTCGCCCTCCGTGCACGTCATCTCAAGGCAGAGCACGGTCCTCCCCTTGGGCACCATGCTTTCGCTGAAGCCCTTCTGCTCCGAGGCGCGGTTGAACGGGACTGCCTTGTCCGGGTAGAATATCCAGTTGTAGTCGAACAGCCTGTCCCTCTTGAACGCGACGTAGAGCAGGATGAGCGAGCGGTAGCGGAGCCCGGATGCCGCCATCTTCACGCCCGCGGGCGCAGGCGGCTTGATGGTCTTCACGAGCAGCCCGACGGGAATCGTCGAGACCACGAAGTCCGCGCCAATCTTCTTGACGCCGCCGCCCTTGGCCGTGTATTCGACGGACTGCACGCGGTTGCCGTCGCATTCCAGCCGCCTCGCCTCGGCGTTGAGCACGATACTGCCGCCCTTCTCTTCCACCTTCCGGGCCATGCGCTCGGACATCCCGATTATTCCGTTGCGCGGGTAGTAGAACTGCCTCGCCGTCGTCTCCCTGCCGCCGCTCTCCCCCACCACCATCCTCTTGGCGAGGGCAAAAAGGCTGGTCACCGCGATCCTCGTGCGCGCAAGCTCCGCATCCAGCTGCGCCGGGTCCCCCCAAACCTTCTCCGCGTACGACTTGAAGACCGTCTCGTAGATTTTCCTGCCGAACCTGTTGACCACGTATTCCTCGTAGGTGAGGTCCCGCGGTTTCCTCAGCTTGTTGCGAGCAGCGGCAATCGCGTACGAGAGCCCGAATCCC
>JAZDGU010000017.1:0-15139 GCA_043806595.1 Microcaldota archaeon
TTTTGGAAGCCGCTCGGATGCCGGAGCGGAATCGTTTGCGAGGCTGGAAACCTTCTTTCAAACCGCGCAGTTGCGTGGCGAAAACTTTCACGACTTTGTCGGGAACCTCGTCGAGGAACGGCTAAAAAACTAACCTGTTACTTTCCATCTAATTCCCCCTCCTGTTTACGTCTCCAGCCAGTTGGAAACGGTTAAAAACCTTGGTTTCGCTATTTCCGTATAAATCATGCTCTATAGGTGGTCCTGATGCAGGCGGTCCGCGCACTCGTTTTCTCCGTTTTCCTCGCCCTCGTGCTTCCCGTGCTCGCCAACGCCGCCGAACAGCCGGCGCTGGTCCCGCCGACGACTTCCATAGAATTCCGTTATTTCTATGTCTATCCCTACGCCCCAGGGGTGGCCGCGTCCGACGCCGCCAGCGGCATGACCTTCAAGCCCGGGGACGTGCTCGGCGTTTCCGTGCAGATCACGAACGTCAAGCCCGGCTATGCCTTCGGATTATACTTGGAGAACGCCCAGAACTCGCTCCAGACGGTGTGCATGAGCAAGGTGTACGGCGCTCGCGACGACTACCCTGCGGACGCCGCCCTTCCCCTGCCGCCCTACCAGCCGACGCGCCACTCGATTTTCACCTGCAGGCTCCCGTACGACATCGCGCCCGGAACGTATTACGTCTACGGCGATTTGCGCGAGAGTTCCACTTCCGACGCGCCGCAAGTAGTCTCCAACGGCAAGACCGTTTCCCGCTACTGGAGCCAGGTGCGCTCGGGCGCGGTGACCGGCAAGCTCTCCTTCAAGGTCGCGGCGGAGGGCGCTCCTGCCCCCGTTGTTGCGCCGCCAGTTGTGCCCGTCGCACCGGTTTCCGGCCTACCCTACCTGCAGGACATCAAGGTCGACACCTCGGGCCACAAGACCTATTCCGAATACAAGGACGCCACGGCCGCCGAATTCGAAATCGGCAAGGACAGCATATACGTCGCAGTCAAGCTCCGCGGCGCGAGGAAGGGCGAGAAGGTGACCGCCTACCTAGTCAACAACAAATTCGGCAAACTCCCGCTATGCTCCTCCAAGGCATTCATCAAGGACGAACCCGGCTTCTCATCCGTCCTGCTTGACCCCTGCCCAGTTCTTACAACATTGTGGCACCCCGGGGACTACGCGGTGTGGGTCGAGCACCAGGACGCCAGCGGAAAGGTCGTTCAACGCGGCGGCATGCCCGCGCGCTACTGGGGCAAGGGCAACCCGCGCTACTTCGTCAGGCTGACTTCGCTGACGCTTCCCGCCCCGACGCTGGACGACACTCTCGCAACTCCCGAGGCCGTCGAGGTCAAGGGCTTCTATTTCGTGATTGACGCGAACATCAAGCAGACCAACGGCGCGACGAAGGAGACGCGCGAGGACCGCGTCAACCAGAAGTTCATGTACGTCCCCAACGGCTACGTCGTCATCGACTCAAAGGTCCCGTACGACTCCGACCTCGAATCTGTGGTCACCAGCATCTTCGCGACCATGTACCAGAAGGGTGCTATCGGCCGCTGGGCTTCGGACAAGGAAGGCATAACGAATTCCAAAGGCCTCGAACCGGTTGCTTCCCAGGCGGAGTGCGAAAAGAACCCCGTGAACGTGTTCTCCACGGAAATCGGCGATACCCGGCTGGAAATCCGTTACTGCAAGGTCGTGCGGACCAACGACGACACCTTCGGCCTGCTCCTCAAGATTTCCCTTGCCGCCGGCGCGGGCACCCCGGTCAAGACGCCTGCGACCCCGCAGCTGGTCAAGGAGGAGGTCAACCTGAACTTTGACTCCAAGCACCTCGAGGGGACGGTCAAGCTCACGATCAAGGAGCCGGTGTTCAGGACGATCGTGCTTTCGCCGCTTTTCAAGGAATGCCTCGACGCCCCCCAGAACTTCAAGCAAAAGCTCGTCGCCAAAGGCGGGCCTGCAGAGTACACCTTGAACGTGAAATATGACCCATTGTGCCAGAAGTGCGGCGACTCGATTCCGGCGTACGAATACGCAGTCAACCCTGACGAGAAGAAGACAGTCAACGCCAAGGTCTCCTGCAAGGCCGAAAACGTCGTCATCGCCAACGGCAAGCTGATGGACAGCGACTTCGTAAAGCTGCGGACAACGCCCGCCTCGGACAACAGCCTCAACAAGCTGCTTGCGGAATACGTTTCCAGCCACCCGCTCACCACGCGCTTCGTCAACGTCGACAACGCCGACGCCCGCAAGTCCTACAGCCTCGACGGCATCGGCGCCTTGAAGGAAACCGACTACAAGAACACGGTCTACCGCGTGGTCAAGGCCGCGGGCGCAAGGCAGCTGGTCGTCCTCGGCGGCCCCGGCGGCCTTCCCATCGCCTCGATGGACGTCGCAGGGAAAAAGGTTGAGACCGACGACGCTTACGCTCCAGAGGGCATCCCCGTCGGCAGGCTCCAGTCCTTCAAGGGCGGCGAGACTGAATCCGCGGCGGCGGTGACCTCCTTGATGGCCGTAATCCGGCAGACGGTCGACTCCTTCAAGCAGCGCACGGGCGGCCAGTACCTCTTCGGCTCGTCACTCAAGGAATCCGACACTTTCACCCACGTCTGCACAGACCCCGAATGCGGGGCTATTACGACAAAGCCGCTGCACGGCACGAAGGAGAAGATGGATGCGTTCTCGGACGGCTTCTCGGGTGCCGACTGCGACGGCAGCGCGTACTGCCGGTTCGCGCAGAAGGGCTTCTGCATCAAGGACGGCAACGGCGCCTGCCCGCAGAAGGGCCCGTACCTGCAGTACCTAAAGAAGGCCAACTTCATCGCCTTCATCCCCGACGTCTCCACGTCGGTATCCGCCTTGGCTAGGGACACGCTCAAGACGGAGTATGTCATGCTCTCCAAGGCCGGGGCCGGCGACCACCCGATGGCAGCACGCCCCGTGGTCTTCTTCGGCGAGAGCGACTATTCGACGCACTCGCATGCATACACCGTGGGCGCGGGCGCCTCCGCGCTCGTCAGCCTGCGCACCGCCTCCTACTCGCCCTACGGCCCCAAGGCGGCAGAGGCCTACAAGGAAATAGGAACCGCGTTCGCCCCCTCGGACAAGCCAAAGACGGTGGGCGATGCGCTCGTTGCGTCCAAGGAATCCTTGCGCGCGCTCTACAAGAACGGCATCGCCGAAGACCAGTCGATTGCATACCTTCTGAGCCTCTCCGGCGACCCGTCCGTGCCGCTTCCCTTGAAGGAGAAGCCCAAGAAGGTTTCCGCCAACCCGTGGGGCGACACCTATTCCGTTACGTTCGACGTCCACTACTTCGACCGCACCACCGGCCAGCGAGTGGCCGGGGAGAACGACCTTTCCTCGGGCGAGCTCAAGAAGCTCGACACGCCGTATTCTGCGCTCCCGACCGCACGAAAGTTCGACAAGAACATCGAGGCGCGCGTCGTGAAGATCACGCTCGAGGTGACGGCCGCCGACGGCGCAACCGCGAAGAAGATGATCGTCGACAGCCGCGGCTTCGACTTCATGCGCGTCATCGACTGCAAGTCCTCGCCGACTTGGCTGGCGGTGGGGATTCCGGGTTCCGCCAAGTACGTCGAAATCCGCTACTGCGGCGCGGACAGCGAAAGCGCGCAGAACATGCACGAAATCCGCTGGGTCGCGACCGGGAAGGACATGTCGGGCTACGACAAGCTCAAGCTGAAGTGGGGTTTCATGACCCTGCCGGCAATCAGGCCCGCGGCAACCCAGCCCAAGGACGGGTGGGGGACGAAAGCGGTGGTGACCTTCAAGGCGAACTACTACGACGTCACAACCGGCGCTGTTGACGGCGACGAGGAACAGATGGTCACTCTTTACGCCCTCACCGGCTCGCAGCCCGCGCTTTTGCCGAACGAGGTGTCCTTCAAGACCGCTATCGAGAGCACGAAGACGGCGTTGCCGGCCATGATCTCTCTCACGCTCTACGGCGGCGATGCCGAAATCTGCACGGCATCCCTCATAACGATGTATCCCTCGAAGAACTGGGGCGCAGGAAGCGCCGCCAACTGCCAGGACTCGAAGGCCCTCGTTTATTGCGCAGGCGCGGACATGACGAAAGCGGTCTCCGTTAAATTCTGCGGAGGCTACTTGGACACGGCGGACGGGCTGTCGACCTACCACATCAAATACAAGGCGTTCACGGAAGCGCGTGCCCCTTCCGGCAAGTATTCCAATTCAGTCGAGCCCGCATACGTGGAGTCCTGCGTCGGAAAGGGAGCGGCATGCAACACTAAATAGGATTAGGGTGGTTTAGCAATGGCCAGGGAAAAGGCGGAAAAGACGGAAGGAGGCTTCAACTGGTGGATGGTGGCAGGCGCCATCGTCATCCTCGGGCTGGTCTGGTACTACGGCTTCCAGCCCAAGCCCGTGCCCCCGCAGAACGTCTACGATCCGGGCTATGTTCCCACTGCGGCGCCGACCCTCGAGCCCACGCCCGTCCCCGACGCGTTGGCGCCGGACACGAGCGGAGTCCTCCTCGGCGCGCCGGTTCCAGCAAACCCTGACGCGGACGTTGGGCCGCCGGCATGCGGCGACTTCAACTGCGACGCCAACGAGCGCTGCGACACGTGCGCGGAGGACTGCGGATGCGCCGGCGACGAGTACTGCAACCGCCTGAACGGCATCTGCTACCCGTCCGAGTAGGCGGGCGCGTTCCGCAGGATGTCCGGGCATAGCCCCTTAAAAACCGCCCGGCGCCCAACCGCTTAGGGGGGTTTTCAATGAAGTCCTACAAGGCCACGTGCCTCGCAACTCCGAACATTGCCCTGGTCAAGTACTGGGGCAAGCGCGACAAGGAACGCAACCTGCCGACGAACTCCTCGCTCTCCATCACCATGGACGAGCAGCTGAAGACGACCACGACCGTAGAATTCTCCAAACGCTGCAAGTCGGACGAGGCTTTCATCAACGGCCAGAGGCTGCACGGCGAGGAGTCTTCCCGAATCTGGAGCACGGTGGAAACCCTCAGGCGCATGGCAAACGTGCAGCTGAAGGCGAAAGTCGTTTCCGAGAATTCTTTTCCAACGGCAGCCGGCCTGGCATCCTCGGCCTCCGGCTTCGCCGCGCTCACCCTCGCCTCCGCGAAGGCGCTCGGACTCGACCTCCAGCCGCGCCAGCTTTCCATGATCGCGCGCGTCGGCAGCGGCTCCGCGTGTCGCTCGCTCTTCGGCGGATTCGTGGAATGGAAGCGGGGCACGCTCAACGACGGCAGCGACAGCTACGCCGAACAGGTCGCCCCGGAGACGCACTGGCCGGAGCTCCGCAACGTCATCGCCGTCGTCGGGTCCGGCAGGAAGAAGCTGAGCTCGCGCAAGGGCATGGCGGTCACCGTCTCCACGAGCGACCTCTTCCAGCGCAGGCTCCAGCAGGCGCCCTACCGGCTGCAGAGGGTCAAGGAGGCCATCCGCCAGAAGAACCTCGACGCCCTCCTTTCCGAGACGATGAAGGAGAGCAACTGCATGCACGCGGTCATGCTCGACTCCTTCCCGCCGATAACGCACCTTACCGACGCCTCGCGGGCCGTCATCGATGCCGTGCACGAATTCAACTCCGCGCTCGGCGAGACCGCCGCGGGTTACACCTTCGACGCCGGCCCGAACGCGCAGATCATCACCACGGAGAAGCGCGCCGGCGCGATGCGCAAGATGCTCTCCGAAATCCCGGGAGTCCAGCAGCTATTCGTCTGCAGGGCCGGCAAGGGCCCGCAGTTCCTGAAAAAGCACCTTTTCTAGGGGGTTTCCAGATGGCAACCGCGTCCGCGCCCGGCAAGATACTCTGGCTCGGCGCATACTCCGTGCTGTTCCCGCAGAACATTGCCTTCGTCATGGCGGTCGACGCGCGCAGCCACGCAACGGCGTCGAGACTGGAGGACAACAGGGTCGAATTCACGGCAAAATCCTTGGGGATCAAGGCCTCGGGCAGCATAAAATCGGGTAAAATCATTTGGGGCCCCGGCGCCGACACGAATTCACTGTCCTTCGCGACTGCGGCAATCGAGGTCTCGGCGAAATTCCTCGCCCTCAAGAAAAAAAGGTTCTCCGGCCTTTCGCTTTCGACTTGGAACGACAAGGCCTTCGGCGACGGCGCCGCCAAGACCGGCCTCGGAAGTTCCGCGGCGAGCACCGTAGCGATGGTTGCGGCAATTCTCGCCGAATTCGGCCTTCCGGTTGAAAAGAACCTCGACTGCGTGCACAAGCTGTCCCAGCTCGCCCACTCCAAGGCGCAGGGCAGCGTCGGCAGCGGCTTCGACGTGTCCGCCGCATGCTACGGCACCATCGCCTATTCCCGCTTCTCCCCCGAAATCATCGGCCGCGCAGAGGAAGACTTCGCCATTGCCGTCGGCAGCCCTTGGAACTTCCGCATCCATCCCGAGGGGCTGCCCCAAGGCTTCGAGGTCGCCGCGGCGTTCACCGGCAAGTCCGCGCCCACGACAAGCCTCGCAAGGAAGGTGCTCGCCTTCGACCGCAGGGACCACCGGCGGTTCGCCGTTCTCATGGACGAGCTGAACTCGCAGAACGAGAAGGCCGTCCTCTTCCTGGAGAACCTGCGCGACCTGCAGGAGAAACACCCCGGCGTTTACGGAAAAATTGCAGGTTATCTCGCCAACGGGCGTAATCAACCGGCGGCCCTCAAAATCGGGGACGAGCTGGCTTATTTCCGGGAATTCAAGGCGGCGTTTGCCGGGGGCCGCAGGCTGACCAAGCGCCTCGGCGAATTGTCCGGCGCGCCCATAGAGCCCGACGCCTTGACCGCATTGATCGAAGAGAGCGAGCGGAACGGCGCGTTCTGCTGCAAGCTCCCGGGAGCAGGGGGCGGGGACAGCATCGCGGCGCTCTGCCTCGGCAGGGCGCAGAAGCGCAGGCTGGAGGCCTTCTGGAGGGGCAAGGGCCTGCGCATCTTGGAGGTCTCGGAAGCCGGCGGAGGGGTTCGCGGGGAGTGACGATTCCCTGCTGTGGAACAAGCCGTGGGTCAGCGCTTGAGGACTTCTTCCCTTCCGATGCCGATGTCCTTGAGGATTCGTGCGGCCAGGCCTTTCTTGAGGGGCCGCTGGCCGTGGATTGGAATGACCGTAAGCCTCGGGCCTTTGGAAAAAATGGCGTGGCTGCCCTTCTGGCGTTCGAAAATCCAGCCTCGTTCCAAGGCTAGCTTGACGAGTTCCGGCCCGCTGAAGACGGGCAATTTCGGCATCGGCCTTCAGCTCGGAATCGGGATTACTTCGACTTTGGGGAGGGAATGCCCGTGCTTGTCCTTCAGCACTTCGAGGTAGAGCTCTCTGGCTTCCCCGATGTTCTCCAAGGCTTCGGCGCGGCTGTTCCCCTGCGTGTGGCAGCCCGGCAGCTCGGGAATGTACGCCACGAACCCCCCTTCCTTCTGCTTTTCTAGGACTACATGCAGCTTCATCCTCGCCACCAGTATGCATTTTACATTCCGGAGTATTTAAAGAAAACGTTTCGTCCCCCCCGCCCTAAGCTTTTTTTATGTCTTCAGGCGGAGTCAATGAATACGTTTTAATAAGTGCGAATGCATCGACCCTTACATGGAGCGGCAGACCGAGAGCAGGAAGTCCGACCACGTGCGCATCGCGCTCAACGAGGACGTGCAGGCGCTCACCAAGCCCGGCGGCTTGGATTCCGTGGATTTCCTGCACTTTTCGCTTCCGGAAATGGACTTCGCGGACATCGACGCTTCCGTCTCATTCCTCGGCAGGAGGTTCTCCGCCCCGTTCATGGTTTCCTCCATGACCGGCGGCTATCCCGGCGCCGAAAGAATAAACAGGGACCTCGCCGCCGCGTGCGCGAAGGCGGGCATAGGCCTCGGCCTCGGCTCCCAGCGAGCGATGCTGGAAAACCCTTCCCTCAGTAAGACATTCTGCGTGCGGGACATCGCCCCCAAGATCTTCCTCGGCGCTAACATCGGAGCAGTCCAGCTTCGGGACTACGGCGTGAAGAAGATCGAGTCCGTGGTCTCGGCGGTAGAGGCCGACGCGCTGTTCGTCCACCTGAACCCGCTGCAGGAGGCAGTCCAGCCCGAGGGCGACAGGCACTGGAAGGGCTGCCTTGCGGCAATAGGCAAGGCGTGCGACTCCCTGCCGGTGCCCGTCATCGCGAAGGAGACCGGCGCGGGCGTCAACGCGGAGGTCGCAAGGGAGCTTGTCGATGCCGGCGTCAAGGCAATCGACGTCAGCGGCGCCGGAGGGACCTCGTGGAGCGCGATCGAGCTTTACCGGAAAGGCGCCGAGGCCGGCCGCGTGTTCTGGGACTGGGGCGTGCCGACCGCGGAGTGCCTGCGCGACTGCTCGAAGGCCGTCAAAATCCCTCTCATCGCCAGCGGCGGAATCCGTTCCGGGCTTGACGCGGCAAAGGCAATCCGGCTCGGCGCCACGCTCGCTTCCGCGGCGCTTCCCTTCATCAAGGCGCAGCAGCAGGGCGGGGAAAAGGCAGTCGTGGCAGAAATCGAGCGGTTCCGCAACGAGCTGAAGATGGCGATGTTCCTCACGCGCTCGAAAAACCTCGCGCAACTGAGGAAAGCCGCACTGAGGTGACCCCGCGAGTGGGCGAATTGCCGTTCATTCCTCCCAAGGAAGTGTCCCGGCAGGAAATGCTTGATATCGTGCCGGGGCATATCCGTGAAAGCCCCCTCTTTCTTGAATCCATCGGCATCGCAGAGAAAGCGCACGAGTTCCAGAGACGTGAGTCTGGCTATCCCGTGCTCGAGGGCCACATATTCCAGTCTGTGTTCCTCCTTGCCAAGCTTTCGCAGATGCTGAAACTCGACGTGCCGGCATTCGTGTACTCCTCGCAGCTCCTACACGACTCGCTCGAGGACACAAGCCCCGACAAACTGCCGCGGGGCAGGCGCAAGGAGGCCAGAGCCAGGCACAAGGAGGTGCTCGCGGACATCGCGGCGCTTTCCCGGTTCGAGGACGGCGGCCTAGTGCTCCCCTTCGTGCGGACTCTGACCCGGCCATCGGAACGGCGGTTTTCCGCGGCACGGAGGGTGTCCGCCAAAGAGATTAGGGACCGCTATTATGAGACCGTCCTGCTGGTCGGAGGCCACAAGTCAGTCAAGCCGGAGGTGATGGAAAAGATAGGGCACTGGATACCCCTCGTGAAGGGCTCCGACAGCGGCTCAAACCTTTTTTCCCCTATCCTGACTCCGGAAGCCAAGAGGAGGCTGCTGTACAAGGCGGAATACTACAACGAGCTGCTCGCCGCATACCCGCAGGCGCAGGACTTGCACAGCGAATGGATAACATGGGCGCGCAGGCAGCCGCCGGCGCGCGCACGCACTTGGATCAACCGCGAGGACCGCGACAAGCCACTGCCGGCAAGAAGGGTGGACGTTCTTCCCTCCGGCCTTACCGTAGTGCGCGGGGCGTACAGCACGGCATTGCTCTGGGCGAACACCGGCGGCGACCTGTCCCGCTACCTTTTGGAGAACATTAACATCCGCAAGGCATTTCTACGGAGCCGGCCGAGGAAGGACATGCTTGCCTTTAGGGGGAACGTCATAGCCCACGTGGGCTTCGGACCCGAAAAGCAGGTGGTGGTCTACAAGCCGAGACGGCACAAGGCCGACCCCGTCATGGAGGCCATTGTGCTCCACGAGTTCCAGAAGATAATCCGCAGGACTCCCGGGCTGCGCGGCAGATTCGCAGCAGAAACGCCTTTCGGCATAGTCGTCGACCATACCAAGAGGCGGCCCGAGCTGCACCTGCTGGTCGAACCCGCGCCGGAAGGCTCAGACTACCGCGGGATATCCGAGGCAACCTTCAAGTCGGTTGCGGACCATTTGAGGCAAGCTGGCTTCCGGTGGGGGCCAAAGTCGTTCCACTACGAGCGAAACGTGCTTTCCTTGCGCGGGGCTCATACCCTCGTCGGGGTCGACTTCATCCGCCATGTCGACAAGGCAGGCTTCGTTTCGCGCAAGCAGTCCGAAATGCCGTGGGTGAAGGACCTCCAGCGCCTCGTCGCCGAATACCGCAGGAAGAGGCTCTCGCAGGTAGGCATCGGGGAGTCTTCGGGCCTGATGGAGCCTTGAGCTGTTGCGCGATTCGTCTGGCGCAGAGGCTCAGCCCCTCGCGGGACTCCGCTTTTTCACCGAGTATCCGAGGTAGGCCAGCAGTATGCCGATTATCGCCGCGGAGACGAGAAGCATCGGCGAGTAGACGTTGTGCGCCCCGGCCTCGAGCAGCATTTGGTAGTTGACCGCGAGGAATGACGCATGCAGTATGCCGTAGAGCGATGCCCCGGAGAAGCCGCGGGGGTCGCCCTTCCAGCACCAGTAGGCCAGCACTATGGGCGCGAGCAGTAGCGCAGCTGTGATGCCGATCATCCGTCCGAGGAACTCCTGCGAGCCGTAAGGGTTCGGGGCGTACAGCATCCACACAATGTTGCCCAGCACCAGCAGTACGAGCAGAACCACGACGCGCCTTGCCTCCTCTCTCACCTTCCCACCCCATATTCTCTCAAAAAGTCGACTGCCGCAGGAGTGAAAGCTCCTCGCGGCCCTCTTCCGTCACCATATCCTGCGTCCAAGGGGGAGTAAAGGTTATCTCCACCTCGACCTTGCGCACGCCCCCGAGCCCCGCGACCGCTGCCTTGATCTCGCCCATTATCTGCGGGCCGAGCGGGCATCCCGGGTACGTCAGCGTCGCCAGCACCTTCACGCTCCCCTCCTTCTCCGTGACTTCGTAAATCAGCCCGAGGTCGACTATGTTGACCCCGATTTCCGGGTCGTGCACGTTCTTCAGGGCCTCGCGTATCTCTGCTACGGTTGCCATACGGCCTTATTCGGCTTGCGGCGTATAAATGTCTTGCGTTCGCAGGACCGCGGCGGGAACAGCAATATTTTAATGCTTGCCCGCCCATTCAATTCCGATTCCCATGGCAGGCGTTTACGATGTCATAGTCGTCGGCGGCGGCCCCGGCGGAAGCTCCTGCGCCTCGCTTCTAGGCATGAAGGGCGTGAGGGTGCTGCTGGTCGACAAGGCCTCGTTCCCGCGGGACAAGACGTGCGGCGACGCCGTCAGCGGCAAGAGCGCCACGGTTCTCCGCGAGCTCGGCCTCATCCACGAGGTCGAGAAGCTCAGGAACGCGCCCGTCCTCGGAACCACATTCTCCTCGCCGGAGGGCGTCATCGTCGAGGTCCCCTTCCCGCTGAACAAGGAGGGAAAGCCGCAGGGGTACGTCTGCAGGCGAATGGACTACGACAACATGCTCTTCACCAACGCAAGGAAGGTCCTGGGCGAGAAGAACGTCTGGGAGCGCTTCATGGTCACCGACGTCCTCAAGGACGAGAAGGGCTTTGTCACCGGCGTAACAGGCACCGACCTCAAGACCGGCAGGCAGAAGGAAGTGCGCGCCAAGATCGTCGTCGGCGCCGACGGCGCGACCTCCGTCGTCGCTTCAAAGCTCGGCCTCGGCAAGCTCGACCCCCGGCACCACTGCGTCGCGCTCCGCGGATACTACCAGGGCATTACCGGCATGAAGAACAACATCGAGATACACTTCGTGGAAGAAGTGATTCCCGGCTACTTCTGGATATTCCCGTTGGACGACGGCTACGCAAACGTCGGCGTAGGCATGCTTACCTCCGACGTGAACGCGCGCAAGACCAACCTCAAGCAGGCGATGCTCGACGTCATCGAGAAGTCGCCCCTGTTCGCGCCGCGCTTCAAGAACGCCAAGCTCGTCGGCGAGATCAAGGGCTGGAACCTGCCGTTCGGCTCGCACCACCGCAGGGCGCACGGCGACGGTTTCGTGCTGCTTGGCGACGCCGCATCCCTTATCGACCCTTTCAGCGGTGAAGGCGTCGGAAACGCCATGACCTCCGCAAGCTACGCCGTTCCAGTCATCGAGAAGGCGCTCAAGTCGGGCGACTACTCCGCCAAGGCGCTCAAGGAATACGAGGACAAACTCTGGGACCGCGTGGCGGGCGAGCTCTCCAACTCCTACAAGCTGCAGAAGCTCGGGAAGAACCGGTGGCTGTTGAACTGGGTCATCAGGCGCGCGAGCCGCAAGCCCCGGATCCGCGAGGCCCTCAGCGCCATGCTTTCAAACAACGAGGAGAAGAAGCAGCTCTCCTCGCCGTGGTTCTACCTTCGCATGCTCTTCATGTGAGCCGCGTTCGCAGCCCTCCCGCACCATAGCCAGCGGAAACGCGGTTCCGGAATGCTTATAATACCAAACGCGTATATTGTTATACGGTGGGATGATGGGAGAACTTATCGCGTTCCGGCTTTCGGATGACGTCGGGAAGGAGCTCCGGCGGCTGTCGCGCGAGGAAGGCTCCGACCGTTCTGCGCTCCTACGCGAACTGATTGACTTGGGCCTTCAGGAAAAGCGCGTCGAAAAGGCGGTAGGGCGCTATCGGAACGCCCGGGTGAGCGCAGGCCGGGCGGCACAAGAGGCCGGTGTGTCGCTGTGGCGCTGGCTCGAGATATTGGAGGAGCGCGGTGTCGAATCGCACTACGGTAGACGCGACCTTGAAGCCGACGTTGTTGCCGCAAAAAGGGGTTAGCCGCATGCCTTGCGTTTGCGACTCGTCCACTGTTATCTTCTTGGCCAAAGCCGGCAGGCTCGACCTTCTCAAGAAGCTTTTCTCCCGGGTTTTCATCCCCCCTGCAGTGCACCGCGAGGTTGTTGTGGCGGGACGCGGGGAAGGCCGTCCTGAGGTCGCTTTGGTCGAGACGGCTTTGAAAGAAAAATGGTTCGCACTCCGTCATCCACGCAAGAAATCCGGTTTCAACGAATTGGGCGTCGGGGAAGCGGAATCCATCGCCTTGGCCAAGGAACTTGATGCAGTTTTGTTGATTGACGACGCAGTTGCCAAGACTGTTGCCCTGGCCAACGGCGTAACGGCTCACGGAACGCTTTACCTCATACTGCGCTGTGTCAGGGAAAAAAAGATTTCGAAGGACGAAGCGACTGCGCTTTTAAGAAATCTTGTTGAAGCAGGCTTCAGGATCTCCCCCGAGGTGTATTCCCTAGCCTACGAGGCCATCCTACGCCTTTAGGGACCCACTCTTCGCCCCTCTTCCACCTCTGCATGCTCTTCATGTGAGGGCCAACCCGATTCCGCGGGGGCCGCTCGCGCCTCTAAAGCGCATGCAATTTATCTTCCTCCCCTGTGCCCGCGCAGCCATTCCCAGCCGTGCCGCATCTTCGGCAGGCCCCGTGCCGGCGGCCACACGAGCCTTCCCGTATAGTCGTATATCGGGATGGCGTGCCCCGGGTCCCGTTTCCAAATCGCGGCCAACCTCTTCGCGGTCTCGCGCGCGGCGTGCACCGACGGCTCGATGACGACCAGCCCCATCCTCGGGTCGCCGCCTCGGGTGCTTATCTCCCCCCAGGCCTGGTTGTATTGTGCAGGGAACGCCCTGTAGCTCGAGGGGTGGACCAGCAGCAGGGAATTGTAGGCGTACGGCCATCCCGGCGAAGGCCTGCTGGAAGAAACGAGGCCCTTGAGCGCCATGTCAAGGTATTCGTAGACCCTCTCATTCCAGAACAACTGCCTGACCTCCCCGCGCGACCCGTATGCAATCCCTTCAGGTCTCGGCATCCTGAAGTAGGCCGCCGCCCTCATCATCCCGTCATACTCCGCCTCCCTTCTCCCGAACCGGGGGTCCTCGAAGACCTTCTTGAGCGCAACGGCCAGCGTCGGCGCGTACGCCGCTCCCGCAAGCGCCATCGCGCGGTGCCTCGTCATCCCCTCGTCTGTGAATTCCCTTCTTGGCGGGCCCGGGATGTACCGCTGGAGCCGTATGCCCCTGCCCAGAAGTCTGGCGTATTCCTCGGGTCCTTCGGGAAGGTTTTCGGCGATTGCGCGCAGGTGCCCGTCGTCCAGAATCGCCTTCCGCAATTCCCCCGCTCCCCTCCTTCCCCGCTTGAGGTATTTTTCGCGAAGGCCGGCCAGCCTCTTGAGATAACTGTCCGCCTCTTCCGTTCTCGACCACATCCCGCTGATAGCCGCATTTCTGTCGGCATGGGGGGAAATCACGCGAGCCCACAATTGCCGAAACGCGCTGTCCTGTCTTCCCGTCCCGGATTCAAGCTCCTCCTCCGCCTCGAACAGGTTCGCTTCAGCCCCTTCCAAGAGCCGGGGCGTCGCGATGCGCTCGGCCGGGTAGTGGTCGACGTACCTGATGCCGAGGCTGCGAAGCCCGATTAGTTCCTTGTGCCTTGCAAGCGCAGCCTTTTCCGCTTCCGCCATCCCCTTTGACATAAGCATTCCAGGGAAATTGTATGCAGTGCTTTTTAACGCCTTCCGCCTAATACCCCCTAAAGGTCTTGCAGATGCCCGCATACACGCGAACCGGCGACGACGGCACCACCGCGCTCTTCGGCGGCCGCCGGGTTCTCAAATCCTCCATCCGCATGCGGGCAATCGGCGACGTCGACGAGCTCAGCGCGTGCATCGGCCTCGCCCGCAGCCTAGCCGGCAAGACAGGACACGACGCCGTGCTGCCCCGCATCCAGGAGCTGCTTTTCGTCGCAGGCGCCGACCTCGCCACGCCCATGGATTTTCCCTCCAAGATTAAACGGATAGGCCTGGAGGAGACCAAGTGGCTGGAACAGCAGGCCGACGCAGCCGACAAGCCGCTCAAGCCCCTCAAGAACTTCATCCTCCCCGGCGGGTCGGCGCAGGCGTCGGTGCTGCATTACGCCCGGACCGTCTGCAGGCGCGCGGAGCGTTGCGTCGCGGCCCTTGCCGAGAAGGAAGTGTGCAATACAAAGCTTCTGCCGTTCCTCAACCGGCTCTCCAGCCTGATTTTCGTGCTTGCGCGGCAAGCGAATGCTGAGGATGGCGTCAAGGAAGACGAGTGGAAGCCTTAGATGGACTCGCGCGAGCGCCTCTATTACTGGCTGCTGACGGCCACCAAGGGGGGTCCGACGCGGCTGCGGCTGCTCGCACTGCTGGAGCGCAGGCCGATGAATGCGCGCCAGCTCTCGCTTGCCGCGGGGCTGGACTACAAGACGGTCCAGCATCATTTGGACCGGCTCTACGAGAACGGCCTAATCGAGGTGCAGGGCTCCGGCTACGGCAAGGCGTACTTCGCGAGCGACGAATTCGAGGCCAAGAAAGGCTTCATCGAGAAAATAACTTCAAGGGGTAG
>JAZDGU010000018.1:0-74283 GCA_043806595.1 Microcaldota archaeon
GGTGATTTTCATCGCAGCGCTTAGGCTGGCGGGGAATAAAACGGTTTTGGAGAAAAAGGGAAAAAAAGAGGGAGGGGCAAAAGCCCCGAAATCGACGCTTGCAGAACCTCACGGACTCGGACTTGCGGATTGTGCTGAAACCCTCAGAACATTATCTCCGCGAGTTCCATCGAGTTCTTCTGCGCCTGCGCCTTCTTGTAGTCGTGCGCCAGCACCTGCGGCGAGGACACGCCGGTGACCACCGCGGTCACGACGATCTTGTCGCCCAGCTCGGGGATGAGCCTCGCGCCCCACTTGACGTAGGCGTTCTTGTCGAAGGCCTCGGTTATGCCCTCGCCTATCTTGACCGCCTCGCCGAGGCTGAGCTGCGGCCCTCCCGAGATGAGGATGAGCGCGCCCTTGCTTCCGGTGTAGTCGACGTCTAGCAGCGGGTGGGCGAGAGTGCTCTCGACGGCCTGCTGGATGCGGTTGGTCCCTGCGGCTTCCCCGATGGAAATCATCGAGGTGCCGGCGTTGCCCATGATCATGCGCAGGTCGGCGAAGTCGATGTTCATCAGGCTCGGGAGCATCACGGTGTCTGCGATGCCCTTGACCGCGCGCGCGACGAGAGTGTCGGCGACGGCGAACGCCTGGTTCATCGGGAGGTTCGGGACGTACTGCACTAGGCGGTTGTTGTCGATTATGACGACGGTGTCGCACGCCTCGCGGAGGGCGTCAAGGCCCCAGTCGGCCTTCTCCAGGCGCGCGCGCTCGAGGGCGAACGGGTAGGTCACCATGCCTACGGTGATCGCGCCGGCCTCCTTTGCCAGCTTGGCGATGACTGGCGCCGCGCCGGTTCCGGTGCCCCCGCCCATTCCGGCGGAGATGAACACGAGTTCCGAGTTGCCGACCACTTCGGCCAGCTTGTCGCGGGACTGCTCGGCGGCCTTCATGCCGACTTCCGGGAACCCTCCGGCGCCAAGGCCGCGCGTCATGGATGCGCCAATCAGCAGCTTGCGGTCGGCCTCTACCATCTCGAGGTGCTTGCGGTCGGTGTTTATCGCTATTGTCTCTGCGCTCTTGATGCCCATTTTCTTGAGCCTCGAGACGCAGTTGGTTCCTGCTCCTCCGACTCCCACGACCTTTATGCGGACTTCCGCGGGAGTAAAGCCCTTTGCCACTTCTTCGGGAAGCTGCGCCCCGGCGCTGTATCTCAGCGCGTCTTCTACTAGACTGTCCATGTCTTTTACGCCTCTCCGGTGGGTTTTATCAACACAATCTCAGCGTTCGCCAATGCTAATGCTGGCGACTGGCTCTCCCGGCGGAACGCCTCCGGGACATTTCCCCCGCAAAACGCGGGAGGGAAAAACGAAGGGGGGGTTTGTGGGGATTCTGCGCTAGCCTACGATCTCGATGTCGTAGCCTGCGGCCTTCTCGGGCTGCTTCTCGAACGCCGGGATCTTGCCGACGATGTGCGGCGACGTGACTCCGGTGATGATTGCGACGATTTCTATCTTGCCGTCGAAGTCCGACATGAGCCTCGCGCCCCACTTGACCGAGGCCTTGGGGTCCATCTGCTCGGTGAGCATCTCTCCCGCGCGGATGGCGTCCCCGAGCGTCAGGTCGGCTCCGCCGGCGATGTGGATGAGCGCGCCGCGGGCGCCGTTGAAGTCTACGTCGAGCAGGCGGTTCTGGAGTACGCCGTGCACCGCGTCGTCGACCTTGTTCGGGCCCTTGCCGCTGCCGACCGCTATCATGCCGACGTCACCCTGGGACATGATCGCGCGGACGTCCGCGAAGTCGATGTTGACCAGGGAAGGCTGCGTGATGGTGAAGACGAGGCCGTTGATGGCCTTCGCGAGGATCTCGTCGGCGACGACGAACGCCTGGTTCATCGGAAGGTTCGGCACGATCTGGACGAGCCTGTTGTTGTCGAGGATGATGACGCTGTCCGAAGTCTGCCTGAGCGTGGAAATGCCGTCGTCCGCCTTCTTGACGCGCGCGCGCTCGAGGGCGAACGGGTAGGTGACCATGCTGACGACAATGGCGCCCATCTCCTTCGCGATCTGCGCGATAACCGGCGCGGCGCCCGTGCCCGTGCCGCCGCCCATTCCGGCGCAGATAAACACGAGGTGCGAGCCCTCGATGGACTTCGTGATGGCTTCGCGGTCGACTTCCGCGCACTTGGCCCCGACTTCAGGGTAGCCGCCGGCTCCGAGGCCCTTGGTCACCGTCTTTCCGATGAGCAGCTTGACTATGCCCTCCTCCATGATGTTCAGGTGCTGGCGGTCCGTGTTGCACGCGATGAGGGTCGCGCCCCTGACGCCGAGCCGCTTCAGACGGTTTACGGTGTTGTTGCCGCTGCCGCCCACTCCGACCACGGAGATCTTGATTCCCTCGTAGTCCTGCGAAGACGACGAGACCTTGCTGTCCAAAGCCGATTTTATTATGCTCTCCATTCCGATTCGCCTCACTCTACTGAAAAAATACTAGCTTCCAGAAAATTCTTAAGTTTAAATACCTTTTCTCTGGCGTGCCTCCTTCGCGTGTCGCGGATTTTATGTGTTTTCGCGTGGGTTTGCGAAACAACCACATACCGCAACAGTCGATTGGTTTATATATGTTAGTCATTGCAAATCGAAACCCCAATTCTTCCCCCAAATAGGCAAACAAGGGCATAATGTCACAACAATTTTGATTAAGGAACATAAAATTACCCCTATTTGGCAAAACAAGGCAGAATATCGCGTTTTCGCTCCATTTCGTCAGTTATCACTATAATATTAGAAGCCCGAATTCGCCGCCGTTCAGTCGATTAAGCATAGCCCCTACCCCAACAGCATATTGGGAAATTATCCGAACTCCAAACGCCCAAATAAAGAAAGGACTGACCTCCGAATTTCCGGGGAAAGAAAATTTGAAAAAAGGCCTAAAATAGACGCTAAATGGCTAATTCTGGCAAAATCTGCCTTTAAATTGGATAAATACAACATTATCAGCTTTCTTTTGGGCAATAAAGTTAAAATTGACGGGATTTACAGCGATAATTTATCATTGAAATGTCGAGAAAAATTTGGAAAAAAAAATTCGGGGAACCGGGGAGAAAAACAATGCAAACGGAGAAATAAGTGAAAAAACCGTAGGGAAAAAAGCGGGGTTTAATCGAAAAATTTTTAAGTGCAGGCGGAATCAAGGGAGGAAACATTGCCGGGCGGCGGGTCACCGACGCCGCCGGGAGTGGGAAAGTGGAAAAGGGAGACTTCACCGTATTCAGCATGCTCATGGCCGTCATCATCGCGGTGCAAGTGCACTGGATGCTCGCGCTCATCTTCTTCTTCGGCACGTACGCGTTCATCATGGAGGCATAGCGGCGCAAAGGCCGCAAACCGTTTTTTATTGGTTCGCACGGTAATGATTGCCTATGCGAACGCACGCCTTCCTGCTCGACGTAGGGTATGTCATGCGGCATGGCAGGTCGGCACTACGTCTGCTTCTCAAGGAGCCGGAAGGCGGTCGCACGCTGCGGGCCTACGACTGGGATTTCGAGCCGTACTTCTACGTCGTTCCAAAGGAGACGACGGAAGCGCACATCCAGCACGCCGGCCGGGAGCTCTCCAAGCTGACCGCGATGGGAAGGGGCGGCGAGGCGAAAGTCAAGCGCGTCGAGACCGAGGAAAGAATTCTGCTCGGGAAGAAAATCAGGGTGCTGAAGGCGGTATGCAGCCACCCGAGCGACGTCAGCAAGCTCCGAGAGCCAGCAGGGCGCTTCGGGAAGACTTACGAAGACGACATATCGTTCACGAAGAGGTACGTCATCGACCGCCAGCTCGTTCCGTGCGAAGGCGTGTCCCTCGAATACGATGTGGCGAGGAAGGCCGCGGCGGGCGTGAAAGCGGAGGAAATCAAGGGCGAGATGGGACTCCGCATGCTCGGCCTCGACATCGAGACATACAACCCCGGCGGCATGCCCGACCCCGCGAAGGACCCGTGCATAATGGTCGGCCTCTCCGGGGAAGGCGGCAGGGAGGTGCTCACGCACTCCAAGAAAAATGGATACGAGACGGCCCGCGCCTTCGCGACCGAGAAGGAGATGCTCGAATCCCTCGGCAGGGAGATGAAGAGGCGCAAGGTCGACCTGCTCTGCACGTACAACGGGGACGTGTTCGACCTGCCGTATTTGCGCGAGAGGGCGAAGGCGACCGGCGCGAAGATGAGCCTCGGCAGGGACGCAACCCAGCCGAAGAGCAAGCAGTTCGGCATGCGCGCCGAGACGGCGATTGCCGGAAGGGTGCACTTCGACGTATTCCCCGTGGTATCGTTAATGAACTTCATCGGGGCATACAAGCTCGACCGGCTGACGCTGAAAGTCGTATACCAGGAAATCCTCGGAGGAAAGAAGGAGGACGTGGAAAAGACCGACATATGGAAGATCTGGGACTCGGACGACAATGAGAGGCTGGCCCACCTCGCGAAGTACTGCCAGGTAGACGCCGACGCGGCGCTCCAGCTTTCCCAGAAGATGCTTCCATTGGAGGTCGAGCTCAGCAGGGTCAGCGGCAACACGCTCTTCGACACCGTGCGCTCGCGGCCCGGCCAGCTCGTCGAGATGCTGCTCATGCGCGAGGCCTTCCGCAGCGGCGAGCTGATCCCCGGGAAGCCGAAGGGCGGAGAGGTCGGCGACCGCGAGGACAACCCCGTCGAGGGCGCATACGTCAAGCTGCCTTCACCGGGGCTGTATGAGAACATCGCGGTGCTCGACTTCCGCTCGCTGTACCCGAGCATAATCATCTCGCACAACATCGACCCGAGCACGCTCAACTGCTCCTGCTGCACGGAAAAGGAGGCGCATCTGTCGCCCAAGGGGCACAGGTTCTGCAAAAAGAAGCAGGGCCTCATCCCGCGCGTGCTCAAGCGCGTGCTCGCCGAGAGGACGCGATTGAAGGACGAGATGAAGGCGCTCAAGAAGAAGGGGCTCAACGAGGACAGCGCGGAATACGTCGAGGCGTTCGCCAAGCAGTGGGCGCTCAAGATCCTCGCGAACTCAGTCTATGGGTACCTGCTCTACTCGAGGTCAAGGTACTATTCGAGGGAGTGCGGCGAGTCGGTGACCGCGTGGGGCAGACACTACATCATGGAGACGCTCGAGAAGGCCGGGGCGGCGGGGCTCAACCCGCTCTACAGCGACACGGACTCGACGTTCCTGCAGTTCGGCAAGCCCGGGGACGAGCACAAGGTCGAGCAGTTCCGGAAGGAAATCAACGCGTCGCTGCCCGAGGAGATGGAGCTCGAGCTCGAGGACATCTACCCCCGCGGCATATTCGTCAGCAAGAAACAAGGGGAGGAGAAGGGCGCGAAGAAGAAGTACGCGCTCATCAACAAGGACGGCAAGATAAAGATCCGCGGCTTCGAGCTCGTGCGGAGGGACTGGAGCAGGATCGCGAAGGAGACGCAGAGGCACGTGCTCAAGATACTGCTCTCGGAAGGCGACGTCGACAAGGCCGTCTCCGAAGTGCGCAAGGTCGTCGCCCGGCTCAAGGAGGGAAAGGTGCCGATGGAGGAGCTGGTCATCTACACGCAGCTGAAGAAGAAGGCCAAGGCTTACGAGATAGTGTCCCCCGAAGTCTCCGCGTTCCTCAAGGCGCAGAAGGCCGGCCTGCAGGTCGACGAGAAGAGCGTCATCGGGTACGTGATCACGCGGCAGGGCAAGAGCATAAGCGACCGCGCACAGCTCATCGAGCTCGCCAAGGACTACGACGCCGACTACTACGTCAACAACCAGGTGCTGCCCGCAGTGCTCAGGATTCTCGGCGCGATGGGCTTCGATGAGGACGACCTCAAGAACAAGGGCAAGCAGAGCTCGCTCGGGGACTGGTAGCGCATGAACCCGCGGAGACATGCAGAAAAAAACCGCAACCTTCCAACCGACGCGGACCGGTATTCTGCGCTTTTCAGGCCGGAAGGGGAATTCCGCGGAATATACCGCTCGACCGGGCGCCCCGTCTGGTTCGTCAAGGACCTGTCGGCCAACCCCCACGATTCGCTCAAGCTCGACCCCTTCGAGATCGACGCGAGGCTCGAGAGGATGAGGGCCGGGGCGGGGCTTTCGAGGAAGGACGCATGGGAAAGGTTAAGGGACAAGCCGACGGGAATCGAGGCGAGGAAGAAGGCGGTAGAGGCCGCAATAGCCTATGCCCGGTTCTATGATTCGCTGAAAGCCGGAAGGAGGGCGGGCGAAAGCAGGATCGGGTTCCACCCGAAAACCGTGTTCGCCGTCGCCAACGCGGAAGACGGCAGGAGCACGACGGTCGTCGGGATTATGCCTAAACTCGGCCGCCGGGCGAAATTGAACGGGGAAAACCTTTCGGAATACAAGCGATCCCTTGCGGCGAAAGTGAACGAGGTGCTCGAACTGGAAGGCGAGGGAAGGCAGCCAAACGCCGACGTCGGCAAGACGGAAAACTTCTGGACTGCGGGAAAGAAGGTATTCTACATAGACATGAACGTCTTCCCCCCGATTACGCCCAAGCTGACGAAAGCGGTGCTCGAATGGAACAAACGGCAGAAAAAGTGAGGCGCAAGCGGCTTGCGGCGTTCGACTTCGACTCGACGCTCATCGAGGAGGAAAGCATCGACGAGATCGCGCGCCTCGCCGGAAAGGACGTCTACCGTCGCATCGCGGCGGTTACCAAGGAAGTCAACGAGGGCAGGCTCGGCATACGCGAGGGCATGGAAAAGCGCGCGAAATTGCTCAAGGGCGTACGCGAGTACGACATCAGGCACATGGCCCGCAGGCTGCGCTTCAAGGCCGGGTTTACGGAACTCGTCAAGGGGCTGGAAAACCGGGGTTATACGCTCGCCATCATCTCGGGAGGGTTCGGCATCGTGTTCGACGAGCTGAAGAAGGACGCCATCGAGCTGCTTTCGTTCTCGGACATCCTCTGCAACGAGCTCGGCGTGCGCCACGGCGCGCTCGACGGCACGTGCGAGATGAAGGTGTGGGAGGAGAAGGGAAAACTGCTCGCGGAAATTGCGGCGAAGCACGGCGTGCGAATGGAGGACACCGTCGCGGTAGGCGACGGCGCGCTGGACAGGACGATGCTCGAGGCAGCGGGTTTCGGGGTATGCCTTGCGGGGAATCCGGTTGCGGAGGCAGCGGCGGACGTCGTAGTGCAGGGGAACGACCTCATGGGCGTGCTGGAGGCTGTCCTTGCGTGGGATAAAAGAGATTTGGAAGCGGCGCTTACCGGCTAGCCGAGGTTCCTGCGGTCTACTACCATCACGTCCTTGACGTCGAGCACGCTGGCGTAGGGGATGGTCACCATGCCGCCGCCCTCCTTCTTGGCCTTGAGCGCGAGAGTCGAGTCCGGATTCGGCTCGACGAGAACGCTCTCCAGCTTGCCCGAAAGCTCGTTGACGTAGAGGTCGACGACGCGGCCGAGCTCCTCTCCGTCCGTGGTGATAACGCGCTTCCCTGCGAGCTGCTTGGCGATGGCGTATTTGACCATTATCTCACCTGAAACTTGCCTAATTCTAGAGCGAATCGTAACGAAAACTATTGCTTGGAATCAATTTAAATACCTTTCGAAGCTTCCGGGGGCCGTTCGGCGGCTTCCGAGCCCAATTTTACCTCAACGAGCTGGCTCCCGTGCTTGGTCATCGCGACGCCGAGCAGGCAGTCCGCGGAGCGGTAGACCGTCTGGTTGTGCGTGACGACGAGGAACTGCGAGCCCTTGGAGAGCTGCTTCAGCAGGTCGGCGAGCTTGCGGCTGTTCTCCTGGTCGAGCGCGGCGTCGGCCTCGTCCAGGATGTATATCGTCGACGGCGAGTAGGACTGGATGGAGAAGATGAAGAGGAGGGCGATGAGGGACTTTTCGCCGCCGGACATGAGCTCCAGGTACTTGACGGTCTTGTTCTTGAGCTCTATCTTGATTGTCAGGCCGCCCTCGAAGGGGCTGTTCTCGTTCTCCAGGAAGAGCGAGCCCGTGCCGTTGAAGATCTGCGTGAAGAGCTTCTGGAAGTAGTCGTTCACGCCCTTGAACGTCTCCATGAACGTGGCAATCTTGCGGCCCTCGATCTCGTTTATCATGGCGATGACCGCCTGCTTCTCGTTGGCAAGCTGCTGGACCTTGAGCTTCTGCGCATCGAAGTCCTTCGCGCGGATGTCGTATTCCTCGACGGCCTTGAGGTTGACGGTGCCGAGGGCGGCAAGCTCCTGCTCGGACTGCTTCAGCATGAACGTCAGCTGGGCCCTGTCCTTCTCGTCGAGCCTCTGCACGCCCTCGTACTTCGCGAACTCGGCCTTGAGGTTGGCGAGGTTGGTCTCGGAGACGGCCTTCGCAACCTCCTGCCTCTGGAGGTCGGAGGCGATCTTCTCGCGCTCGAACTCGAGCTTGCCCTTGCGGGTGGCAAGGGAGTAGACGTCCTTCTCGATGGCCTCGCGCTTCTCGATGAGGTCGCGCATCGCGGCGGAGATGCTCTTCAGCTCGGCGGTCTTCTCGTCGACGAGCCTCTTGTCCTTCTCTATGGAAGCCTTGCAATGTTTCCGCGTCTCCTCGGCGAGCTTCATCTCGGCGTTGGCGTCGGCAAGGGACTTCTCCGCGGACTTGAGCTCGCGCTCGTACGCCCCGGCCTCCGTCTGGAGCGCGGAGAGCTGGTTCGATAAGTCGCTCGACTGGAGTTTCAGGTCCATCACGCGCTTCTCGCGTTCCTTGAGCATGACGCCGAAGTTCTTCTCCTTCTCGACGTCGATCTTGGCCTTGGCGTCGAGGGCGCGGATGTTCAGGTCGGAGAGGGAGCGGATAATTTCCGCCTTCTCGGACTCGATCTTCTGCAGCACCTTGGCGGCGTCGCCGATTTCCTTCTTCAGGGCCGCGGCGGCGCCCTTGAGGTTGCGAGACTTCTCGTCCTCCTGTGACTGATTGCGCGAGTAGTTCTCGAGCTCGAGCTCGAGCGCCTTTGACTTGACTTCGAGTTCCGCGCGGCGCTTGCGCTCGGTTGACATCCCCTCCTGGACGTCGTATATCTGCTTGAGCAGGTCTTCCTTGCGGGCGCGCGCGGTCGCGACGAGCTTGTCGTACTGGTCGAGGAGCTCCTTCTCCTTCCTGACGTTCACGCGCGCGGAAAAAGAGCCGCCGGTGACGAGACCCGAGGACTCGGAGAGCTCACCCTCCTCGGTCACGAAGCGAGTCTTCCCGACGAGCTTTTCGCCCGCCGAAAGCGAGGAAACGAGGAGCGTGCTGCCGCAGACGAACTTGAAGACGTTCTCGTAGGTCTTGTCGTAGGTCAGGAGGTGCAGCACGAAGCCCTGCGAGCCCGGGGCCTGGCTGTGCTCGATATCCTGCTTGGTGAACTCGTGGGGCCGGATCTTGTCCATGGGAATGAACGACACGCGGCCGAGCCTCTTGGACTTGAGGTGGGTGATGAGGCGCTGGGCGGTCCTCATGCCGTCGACGACGACGAAGCTCATGCGCCCGCCGACGGCGACCTGTACGGGAACCGCGTGCTTGGACTCGTAGGCGCACAGCTGCTCGACGGTGCCGTGGATGCCTTCGTCCTTGTCCTTCTGGGAGAGCACGTACTGCACGCCGGAGCCCACCTCGAACTCCTTGAGGTTCTGGAGGCGCGTGCCGATCTCGACGGACTTCATCTTCGCCGCCATCAGATCCCGGTCGTTCGCCTCGAGCTCGCGGTTAAGCTCCTTCTCCTTGTCGAAAAGAGAGGAAAGTGTCTTCTCCGAGGAACGCAGCAGGTCACCGAGCGAGTCCTTCTCCTTCTTCGCGTTCGAGGCGCGCCCGGAGTAGTCCGCGGCCTTGCCCTCGCCGAGGCGCTCGAGCTCGTTCTGCTTCAGGCGGGAGACCTCGTCGGTCTTGCCGGCCTCTGCCTGCAGGGAGGCAAGCTTCTCCTTCGAGGCGAGCATCTGCGCCTGGAGGTCGTCGTAGAGCTTCTTGTTCGAGAAGAAGTCCGCGGAAAAGCGGTCGGATTCCTTGAGCACCGCGTCGAGCCTGCCCTGCTCGTCCTTGAGCATCTTGGCGGCTGCTGCCGCGTCCTCCTGGATGCGGGAAATGCGGGCGAGGACGCCCCTGACCTCGTCCGCCGCCTTCGTCTTGTCGCCGGAAAGCGAGCGGATGCGTTCTTCTAGGCGCTGGACCTCGGCGCGCTTCTCGTCGATGGTCGCGCTGCAGCGCGCGATCTCCGACTTGAGCTCGTCGAGCTCCTTCTCGAGGATTATCTGCTTGCCCTCGCTGCGCTGGGAGATCTGCTGGTTGACGAGGTCCTTCTCCGCCTGCCTCGCGTCGACCTTCGACTGGAGGTCCGCGGACTGCGAGAGGAGGGCGTCGTTCTTGCGCTTGAGGTCGACGAGGGAGTTGATGAGGTTGGCAAACTCGGTCTCGCAGCCGCGCACGTCCTCGTAGAGGAGGGTGGCGCGGACCGCGTCGATGTGCTTGGTGAGGTGGATGTGGCGCTCGGCGTCGGCCTTGTCCTTCTTGAGCGCGTCGAGCATGCCCTCGCGCTCGTTGAGCAGCACGGTGTCCGAGCGAAGCTTGGCCTCGACGTCCTCCAGCTTTGAGAGGGCCTCGCGCTTCTTGTCCTCGTATTCCGTGACGTTCGCGATGTTGTCCACCAGCCCGCGCCGCTCCTTCGAGCTCATCTCGACGATGCGCTGGACCTCGCCCTGCTGGATGATGTTGTAAGTGGAAACCCCGTGGCCGCGCAGGAAGTCCTCGATGACGTAGCGGTGGGAGTGCTTGCCGTTCAGCGAATAGCGGAGCTTGCCGTCCCTGCGGATGGCGCGCGAGACCGTAGCCTTCTCGCCGTTCTTGCCGCCGGCGAAGTGCATGCGCACCTCCGCGATCTTGGAGTCCTTGTAAATCAAGTCCTGCGTCTTCTTGGCGCGCAGGTGGCGGATGCGGCTCTCGCCGAGGGCGAACAGCACGGCGTCGACGATGTTGGTTTTGCCGCTTCCGTTTGGGCCGACGATGGCGTTGAAGCCGTCCACGACGTGCACGGTGGCGTCGCGGAAGGACTTGAAGTTCTTGAGCTCGAGCTTGTCGACGAACATCTTGAAGACCGGCGGATTATACGATTGCAGGGGACGGCGCAGAATAATAACAGAAAAAGGTTTTTAAGGCGAATCGCGGCTCTCGAGACTGGGCGGGTATGTCACGACGGGCCTCGAAAAGGTTTATAACCGGAGGAAGGCAAAGGGCTGTTGATGCGGCAATGATGCTGGACGCGACGACGTACAAGACGGTTCTGACGCCAGAGGCAGCGCTCGGCATCATACAGAAGGAGCTCGCCAAGAAGGGCTGGAAGAAGCCCGAGGTAGAGGACGTCCGGCTCGTCTACACGCCATTCTACCTGTTCTCCTTCGATGTCGCGGCGGAAGGCGCGCCGCCGATTACCGGTAAGGCCGCGCTCAACGCCTTCAGCGGCGAAATCAACGAGATTGTGCCGATGATACTGGAGAGGCCGCTGACCCGCATGAAGGAAATCAGGGAGGGCGAGGTCGAGGAGACGGCGATCACCCCGACCGAGGCAAGGGACGCGGCCCTCGCCAAGCTGGCGGTGCAGACCGGCGTGAAGAAGGAGATGATCGCAGTGTCGGCGTTCTCCAAGTCGTACGTGCCGTTCTACAGGGTGTGGGTGAACGTGCACCGCGAGCCGTACAAGGCGGAAGTCGACGCGCTCATGGGCAGCATGGTGGGCCTCGAGGGCGTGCACGAGAAGCCCAAGAGCTGGGGCGAGGCCGCAAACGACACGATAAACAAGATGAAGACGCCTTCGGGCTGGGCGGAACTCGGGGGGAAGACGATAAAGACGATCACCGGAGGCGGGGGCCGCGGCGGCTCGCGTGACGAACGCGCCGGGGGGCACACGGGGTCGGAATTCGCGCTCGGCGGCAGCCCGTTCACCAAGATAACGGGCACGAGGGAGGGCCGCTGGCTGATACTGCTCGTCGCCATCATCGTCCTCGCGTGGCTATTCCTTTACCAGCAGCAGGGCAGCGCGCAGTGCAAGGGCGACATATTCCAGACCGGCGGGCAGTGCGTGCTCGAGGGCGACTGCGGCTTCAACAACGGCGCAAAGCAGGCCGAATACGTGACCACGAGGATAATGATCTACCAAGACGGGCAGGAGAGGCTCGACCTCGGGGAAATCGTCGGCATGCAGGTAGACGCCGGCGGCAAGGCCGACGTCTGGCGCAAGCAGTTCAACGTCACGTGGAACCGGAGCGGGGTAGACTGCGGCGCGTTCTCGTGGAAGTCCGACAAGGTCTGATTGCGGCGGTGAACCGGCAACCCCATGGCCACCTGTGATAATTGCGGCAAACGCGCGACGGTAAGGCTGCACTACAACGGCACCGGCCTCTGCGCGGAATGCTTCTGCGCGCAGTTCGAGAAGAGGGTGTGGAAGGCAAACAAGGACTTCGGCATGCTGAAGCTCGGGGACCGCGTCGCCGTGGCGGTGTCGGGAGGCAAGGACTCCGGCGCGATGCTCTATGTTCTGGAGAAGATGAGGCCGAAGATCCGCGGGCTCGAGCTGTTCCCGGTGATTGTGGACGAGGGGATTCCGGGCTACCGCGGTTCCGGGATTCGCAAGGCTGAAGAGCTCTGCAGGATGCTCTGCCTGCCGCTCGCGGTCTACCGTTTCTCGGACCACTTCAAGGCCATCAGCGAAATAACCGGGAGGCGGGACAGGCTCGTAAAGCGGAAGAAGGCGGGATTCAAGCGGCGGAGGGCGTGCACCTACTGCGGGGTGTTCCGGCGCTCCATGCTGGACACGGCCGCCAAGGAGCTCGGGGCCGACAAGCTCGCCGTGGGGCACAACGCCGACGACCTCGCGCAGACGTTCCTCATGAACCTACTGCACCGCGACGAAGGCAGGCTGCGTACGTTTGCGCCGGCGAGCGACGGGTTCGGGGGATTCGTGCCGAGAATTAGGCCGCTCGCCTACAACCCGGAGGAGGAGAGCAGGATCTACTGCAGGCTCCGCGGAATACCCTTCTACGACTGCCGCTGCCCGAACTCCTCGGAGAGCTTCCGCGGGGAGGTCAAGCGCTTCCTCAACGGCGTCGAGGAGAAGTTCCCGGGAGCGAAGTTCAACGTCCTGCGCGCGTACCTCGACCTGCAAGGAAAATTCGACGGGCATGAAAAGCCGGCCAAATCAAAGGCGGCCGCCTGCAATTCCTGCGGCACGCCTTCCTCGGGCTCCGAGTGCATGGCGTGCAGGCTCATGGAAGAGCTCGGATGGAAACGCGCCTCCGCGGGAACCAGACGACCCGCTTTTTCCCCCACCTGCCGCCGCGGTAGTCGTACTCGATGAATTTGTCGAACGGGATCTCGAGCGCGACGACCTCGTCTTCCGAAAGCCGGTCGAGCTCCATTACGATCGAGCGGAGGCTGTTGCCGTGCGCGACGACGAGCACGTTCTCGCCCTTCTTCAGCAGGGGCACGATTTTTTTATGGAAGTAGGGCAGCGTCCTATTGCAGGTGTCCTCGAGGCTCTCGCCGCCCGGCGGCCTCGTGCGGAAGCTCCTCCGCCAGAGCCTGACGTGCGCCTCGCCATACACGCGCGCGGTCTCCGCCTTGTCCAGTCCCTGCAGGTCGCCATAGTGCCTCTCGTTGAGCGCGTCGTCCTGATGGACGGGAATCCCGCCGGGGACTGGCTTGTGCCTCTCCTGTGGCTTGCCGTGCGGGATGACGAGGAACTTCCCGTCCGGGAATTTCGAGCACGCGATGAGCATCGTCTCGACCGCGCGCACGAGGTTGGACGTGAACACTGCGTCGAAGGAATAGTCCCTGAGCTTTGTGGCGACGGCGAGCGCGTCCCTGCGGCCCTCGACGGCGAGCGGGATGTCCACCCAGCCGGTGAAGAGGTTCCTCACGTTCCACACAGAGCGGCCGTGGCGCAGCAAAACGAGTTTCGGCACAGCAAATGCACCCCCAGTAGGGGCAAGGATAAGGTTGTTTTTATTCCTTCACTTCGACGCATTCGCACCGGAACGGTGGTAAGCAAAGGCGTATTAACCACCCCTGCGCAAGAAGCCTTGGGGGAAGCGGAAAGGGGTTTCGCTTTCATGCCACACGGCGCGCAAACTCCGCGGAAGATATCCGCAAAATCGCGCCAACGGCGGGACTGACCCTGTTTCCCTTCCCCTGTTCATTCTCACGACTGCTGGACAATCTTCACGGACTTCATGACCACGGGCTGGAGGGGCCTGTCATTCGCGTCCTTGGGGACGCCGCCGATCTTCTGCACGACGTCCATGCCATTGACGACCTTCCCGAAGACCGCGTGGCGGCCGTCCAGCCACGGCGTGGAGTCGAGGGTGATGAAGAACTGGCTCCCGCCCGTGTTCGGGCCCGCGTTCGCCATGGAAAGCATTCCGGGGCCGGAGTGGGCAAGGCCGGGGCCGAACTCGTCCTCAATCTCGTAGCCCGGGCCGCCCGTGCCGTCCCCCTTCGGGCAGCCGCCCTGTACCATGAAGCCCGGGATGACGCGGTGGAAGGTCAGGCCGTCGTAGAACTTCTTCTCCGCGAGCTTGACGAAATCGGCGACCGTCTTCGGCGCCTTGTCCATGAAAAGCTCGACGTCTATGACGCCGAGGGACGTGTCGAATATCGCGTGCGGGTTGGGCAAATCTGCTCACCTTGGTTTGGGGGTATTGAGTGGGCCCGCGGAGAATCGGACTCCGGATCTCCAGTGTGTGAGACTGGCGTCTTAACCACTCGACTACGGGCCCTTCCTAAAAGTAGGTGAAAACGGTTTAAAAAAACGATGCCAGCCTTTCCTAATCGTATTTCGGCTGGCCGTGGCTTCGCGTGGTGCTGACGCCCGTCGTCTCGTTGAAGCGTGAGAACTGGCGGAAAGGCGCGTTCTCGGCCCGCTCGCGCGCCCGCGCCTCCTGCTCGCGCTTCTTGTCGAAGATGCGCAGGTGCTTGCCGCACGAGATGCAGTAGCAGACCTCGCGCGTGATGCGCGGCTGGTACTGGTCGTCGTAGACGTCCTTGCGCTCCATGGGATTGGAGAGCATGACCTTCTCGATGCAGACGGCCTTGTCCTTGCGCGTGAGCCTGCCGCACTTGCCGCAGGGTATGAGACGCTCCTTTCCTCTGCCCAATTCAAACACCTCTGGTTAATCCTGTCCGCTGCCGCCGAACTCGCGCCTGATCCTGGAAACGAGCCTCTTCTTAGCCGGCGTGCCCTTGAGCGCGTGCTGTAAGACGTCATGCCAATGGGATGCCGTAACTATTTCAATCTTTCCATTCTGCTCGCGGTCGAGGACGATGTCGCCGAGGTTCGATGCCGGAACCACGGCCTTGCGCATGCCCGCCTCTATCGCCGCCTCGATCTTCTGCGTGACGCCGCCGACGGGGAGGACCTCGCCGCGGACGGAAATAGAGCCAGTCATGGCCACCCCCTGGTCCACGGGGATCTCCTCCAGCGCGGACAGGACCGCGGTCGCGACGGCGATGCTCGCGCTGTCGCCCTCGACGCCCTCGTAGGTCTGCAGGAACTGGACGTGGATGTCGAAGCCGCTGACGTCCTTGCCGATGTGCTTCTTGAGCAGCGCGCTGACGTTCTCGACGGCCTCCTGGGCTATCTCGCCGAGCTTGCCGGTGGCGATTATCTTGCCCTCGGCCTTGCTCGCAGCGGGAGCGACTTCGGCGACTATCGGCAAAAGGATGCCCGAGTCGCCCATGACCGCGAGGCCGTTCACCCTGCCGACCTCGAAGCCCGTGTTGACGAAAACGCGGTAGTCCTTCTTGACGTCGATGAACTGCTGCGCCATCTGCTGCTCGAGGGTCCTGGAAAGGCGTTTGGCCATCTTCACGTCCGTCGAGGAGACGGCCGGGGACTTGTGCTCTCGCGCGACGTCGCCCGCGGCACGGATGAGGCCGCCGAGCTCGCGCAGCTTGAGCGTCAGGCGGTTCTTGCGGCCGGCGCGCTTGCGCGCCTCATAGACGAGTTCCTGGATGCCGCCGGAGTCGAAGTGCGGGATCTTGCCGTCCTTCTTGACCTCCTGCGCGATGAACTGCACGAGCTTGAGCCGGTTGGCGAGGTTGTCCTCCATGGTCTCGTCCATGTAGACCTCGTAGCCGAAGCCGCGGATGCGGGAGCGGAGCGCGGGGTGCATCTTCTGGACGTCGAAGTAGTTGCCAGCGGCGATGAGCACGAAGTCGCACGGCACCGGCTGGGTCTTGACCTGCGCGCCGCTAGACATCTCGCTCTGGCCGGTGATGCTCAGCCTCTTCTCCTGGATCGCGGTCAGCAGCTCCTGCTGGGCCTTGGGCTTGAGCGTGGAGACCTCGTCGATGAAGAGCACGCCACGGTGCGCCCTGTGGATGGCACCCGCCGCGATGCGCAAGTGGGGCGGGGTGCCGAGGCCGCCGCTGTTGCGGACTAGCACGCCGTTCGCGAAGTAGTTGCCCGTGGACGTAGTCATGTTGTAGACCGTGCCGTCGAAAGGCAGGAGCCTCTTCGCGGCCGCAGGCGCTGTGGAGAGCTTGAAACGCATGGCTACCATCAAGTGAATTGCATTCATTGAACCCTCGAAAGCTTATAAAACCGCTTTTCCGCGCCTCGGGGAAAGGTTTAAAGCCGGCCGCGGGGTTATGCAGGAGGGGATTAACCCATGGAACCCATGCCCGACTTCGACACCTGGTTCAGCCTGATGAGCCTCGTCTTCTTCGGAATGCTGACGCTCTACTCGGCGAGGACGTACCTCTTCTTCCGGGAAAGCAGCCTCGCACAGCACCTCCGGCTCCTCAGCGTCGGCCTGTTCATGTTCACGTTGAGCAAGGCGATCCAACTTTACCAGTACACCGCAGGCACGACGTTCTACCAGCTGACGAACACCGTCGAGCTCGCCGCGGCGCTGTTCCTGCTAGGCGGCGTTCTCGACTTCAAGCGCGAGTTCATGAAGTTCAAGTGGCTCAAGGAGATGGAGGCGGCGATCCGCAACGAGAAGAGAAAGCCAGTAGTCTGAGCCCGCCGATAAGCCGGAATTGCCGGCAACGCTCCCCCCTATAGAATCGGTGAATTAATGCCACAAGAGCAGGAGAAAGGGCCGATTCCGTACATGGCGTTCTACCACAGCACGGCTACGGAAGGGTTGATGGAAAGGCAGTTGAAGAAGCTCGGGAAAACAAGCCTGCCCCCCAAACCGGCATACTCGTTCCTGGCAGGGACAAACCCGGAAGCGTTCCCCCCCCGAGAGGCTTGGGGCAAAGCGGATAGCGGTCAAGAGGATTCCGCTGGAGTACGCCGAAGAACTTCTTTCCCGCGGCCTCACCGGCAGGAACCCGTCGTACATCGGGTTTATCTGGTACGAGCGGGAAAGGGGCGGTTACACGACGGACGTTTACGATCCTAAGGACCATCCTGACTGGAAGGTCGCGGGCGGGCTCGCCAATTGGATGGAGGCAGTCACCACCAACCACCTCAAAAAAACGTACGGGGCAAGATTTTTTTCCACGCCGTTTTCGTCTTCCGGCTCCAGAAGGGGACAGGTCGAACGGTGGGGATTGAAGGCCGGCACGCAATACCACGTCGACTCATGGATGAAGGGATTGGGCAAGGGTTTGCGCGGAACCCTGCAGAAGCGGCGGCAACGCTAGACCATCAGCTCCTTTCCTTCCTCCGCGGCCTCGGCCGCGGGGAATATCTTCCTTGCCTCGTCCACGAGAGGCGAGACGTCCGAGTAGCGGTTGCTGAAGTGCGTCAGCACGAGCTTCTTCGCCCCTGCCTTCTTCGCGGTCTCGGCGGCCTGCTTTGCCGTCGAATGGAACTTCAGCTTGGCGGTAGCGGCCTCCTCCGAGGAGAACGTGCTGTCGTGGATGAGCAGGTCGGCGGCCTTCGCCGCGCGCGTGAGGGAAGCGCATGGCATGGTATCGCCGCTGTAGACGATCCTCTTTCCTTCCTTGACGAAGGTGACGTCCTCCAGCCGGATCTTCCTCCCGTCGACGGAGACGCTGCCCTTCTCCGTAATTTCGGAGAACAGCCTGCCCTTGATCCCGAGGCCGCGCGCCTTGTCCGCGTAGAACTTGTGTATGGGCTGCTCCTCGAGAGTGTAGCCGAGTGCCGCGGTGTTGTGCTTGACGGGGAAGGCCGAAACCTTCACGAGCTTGTCGTCGAACACCTGCCGGGACGAGGAGATTTCGGTGACGTCGTACGGGTAGCCGAAGCGGAAGGGCTTGAGGGAGAAAAGCGAGGCGAGGAAGTCCTTCGTGCCCTTAGGGCCGTAGAAGTGAAGGGGCGTCTTGCGCTCCTGGATGCCGAGAGTCTGCGTGAGGCCCGCGACGCCGATGACGTGGTCGGCGTGCAGGTGCGAGAGGAAGATGTTGTCGACCTTGGAGTAGCTGATGGTGAACTTCATCATCTGCCGCTGGACGCCCTCGGCGCAGTCGAAGAGGAACGTGCCGCCCGTCTTGACCGCGAAGCACGAGGGCACGCGGCCCGGCGACGGCACCGCAGCGGAACTGCCCAGAAAAACCACTCGCAGCATTCTCTAAACCTCATGGGACGCCGACTACGACGTCGCAGGCGTTGGTGCCCGTCGGACCAGTGACGACCAGCGAGCCGCCGAGGCGCCTGAAGAAAGTATTTGAGTCGTTGCGGCTTAAATACTCTTCCGCACGCAGGCCGCGGCCTTCCGCCCGCGCGGACGTATTCGAGTCAACCAAGGCGCCGGCGGCATGCGAAACGCCATCCACGCCGTCCGTGCCAGCGGCAAGCAGAACCCCCCGCTTCAATCGCATCGAGGCGGCAAGCGCAAGCTCCTGACATCGTCCCCCACGGCCCTTCCCGCGGACGGTGACGACAGTCTCGCCACCCGCGACGAAGCACGCGCCCGAATTCACGACGGAGGCGAGGTTGCGGCCGACGGTGCGCGCCTCTCCCTGCATGCGCTTGATCGCCAACGGGTTCAGGCCGCGGCATCGCAGGTATCCGACGGCGGCGTCGACGGCATGATCGTTGTCGGCGAGGACGAAGCTGGAAATCCGCGGCATGGGGCGGCGCGCGAGGTCGAGCGAGGAGATGACCTTCAGCGCCTTGCGTCCGGCGGGAGTGCCCGCGATGCCCCGCATGCGGATGATGCGGGCCGCCCTGCGGGCATCCGGCTTGACGTCCACCGTGGGCGCCGAGGCGATGACTTCGAGCGGCGAGCCGACGACGTCGGAAATCACGAGGTTGACCAGATCCGCGCGGTGGAACGCCGAGGCGAGGCCGCCGGCCTTTATTTGCGAAAGGCACTGCCGCACCGCGTTCAGCTCGCCGACGGGTGCGCCGGCCCTCATCAGGAGCGAGGAAACCCCGCACATTTCCTTGATGGAAATCCCCTGGAGGGGCAGTTCGGCGAGAGCGGAACCGCCGCCGGAAACCAGAGAAACGACAAGGTCGCCGGGGCGCACGCCTTCTGCTAGCGCCAGCATTGCGCGCGCGGCTGCGGCGGACTTGGCGCAAGGCAGGGGATGCGTGGACTCGACGAGGCGGATGTTCTTCGTTGAAAAGCGTCTGGCGGTGCCTTGCGGCACGGCGACGACGCCGGCCTCGACGGGGACCGCCTTTTCGAGCGCCTCGGCCATCGCGCCCGAGGCCTTTCCCATGCCGATCGCGAAGATCCTGCGGGCCTTGAACTGCCTGCCCCTGACGTTAAGGCCCGCTTTGGAAAAGGAGACCGAATCGCCGACGATGCGGCGGGGGTCGCAGGCCGTGACCGCGACCGTGAACGCGGCTAGGCACAGGGCCCGTTTGCCGGAATCGGCGCGCGAAGGCATTTTGTTCACCGGCCTGCAGGGGCTCACGTGAGGCGCTTGATGTCCTTGACGGTAATGTCGAAGACTAGAGTCTTGCCGGCAAGGGGATGGTTGAAGTCGATTGTGGCGTTCGAGCCGTTGATTGCGGTTACCACGCCCGACATGCCGCTCGTGGCGTAGAGCATCATGCCGACGGATACGTCTTCGCCGCCGGTGGTGATGTTCGCGACGGGAATCTGCATGACGTTCTCATCGCTGGGCTCGCCGTATGCTTCCTCTGGCGGGATGGACGCCGTCTTCTTATCGCCGGCCTTCATTCCGACGACCGCGGCCTCGAAGCCGGGAATCATCTGCCTGGTACCGATCGTGAAGGTGAGAAGGTCGTAGGAAGGGCTCACGGGAAGGCCGGCCTTCTCCGCCTCGGCCTGGACGTTCGTGTCGAAGAGCGTGCCGTTCTCGAACTTGCCGACGTACTCGACGGAGACGACGTCCCCGGCCTGCACCCTGCGGTCCCCGGGCGGAATCGTCGTGACCGGCGGGACGCCGGCGTCGGAAGGCGCAATGGTCGGGGCAGCGGTCGGCGTCGGCGTGACCGTTGACTGCTGGACGCAGCCCATGAGGAAGACTATTGCCAAAACCGCTAGCAGTTTGTACAACACTTGCAAACCCCCCTTCCGGAAGAACCGGACGGGATATTGTTGGGGGGGAAGGGGTATTAAAACCATCCTGACGAAAGACTCGCGAAAGCCCGATGGCATTCGATTTCGACAGGTTCGCAAGAAAGCTGGAGAGGTACGAATACGCCGAGGCTGTGCTCTCGCGGACGGCATACGCGTCGGCGATCCTCAAGGACGGGAACGTGGACTCGGCAAAGGAAGGCGGGGAGGAAAACCTCGCGGTGCGGGTGTACGCGGGCGGTGCCTCGGGATTCTCGGTCACCAACCAGCTGGAGAAGGCCGGCGAGGCTCTGCGGAGGGCGGAAACCCTCGCCCGCGCCCGTAAGGGGAACGCGCGCCTGGCAAAGCCCGAGGTGCACGACGCGGATTCTGTTCTGCGGCCTAAGAAGGACGCGCTTCACGAGCCAATGGAGGAAAAGATCGCGAGGCTCAAGGAATATTCAAGGGAAGCGAGGAAGGGCAAAGTATTCCGCGTGCAGGCTACGCTGACCGCGGCAGAATTCGAGAAGTTTTTCGCGAACTCCGCGGGGTCGAGGGTGGACACCTTCGAGCCGCGCATTGTATGCACGGTCCACGCCTTCGCCAAGGACGGGGGAAGGACGGAGAGCTCGTTCCATCAGATGAAGGCAAGGGCCGGCGCGGAAGCGCTCGAGGAAATGCACGCGAAGGCCGGGGAGGCTGCAGGCGAGGCCAACCTCCTGCTAAAGGCCGGGGAGGGGCCGAAGGGAAGGATGACGGCCGTGCTCGACTCCGAGCTTGCCGGGGTCATGGCGCACGAGGCCGTAGGGCATGCGTGCGAAGCCGACGAAGTGCAGGCCGGCGGGTCCATTCTCAAGGGAAGGCTCGGCCGCAGGATCGGTGCAGGAGCCGTAGATATAATGGATTCGCCGGCGCTCGAGCCGCGGCTCTGGGGAAGCTATGAATACGACGACGAGGGCACGAAGGCGAGAGGAACGGCGCTCATGGAGCGGGGAGTGCTCAAATCGTTCCTGACGTCGCTCGAGACCGCGACCGAGAACCGGGGCAGGCTTACGGGAAACGCGCGCGCCGAGCCCGGCCGCAGGCCGCTCGTGCGCATGACGAACACGCACTTCGGCAGGGGCGATGCCGAAGTCGACGAGCTCTTCCAAGGCGTGCGAAAGGGAGTATACCTCGTCGGGTGCAAGGAGGGGCAGGTGTCGCCTAAGAGCGGCAACTTCACTTTTGCTGCCAAATACGGCTATGTTATTGAAAACGGGGAGAGGAAGCGGCTGTTCAAGGACTGCAGCATCAACGGCAACATCTTCGACGCGCTGCACGAGGTGAGCCTGGTCGCAAGCGACCTTGCGTTCACGCCGGGGACGTGCGGCAAGGAGAGCCAGGGGGTGCCCGTGACAACCGGCAGCCCGCACCTGCTGATAAAGAACATCCTCGTCGGGTGACGAAAGCCGAAAAAAATGCCGGATAAAAAGTACGTCAGGCGTGCGGCCGGCCAATGTTTTTCCCCGCCGGAGGATTTTGTGCGAGGCCGGGAAGGGGGGAGGTCAAAATCCCATCCCGCGCCATCCATTTGCCTCAAGCCAAAGGCAGTCCCGCACCGGAAACTCGGCGACAAAAAAAATAAAAGCCCGGCGGGCGCACAGATTGTTCCATGTGCGGAAGGTTTTCGCTGACGGTCCCGATACGCAAGCTGCAGGAGCACTACGAGGCCAGGAGGGTCAGCGAGGAGGCCGCCAAATGGAAGCCATCGTACAATATCGCCCCGGCCCAGCTTGCGCCCGTTGTTGTCCGGCAAACCGGCGACGAGACCGCAACCGAAATTATCCTCGCGAGATGGGGATTTGTACCTGCGTGGGCGGAAGACGCCGCAGCCGGCGGCAGGATGATAAACGCGCGCGCGGAATCCGTCGCGGAAAAGCCGGCGTTCCGGAAAGCGTTCAATGCAGGCAGGTGCCTCGTGCCGTTCACGAGCTTCTTCGAGTGGCGCAAGACCGCCGGAAGCGCGCACAAGACGCCTTTTGCCGTCGGATTCGGCGACCGCAGGATCGCGTCGTTCGCGGGAGTGACGGAGGAAAACGCCAAGCTGGGCGTGAGGACGTTCACCATCGTAACCACGGAACCCAACGCCGTGGTGAAGCCAATACACGAACGCATGCCAGTCATCCTCGATGCCGCAGGCGCTGGGAAGTGGCTGGACCCGGAAACCGATGCAGTGCAGGCGTCGTCACTGCTCAAGCCGTTTCCCGCGGTGGGCATGCTTGCGTGGGAGGCCTCGCCGCGAGTCAACTCGCCGGCGTTCAACGCGCCCGAGGCAATGCTTCCCGCCCGCTCCCGGCAGGAGACGCTCGGCTGACCCCCTTTATCACCGTTCCGTTTTAATACCAGTCATGCATGCATTTGCGTATGGCAAAGGCAGGACGCAAACCGCGGGCGAAGACCAAGACGGGAATGAAGAGGATAGAGGCGAGGAGGCTCCCGATACTTCCCGAATCCGCGCGCGCGTTCTCGTGGCTGCACCTGGCAGGGTTCATACTCCTGTGCGAGCTCGCGGGAATCGTCGGCGCCGTATTCACCACGCCGAACATCCCGACGTGGTACGCGGTGCTCGCGAAGCCCGCGTGGACGCCGCCGAGCTGGGTATTCGGCCCGGTGTGGACGCTGCTGTACGCGCTCATGGGAATCGCGGCCTACATGGTTTACCGCCAGCCGGAGAGCGCGGCAAGGTCATTCGGCGTGCGCGCGTTCTCCGTCCAGCTCGCGCTCAACGTGCTCTGGAGCGCGGTGTTCTTCGGCCTGCAGTCGCCGGGCACGGGCTTTGCGGTAATCGAGCTGCTGTGGTTCGTCATCGCGGCGTGCACGCTCGTGTTCTGGAGGGTTTCAAGGCCTGCGGCCCTGCTCATGGTGCCCTACCTGGCGTGGGTGACGTTCGCTGCGGCGCTCAACTACGCGGTCTGGATTCTCAACCCGTGAGCGTGCAGAGGCACGACGGAGTATTTTTATTTTTGGAGGTGCTGAGTGGAAAAAGTGGGGTGGAATTTAATGGTCTGTTATGCCGTGCCGCTGTCCGCGGCAATCCTGCTGCATGCCGCGAGGAAAAAAGGAAGGCTCAAGGGCGAAGGAATCGGCCGGTTGAACCTGCTCATGGCAGGAGGCGCCGCCTTTGGAGTCGTCGACCACTGGTGGAACGGCGAGCTGTTCCTCTTCGGGCCCGGAATGGGCGCGGACCTCGCGCTGGGGTTCGTCATCACCGCGGCAATAGCCGGGTTCTGGGCCGCGTCCGAAATCCTCTCGCCCGCGCCGCAGGCCGCTAGGACTTAGCCCAGCGGTGGTTGGGATTGCGGGGAGTGATTATCCACATGATGATGTAGAGGACTATTCCCGCGCCCCACGCGAGCGAAAGGAGGACCCACACGAGCCGCACGATGGTCGGGTCGATTCCGAGGTATTCGGCGATGCCGCCGCAGACTCCGCCCAGGATTTTCTCGTTGCCCGAGCGGTACAGCCTCTTGCCCTTGATCGGGCTCGCGGTCGACGACGCGGGCCTACCCGACTTTTCCTTCATTGCCATGTGACCACCCCTTTCGATGCACCGCCCCCGGCGGCGACAGACTGCAACGCCCAGGAGCACGCCGAAATATCCTATCAGAGCGAATAACGCGAATACGCCAAGCAGGTGCGAGTTGACGAGCACCGCGAGGTCCCACACATCCGCGTTGCTAGCGAAGACCTCACCCTCGAGGACAAGCGAGGAGAAGATCCACGCGATGACCGCACACGCCATGCCGAAGGAAACCGGCCAAAGCAGCCGGTTGGCGGTCCTATTCGCGCGCGAGACGAACTCGATGAGTGAGGACAGCGCGGTCAGGAGCACGAAGGCCGCGAAGTTCTCGTAGAAGAACCTGCCGAGGGCGCCGAGAACCTGTATGCCGGTCTGGGCGTACGTCCAGCCGAGCACCCAGATGGCGAAGGCGAGGCCCAGGATGCCGAGGACGAACGAGAACACCGCCGACCAAGGCGAGTAATACCAGCGGCCGAAGCGGCGCTCCACGTGATCGCCGAAGCCCTCGCCGATGCAGCGCATCTCATCCCGAGCCTCGCGCGCCCTGCGCTTGAATTCGGCCTTTTGCTGCGAACGCTTTCTTGCCACGGATGACCTCCGTGAAAACTCACTGGCGACCCCTTAAATAAAGGGCTAGGTTTGGCAACCAGCGGGCAACTTCGAGGCACGACGGCTAGGGCTCGCTTAGGACGATCTTCTTCGTCATGCCGAACGGGAAGGTCTTCACGACCTTCTTGGCCTCCAGCCTTCGCAGGACGCGGAAGGTCTTGACCGGGGAAAAGCCCGTGCGGACGCAAAGCTGCCTCTGCGTCGACTCGCCGCCCTGCCGGACCAGCTCGTCGTAGACGGACTTCTCGTCACCGGTGAGAAGCGACGAGGTCACGAACTTGCGCGTCTCCTTGTGCTCCTGCCGGTTCACGTGGCGGAGGACGAAGAAGCCGTTCGCCAGCAGGAGCGCGCCTACGAGCAGTATGCCGAGGGACTGCGGCGAGAACACGAGGGAAAGCGGGTCGGCGACTCCGCGAGGCCTGTCGAAGCGGTCGCGGCCGAAGTCCTGGACGGCCGAGGCGTTGAAGCCGGGAACGGTGGCGGAATCGGACACCGCGGGAGCCGCGAAGCGCTGGGATTCCGGGAACAGGGGAAGGAACTCGTGGCGCCACACGGCGAAGTAGACGAACGCGAAGTATGTGATTACCAGGAAACCGCCGGCAATCAAAGTCAGGTATCCGAGGGCCTTGAGTTCGCGCATAAGCATGCCACCGCCACCCCCTTTCTGGGGCAATTTGGGGAAAAGCTTAACTACCGCTTATTTCAGGTCATTACATATTACAGGTTATTTCACTAAACCTATATATATTGTTTCCGCCATAGTATGGGAAAGAGGCGATGCGCTTGCCGGCAAGGGATGGCCACGTAATCCGGTTCGAGAAGGTCGTGAAGGAGTATTCGCTTGGCAAGCGCAAGCTCCGCGTGCTGGACGACATCAGCTTCAAGGTGGGCCAGGGCGAGTTCGTGGCGGTCATGGGCCCGTCGGGGAGCGGCAAGAGCACTATGCTCCAGATGATGGGATGCCTGGACAGGCCGAGCGCCGGGAGGGTGGTCATCGACGGCGAGGACTCGAGCGCGCTCTCGCCCAACGGCCTCGCCGACATACGCGCAAGGAAAATCGGCTTCGTATTCCAGGCCTTCAACCTGCTGCCGAACATGACCGCGCTGCAGAACGTCGAGGTCGCGATGACGATAAACGAGGTGCCACGAAGGGAGAGGCTGGAGAGGGCGCGCAGGCTCCTGCGGGTCGTCGGCCTCATGGACCGGGAGAACCACAAGCCGAACGAGCTCAGCGGCGGCGAGAAGCAGAGGGTGGCGATAGCGAGGGCGCTCGCCAACAAGCCCGCGTTCCTCCTCGCCGACGAGCCCACTGGCAACCTCGACTCGAAGTCCGGGAACGAGGTCATGGAAATAATCAAGAGCCTTTCGAAGCAGGGCGCGACGGTCATTATCGTCACGCACGAGCCCGTGGTGGCGCAATACAGCCACAGGACCATCCGCCTGAGGGACGGGAGGATAGAGTCCGACGGGACCACGGCGCGCCTGCGCAAGGAGGACCTGAAGCTGAAATGAGGGGTGCATGAACATGAGGAACTGGATTGCGGGATTTTTCGTGCTGGCGATGCTTGCGGCGCAGGCCTCGGCGGTGACCTTCAACGTCACGCGCTCGGGGGCTTACACCGCGTCCGGCTTCGGCATAACCGAAGTCCAGCAGACCCCGGACAGGATATACCCCGGGGACGAGGTCAGGCTCAAGTTCTCCATCCAATCCAACGACCCCGAAGGCGCCGGTACCGTGGAATTGAACGTGCTCGCGCCGTTCCTGCCCGACACGAGCAACTACCTGCTCGGCGACATGAATAAGAACGAGCCCAAGGACGTGACCGTGAACTTCGTCGTGCCCGCGAACACCAACCCGGGTTCGTATTACATGTATATATATACGACGAGCAAGTACGGGTCGCGCGCGCAGGTCGCCGAAATCCCGATAACCATCAACGAGCTCTCGCTCTCCAACGCGCTCGCCGCATCCGTAGGCGATATGAAGGAGGTCTACGCCGGCGACTCCGTCGAGATGCCCATCGAGATTCGGAATTACGCCGAACTCGGCGTCGAGGACGTCATCGTGCAGATGAAGTTCGACTCCGGCAACGCGCTGACGCCAATCGGCTCGGACAGGCAGCACATCGACGCCATCGCCGCGGGAGAAAGCGGGACGGCGCCGTTCAAGGTCGGGGTCAACCCCTCGGCAACCGCGGGCTACTACCCATTGACGATCTACGTCAGCTACAAGATCGACCGCCAGCAGCAGCCCCAGGTGAACCAGACGTTCGGCATCCGCGTGCTCTCCCGCACGGCGCTGCTCATCACCTATGACACCGCGGCATCGGCCACGGGCACCTCAGGTGCCTCGCTCGTGGTGACCGTCGCAAACGTCGGCGACACGCCCGTGCGCGGGGTCTACATCTCGGCCGAGTCCGACAGCTTCGACTTCTCGGGGGCGTCCGACAAGTTCATCGGAACCCTCAACCTCGACGACTCAGCTAGCATCTCGCTCGCGCCGACCGCAAAACGATCCGCGTTCGTTCCCGGGCAGGCGCAGGACGGCACGCAGGCGCAGCAGGCTGCGGGCTTGGCACAGGGCGTCATAACGGTCAAGGCCGTCTACAAGGACGCGCTCAACGTCGAGCACACGCAGTCCATCGACGTGCAGTACAGGCCGCAGGGTCTTGCCGCCGACTCCGCCAACGGCCAGACTGGGGCATTGAGCAACCAGCGGTTCGGCCGCAGGACGCAGGGCTACACCATACTCGGAATAGACGTACTCTACATAGGAATCGGAATCGCGGCGCTCCTCGTCGCGTTCTTCGGCTGGAAGTGGTACAAGAGGAGGGACAAGAAATGAAGCTGTATGACGCGGCGGCGCTCTCCATCGGCAACATGCGCGGCCGCAAGCTGCGCTCGTGGCTGACCGTGCTAGGCATAGTCATCGCCGTCGCGTCGATAGTAGTGCTCATCTCGCTCGCCAACGGCGTCAACCAGCAGGTCAGCTCGCGGCTGAACATGCTCGGCAACGACATCATCCAGATTACGCCCGGCGCGGAACGCGCTACCCGCACCGGCGGGGGCGGAGGAGGATTCGGCATCCCCGTCGGCGGGGGTTTCGGCGGCGGCGGATCCTCGGGCGGCGGCTTCGTCCAGCGCTTCGGCGGCGAAGGCCTCGGGGAATTGAAGTTCAGCGAGGCCGACGACATCAAGCTCATCGACGGCGTGTCGAGCGTGGATGCCCGCATTTCAGGCCGCGTGCGGTCGACCTTCAAGGGCAAGAACGCGTCGCTGACGGTGACCGGCATCGACCCCGCGGCATTCAACGAGATGATCACAACGAGCGTGCTGCAGGGCAAGCTCCTCAATCCCAGCGACCGGTATTCCGTGGTCCTCGGGTACCGGGTGTCTACCGGCACCTTCAGCGGGGAGGACCTGCTCAACCGGCAGATAGTCATCGGCGGCTATTCGTTCAGGGTCGTCGGCATACTCAACCAGACCTCCGGCTCCATGCTGACCTCCGACAACTCCGTCTACATCCCCATAGAAATCGCTAAGCAGCTGCTCAACGAGACCGAGAACGCCCAGCAGATATACGTGAAGGTGAAGCAGGGCACGACCGCCGACGACGTCGCGCTCCTGATCCAGAACAAGCTCCTCGAACTGCACAGGCTGGGCGCCGACCGCGCGGACTTCACGATAACCACGGCGTCATTCTTCCAGTCCGCGATAAGCGACATCACGGGCACGCTCGCGCTCTTCCTCGGCGGCATCGCCGCGATTTCCCTGCTCGTGGGCGCGATAGGGGTCGCGAACACGATGTTCATGAGCGTCCTCGAGCGCACCAAGGAAATCGGAATCCTCAAGGCGCTCGGGACAAAGGACTCGGAAATCACGGCGATGTTCCTCATCGAATCCGCGGCAATCGGCGCCGCGGGAGGTTTCTTCGGGCTCGCCCTCAGCATCGCAGTATCCGAGATATTGAAGTACTTCAACGTCCCGACGCTGATCACCGTCGAGCTCATGGCGGGCGCGCTCGTGTTCTCCGCGATAGTCGGCATCGCCGCCGGCGCGATCCCGGCGCGCAACGCCTCCAAGCTCCAGCCCGTCGAGGCCCTCAGGTACGAATAAGAAAGAGAGTGAACAAGCCATGGCATCCTCCAAGGTCGTCGCCTCGCTCGTCGCGCTTGCAGCCATCGCATCCGTACTGATGATGGGATGCGTGCAGGAGGGCAACGATGGGCCCGGCGGCGGGCAATTCAACGGCAACCCGCAGGACGGCCAGCAGCCCCAAGGCTTCCGCAACGGTACGGGACCGCGCGGCTTCGGCAACGGCACCGGGCCGCGCAACATGACGATTGAGATGTGCAACAGCGTCGGCACGGTCGTTCCCGCATCCTCGGAATGCCCTGAAGGGCAGATGAAGACGCCGGCGCTTTCCGACGACCAGCAGAGCGCCTGCTGCGTCGACCGCTCGAGGTTCCCCGGCAACTTCACGGGCAACCGCTCGGACAGGCCGCCGGGCAATTACTCCGGCGGATTCCGAAACCGCTCGGGCTACCCGGGCGCGCAAGGCAGCGGCAGCCCCGCCTCCGGCTATCCCGGGTAAATACCTTCAAGCGGTAATGATTGGGCATGCGGGTCTGGAAGGCAATCGGTTAACGAAAAAAAATCAGGGCGGAAAAAAGGCACAAAAAAAAGGAAAGGGGGAAGGTTCAGCCGAAGACTTCCTCCATCTTGTCCTCCAGCGCCCCGGCCTTCTTTTCGTGCTCGGCCTCTGAAGCGTGGCTCTCCTTCGCAAAGTCCGCTATGGCATCCGCCAGAGCGTCTAGCTGCTTGCCGTAAGCCTTCCCGATGCGCTCGCGGATCTTCTCGTGCAGCAGCTGCTTCTTCGCCCAGTGAGCCATCATTTCAGCCTTGTCGGCCATCGACGGCTCGCAGCAGCCTCCGCCTTGCGCGCCGCAGTCGCCTCCGCCGCAGCAGCCGGCTTCATCTTCCCCTTCGTTGCCTTCAACGGTCTCTTCTTCGTCCATGCAAACCACCCTCTAGGATTGAATGCTTTTTAGGGTTATTGCGGCGGCCGGGTATATAGGTATGGTTTAACCGGCCGGTTCAGGACATGCTACCAAACGAAGGGAACCATGCGCCAGCGCACCTTCCTGCAGTATTCCTTGTAGCCCTTCAGCCCGCGGAGCAGAACCTTCTCCTCGTTCAGCGTACGGAAGTAGAGCACGCCCATGAGCGGCAGCACGGCGAGGAAGCCCCAGTAGGACCCCAGCGCGAGCGGCGAGAGCCCGTAGATGATAAGCACAGCGGTATACATCGGGTGGCGGACCACGGCGTAAGGCCCCGTGGAGATGACCTTCTGGCCCTTCTGCACCTCGACGATGCGGGACAGGAAGCTGTTCTCCTTCATGACGAGGAAGAACATGAAGTAGCCGATGAGCACCAGCAGGTTGGAAAGCAGGACGACTTCCACGGGCACCTGCGACAAGCCGAACCGGTAGTCCAGTCCGGGCACGATGAACGCCGCGACAAACCAAAGATAGCTGAATTTGACCAAGGTCTCCTGCTCTGTGACCTTCTCCTTCATGCGCAGGCGGCGCTCGAGCAGCATGGGGTCGCGCTTGAGGAAGTACGCGACGACGAAGGCCATGGGCACGAGGAGCACGGCCATGTAGAGCCACGCCTGCCAGTAGCACAGGGAGCCCGCTGGTATGAAAAAGAGAGCGCCGAGCGCGAAGGGCGCGAGGCCGAACCTCACCAGCGCCTTGCGCTTCAGCGCCGCCCTATCGACTTTTTCTCCCGCCGGCATTTTTCCTCCCCCCTTCACGCCTTTCCTGAATACGGGCCGCAGGAAGAAGAGGAAGAAGGCGAAGAACGCGTAATACAGCGGCTCGTTCAAGGAATAGCCAAGCATACCAAGGAACCCGAGGCAGCCCCAGTACCAGTCGGCTTCCATCTTCATGGTCCCCACTGGTATAACCACCGGCGCGGCAAATAAAAGGCTGACGGATTGCCGGGCAGGCTAGCCTGCGCGTTCCGGCCTCTTCAAGTGGAACACATCGAAATGCATGGTGTTGCAGGAGACATCGGCCTCGAATTCGCCTTCGTGGCTGACAGGCATGCCGACCTTCCATTCGAGGGGATTGTGACTTCCGTCCTTGTGCACGTGGAATGCGAGCACTCCGCCTTGCGAGAGCTTGGAAGCGAGCCGTCTTACGGTCTCCAACGGATTGCCGGCGTGAGACACCGCGCCGAAGTGGTCGTAGATGACGTCGAAGCGCCTGCGGATGATGGTGCGGTCGAAAGCGTTCGCGGAAAGGTTGTGCAGTCTTACTCCGCTTCCCTCGTGCTTTTCGATGAACGCCTTCCAGTCCCTTCCCGGCTTCGTCAGGTGCAGGCCGTGGACCTCGAGCCTTCCCTCCCGGATTTCCCCGGCGAATCTTTTGGCGATTTCCCTTGCCGCAGTCGCTCTTTCGCCGCATCCGCTGTCGAGAACCAGCACCTTCCTACCCGTGCCCTGCCTTTGCTCAAGCAGATTCCGGATCCTCCAGACAATGTCGAGCTTGAGAGCCCCGGACACGTCTGCGAGGGACGAGTTGTTCGCCCAGTAGTGGACGAGTCCGCTGCGCGCCTTATCGGCGTCGGCGTCCTTGTCCTTCCGCTTGCCTCCTGCCATGAAGTTCTTCCGCGCAGCGCGTTTTAATATCCCTGCGTATCCAAGAGGATTCTGATTCCCTTGCGCCGGAATAAACTGCCCTAAACCGCTTATTCCACCGTGTCCTGCGCCTGCCCTTCACTTCCTCCACGCCAGCACGACGGGCGCCGCGAGCAATATCACGAACGGCCAGAACAGCCACGAATGCAGCTGGAACGCGAGCGGCTTCGTGAGCAGCCCCAGAGTCGCTGCCGTCACCTCCTGGCTGTTGGTTTTCCCGAGCCCGCTCGCCAGATACGCCAATGTTGCCGCGGCAAGCGTCCATCGGACCGGCTTCTTCAATCCGTTGCCCGCGCCTTCCTTTGCCCGCTTTCCCGCCATGCCTTATTTTCACCCTATGAAGCTTCCGTTGAGGTCGCCTTCCTTGGCGTAACCCCTGCTCTCCCAGTAGCCCTTGTAGCCCGCGTCGGCGGAGACTTCGATGCCCGTCACCCACTTGATTCACTTGTAGCCCCACTTGCTCTCCGCGACGAGCTGGAAGGGAAAGCCCGTCTTCGGCGAGAGCGTCAGGTTGTCCTGCTTGTACGCCAGCAGGATGCCACCGTTGTTGCCAGAGTCGAAGTATTCCAGCGGGAACGACGTCGTATACCCGTCCGCGGCACGGAATATCCCGGTATTCGGGCCCGTAGTGGGCACGCCTGCTTGTGCAATCAAATCCTTCACCAGCACCCCCTTCCCACAACAGCCGTGCGGACCATCCTTCGACGCAGTCCAACTGTACGACCTTCGAGTAATGCGGCAGCGCCGCGGCATCACCAACCACTTCGTCGTATGTGAGGTTCACAGGCTCCGCCACCAGCCCGTAGATTTGCAGCCGGTACGCCCCGCGGTCGACGTATTGCGGCCCCTTGATGCTGTTCTCCCGCAACACGCTTGGCGCATCCAGCCGTGTCCCGTTGTACGCAAGGACGATGGTCTCGTTGAGCGTCATGGGCATTGACGGAATCTGGCCAGCAGGAGAATTTCCCCCGCGCCAGACTCCTGGAATCATCTGGCCTTCCATTCGCGGCCGTTGTATGTAGGCATACCAGACGAGGAAGAGGAGTCTCGCGAGCATGATAGCCGAAATTACCGCCATTGCCGTTGTAATAGAAATTGGTGAGGCTTGCGGGGCAGGAGAGGATTGCGAGCTTAGAGCCGCAGGAGATCTTGGTTGGGCGGCCGCCGCATGTGATGTTTTCCTGGACTTTTCGTCTTTTTGGCGCGTGGCATGGACGGGTTGGGCCGGGACGAACGTATAAAGAAGAGGTTTAAGCCGTAAAGGCATCGCTGCGAGCAACACCATCGTCCTCCAGTCCGCAAAGGCAAGGCGCAAGCGTTTCCCGACCACGGGCAAAGGACTTCGCGATACTGGGGGTGGCAACGATGATAATCACGTGCGCGCTCGTGCTGGCATGGATGGCGGTTGTGGGATGGGTTTCGTGATTGATTAGCTAAGGCCGGATTTTCGATCGGAAATAGTTTTCAGTATTCTTATCCATAAAATAGACGTAACAACCCTTATGTGCTCTTGACATTAACACTCGGTAAACGTTTTGAAGATGTTGAGTGAATTTTGAGTTATTTCTTTTTACCATATTATCAAAAGACTTGTCAGGATTGCTCTTCCATTTTCCAAGTTTGGGTTCATAGACCAAGTCTTCTCCAAAAATTACCCCTATATAATCAAATTCGAATCCTTGGGCGGTATAAACCGTACCTACTTGCTGCATTCCGGTATCATCAGTTGCCCATTTCCAGAAATCATTCTTTTGTTCCCACGGCATTTTGAAATCCCCAATTACGACGTCATTAACCAAGCTTTTGTCTGGTTTGGGTTCGCTCCACCGCCAATTAAAACCTGCGACTATACGAGCGCAATTCTTTTTTTCCAGATTTTTCTGGTCTATTGCTGCCTTGAGATCAAGCGGGCTTGAGAAAATCTTGAAATCCATTCTTTCGTTCTTTTCCAGGAATTGTTTCTCCGTTTCTGTGATTCCGAGGATATTCTCAACCCATTGGAGGAACGAATCGGAGCCACTACACCGGAATTGAGTTTTTAGATCGAATTCAGAAATTTCTGCATCGAATTTCTTCGCTGAATCTCGAATTAATTGAGTACTTCCAACTTCATTTGGCCTCACTACCTGATGTTCATCGATAAAGAAAATAGACATCATTGCAGGTCTAATCAAATCGTTGATTTGCGGCTCCTTTGACCTGAATTGATTGGGAACCCCGTAATTGTTGCTGTCTTTGCGAATACGGTGTGCCTCGTCGCAGATTAAGACGTCGATTTCATTATCTTGGTGTTTACTGAAACTGTAGAAGAACCTGAACCTGTCCTTGAGCCTCGAGCCCAAGATTTTTTGCAAAGTCTTTGTGAATGCCGACGATCCGGTTGCATGGTATGGGATTTTGTTCATAGACATGAGTTCGGCCATAACTTGGAGAGCAATTACCGATTTTCCAGTTCCCGGCCCTCCTTTAACTATTATTACTGATTTTTTTCCATCCTTTGCTAGCTTTTTGGCGTTATGCATTATTGCGTTATAGGCGACAATCTGATCGTCGATTAAATTGAAGACTTGCTGCTGATTTAGCATTTCTTTAGTGTGTTCGAGAAGTTTCTTGGACGGCCTTATCGGCGAATAATTGAATTTCTTAAGAACTTCCGCACCATCGCCGTGGGATAATCTTTTTCTTATGTATTCTGAAAGGTTAGGGACCTCCTCCTTGAGAAAAACCGGATATTTCTGAATATCATTACGGAATTTTTCAGACTGCAGCAGATTATTTGATTTGTTCGTGTAATTGTGACAATATGCGCAACCGCTCAATTCCAATTTTCCATCTTCTTGGAAAGCGGTATTATAGTCGGTTAACCCGTAATAGTATCCTTCAACTTGAAGCGATGGATGGGGCTTGACTTCCCATCCCCAACTGTATTCTACTTGTAGATTCCCGTCGGCTTCACAATCTCGGACCTTCTCGTTAGACCATTGTTTCAATTCTACCAAAACGACATTTCCTTTCTTAAGTTCATCCTCCCCGAAAACCATCACATCTATCCTTCGCGATGCGAATGGAAGTTCATATTCTACCGTCATCATGTTTTCGGACATCTTGGAATACTCGAAAACGTTTTTCATGAAGTTTAGTGACACGTTCCAAGAATTAGCTTCCGATGAATTGACATTTCTACCATAATAGTCACGATATCGTTGTTTCATTTTGTCTACAAGAGAATTCTGAAGCATTTCTTGCGAAAAGTTCTGGATTGTTCCTTCGAATAGCCTCATAAGAATCTACAACTCATTATATTTTTTATTTGAACCGCGTGATTTCTCGATTGGATACTTTTTCTCATTCTTTTCCATCTTCTTTTCAAGAGCCGATGCAAGGTCGATGTCGTATTTCTGGGCTAGCCTGAGCAGGAAGTAGAGCACGTCGGCCATTTCTTCGGAGATTTCCTCCTTCTTGTCGGCGTTAGCAAACATTTCCTCGATTTCCTTATCGGATTTGAAGCGAAAGTGCTCCAAAAGCTCCGAGGATTCGGTAGTGACGCCGATGGCTAGGTCTTTGGCACCGTGGTATTGGTCCCAGTCGCGTTCTTCGCAGAACTGCCTGACCTTAACCTTCAACTCATGAAGGCTAGTCTTGTCGTCCGTCATCAATGCCCCCATCGGTTTCTCTTTAATATTGTTGAATGAATCGGTTTTTATTAATTCATTCAATCTTTGCCCGCTTTTGAAGATTATGTCGTGCGCATAATATTTGGATATTTTCGACAAGCAAAGACGTCCCTCCCTTCGAATAAGGAAGAACATGGTCAAAATGAAGATTATCTTTTCTGTGGCACTTTATACACTGTCCTTTATCCCTTTTCCAAACTTCAAGTTTAACATTAGACGGAATTAAACGAGAGTGTTCCAAATCGGTTGTATCTTCAATCTCTTTCCCTTCAGCAATCTCCAAACGAAACTTGAACACCTGCCGGCCATCACTGGCTTCTTGCCAAGCATTAACTAATCTAAACAACCCGTTGAAAACCCAAATTCCAGGCTTGAGCTTCTCATATACTTTAACGAGTTCTGGCTCCGGTTTATCATTCTTGCAACGGATCGCTGCGTCATAAAATAGTAAATTTTGAGTTGGACTTCCGTCAGAATCGCGAGATGGTTGATCTACGGACTTTGGGTTGCCAGTTACTTCACGTCTTGAAATATCGTGGCCTTCATATATCAGCACTTTTCCGTTTTCTTCTACCCGGTCTGCATAGGGGGCGTTGGGTCGTAAACTCATTAAAATTACACTAACGTTGCGTCCCTTGAGATGGAAATTCATTCCCCTTTGAAGGCTAGAACCTTCCTCTGAACACATTTCCCAATAAGAAATGACGTCTCCCGGTTTGATCACGCAAGCCCCCAAACAATTTGTTGAGCTAGTACTTAAATACCATTTGACGACACTATTAGACTTTCCTTTCCCTTTTATTCCTCCTCTTCCCCTGCCTTCCCTGCCTCTCGCTTTCCTGCCGTAACCCTTCCCCCGGCCTTTTCTCCCCGCAGCGCTGGAACTGCGGAAGAAGGATGTGCAATCGTGTTGGGCGCATGCGTTGCCTTACATGTCCTGCAGGTCGAAGGCGAGGTAGCCCGCGTTGCGGAGCTTGTTCTTGCCAAAGATCTTTCTTGCAACCAGGCCAAGCCGCGGCTTGGACGCGAGCCCGTTCACGTAGCCTGCCTTGCGCTCAAGCGCCTTGAATTCCTTCAGGGGTTGCGTGACTTCCGCCCACTTGAATTCGAAGGCGTAAACTTTCTTGGCTGAGTCCTGCGCCATCAAGTCGATTTCGTACGCGTCCCTCCCCTTTTCGCCGCCCCCGATTTTTCCCCACTGCCGCCTTGCCTTGTACAACCCGAGCTTTCCGACGGCGAATTCCCGCGCGGCATACTCGAAGGCCCTGCCCGAGTATGCGCCGAGGCTGCCCTTCACCGAAGAAATGAATCCGGGGTCCCTTGAGGCGTATTCCGAGTAACGCCGGTTGATTGCGGTGAACCAGAAGCGCATGAGTGGGTGCTTGAGGCGGTATGCGCCGCGCTTGCCGGAGAAAGGCATTTCCAGTTCGATGAGCTCGAAGTAGTCCTTGAGCTCGTTCACCTGCCGCGTTATGGACGTGGAAGGCGTGTTCAAGGACGCGGCGATGGAAGAAAGGGTGTTGCTTCCGTCGGCAATCGCCTGCAGGATGGAGTAGTACGTGCCGCTCCTTCCCCCAAATTCCTGGGACAGGATGCCCGTCACCTCGTCTTCGAGGGGCGCGTTCTTGGCCAACAGGAGCGCGTCGATGATTTGTGCCGCGGTCTTTCCTTGCAGGCCGTAGTCTTCGGCCGCGACGTAGTATTTGGGGTAGCCGCCGAACACGCCGTAGAGTTCGACCAAGTCCTCCTTGCGGAGGGAAAGCTCATTGCCGAAGTCGAAGCACGACGAGAGGGATAGGGGCTCCAACCTCCAGTTTTTCTTCACCCGCCCGTAAAGGGGCTCCTTGGCGTCCTGGAAGGCGCTCTTCATCAGCCCGATCAGCGAGCCGGATAGGACGACAAGGCCCGGCGAGCCCTCGTTCAAGTCGATTGCCTTTTGGAAGGCGCCGAATGCGGCTGGCTCGACGGAATTGAAGTTCTGGAACTCGTCGAATACGACTACGCCGGGGTTGCGTTTCACGAGCGCATCGGCGAACTGGTCCCACGAATGCACGGATTCCAGCGCGCCAAGCGCGCCGTGCTTGCGTAGGATTTCCTGGAATTCCTTGAGCAGCTCGCCCGACGGCTTGTTCTTGTTTACAAAAAAATACGCGCCCCGGTCTTTGAGGAATTCCACCAGCAGCCGGGTCTTCCCGACCCGCCGCAGCCCGTACAGTGCGACGATGAAAAGCTTTTTCCTTGAAAGCGTTTCGAGTTCCCTTAGTTCCTCAAGTTCCGCGCCCCTATCCACAAACTTCATAAGTATTCACCAAGTGAATAATTCAGTAACTGAATATGTTTATAAGGTTTTCGGCTTGTAGGCTGGCAGGCCACTACAAGCTTGTAGGAATTATACTCTTTTCGGAACCGCGTTTCCGGTGCAATTCAGAGGTGGACAATTTCCAAGCCGGCGCTGAAATCCTTCTTCAGTCTCTCGGCGAGGATGCTGCGGTGGCATTCGCTTGCCTTGGCTTCCATGCACAACAGGCAGGCTTTCTTCTCCCGAACCAAATCGGAAAGGTCCGACAGGTTGCCGTTTAAGTAGTCTAGGTGCTTGGAATAGCCGATAAAGAATTCATCGTAGTCCCACGCCTGCGCGAGTTCGTTGCGCAAGGCCTTGGGAGCGCCCCATTTCGAGTCGTGGGCGTATTCGATGCCCGCTTTTTCAATGGCATTCTTGAGATTGGACTTGCAGAAGCCTTTCTTGTGACTCCAAGGCAGCTGGCGGCTGTCGACCAAAACCTCGACCTTATTATCAACAAGGGACTGCGTGAGTTGCTCCAGCGTTTTCCCTTGGTATCCAATAGTATACAAACGCATTACGGCCTCTCCCATCGACCTCGAACCCTAAAATAAGGACACTTCCGGCGGTTTTAAAGCAATCGCCACGGGCCACGTTTACGGTGATCATGCTCGGCCAGCATGCTACCTAACTGGCTTTGCCACCGCGCCCGCGTCGAGATCCTTCACCGACCTCCACACGAAGTATCCCAGGATCGAGAAGGTGCAGATTGGTGAGAACCAGTTCGGGACGTGCACGCCGAAGGCGTCCGCGAGCATGATGACGCCCAGCACTGCAATCGAATACATCGCGCCGTTCTTCAAGAACCTCATGTTCGTGATCCGGGTTATGTTGTGCACGGTCAGCTGCCGGACCACTAGCGCGCCGATGCCGTTGCCGACGAGGATGAGGGGGACCGACAAGGTGAAGGCGAAAGAGCCGAGCACCGCGTCGACGCTGAAGGCGGTGTCGATGACCTCAAGGTAGAAAATCTTGCTCCAGTCGCTCATCGCGCCCCCCGACTTCGCCATGTCCGATTCCTTCTTCTCCGCGTATTCCTTGAAGCCGTGCGTGATGAAGAACAAGGTGGAGCCAACCGCGGCACCGAAGGCCATCAGCGGGTGCCGCTCGAGGGCAAGCCAGACGACTGCCGTAAGAAGCACGGAAACGACGGTATAGAACCACGCGCCGTGGCCCTCGAAGACGGGCTCCCAGAAGAAGGCGCGGTTCTTCTTCTGCAGGAACAGCCACTGGAAGAAGAGAAACAGGAGGAACACGCCGCCGGCGACGAGGAGCACGGGCTCGGACTCCTCGACCATCGCTGCAACCGCGGGGTCGTCGCTGAAGGCGAGCGTCAGCGAACCCCAGAGGCCCAGGCCGGGGTTAAGCGAGAACACTATCAGCCAAGGAAGCAGGCCGCGGACGAGGAACACGGCGACGAGCATGCCCCAGACGAGGAACCACCGGCGCGCCTTCTGCGACATCGTGGAGAGCACGTGCGCGTTGACTACCGCGTTGTCGACGGCTAAGACTATCTCGAAGAACGCCAGCCCGAGGACGGTGAGAAGAATCGAACCCAAATCCATGGCGGGATAAAACCTCAGTTCATTTGGACGATCTCGGGCATGTCGGCGGCAGAAGGCGGCTTTGGCTTGTGAAGAGTGGAGGAGTAATACACTGCGCCGCCTACTAAGGCGACTGCGGCAATGCCCGCGAGCCAGTAGTTGAACGACGACTTGTTCGCCCTCGACTTTACCAAAAGGTCGCCGATCTTGACGCGCGCCTTATCCCAAAGCGCCTTGGCGGCATCAAAACGACCCTGGCGTTCCTGTTCCTTTGCCTGGGAGATGATTTCCTGCACTTCATGCTTCTCGTCATCAAACGGAAGCTCGTCCAAAGCAGCCTCGACCTCCTCGTTCGACTCGGGGATAACTACATACCTGGCGCCAAACAGCGTCGGAGAAGGACAAGGAACGGCAGTAATGGAAGGCCGCGGCGAAGGAGTCGGCGTGCCGTAATAGCCTCCGCCCGAATAACCTCCGCCGCCCCCGCCGCCGCAAGTGTAGGCATGCGAACAAACGCCTGCACTGCACGAGTCCGCGGTGCACGAGTTGCCGTCGTCACAGGAAACGCCGCAGCACAAGTCAAGCTTGACGCACCCGCCCCAAGTCAAGTCCTCGCCGCATGTCCTCATGCCATCGCACTCGCCAAAAGTGCATTCCTCTTGCAAGCCCTCCTCACCGCAAGGCTCTGGAGTCGGAGTCTGGGAAGGGGTGGGAGTCGACGTAACCGTGGGCGTGGCAGTCGGGGTGGCGGAAGGCGTCGGAGTCGGCGTGCTGGCTGAATAGCACTGGCCGTAGCAGCAGTACTGGCCCGAAGGGCACGAGCCGGTGTAGTCCGGCCAGCACTGGCCCCAATGGCCGCACGTATCGCCGAAACAACTGCCGCCCATCGTGCCGCACTCCGTGCCAGGCGGGGAAGGCGAGGGCGTTGGAGTGGGTGAAGGAGTGGCAGTGGGAGTCGCGGTAACCGTGGGGGTCGGAGTGACTACGCCCTCGCACTGCGTCAGGCAGCAGTAGTCGGAATCGCCCGCGGGAAGCCATTGGTCGCCCGGACAAACCTCATCCGGCGAACACACATACCCGCCCTGTTCGGCGCAGGTCGGGAGCAAGGCCTCGCTGGCGAGGTACAGCACCCAGTCGAGGGAGGGGTTGTTCGGAGGGGAGAGCACGAGGTTGCCGGGACCCACGGTGCCCTGCGATGCGACGGTTCCCGCGCGCGGGTCGAACCACGCGAAAGCGAAGTCGTGCGCGATTTCCGAGGCGCTCAGCGTCACGGTTCCGCCCGCGGGCTCGAAGCAAATGTAGCCGACTGCGGTTTCCGCTAGGCAATGCGCGTCAGAGCCCGCGGACTGCAGGACCGTGTCGCGGGGGGACATGCGCTGGAAGGCAGGCTGCAGGGAATCGAAGAAGGCGTCGAATTCGGCTAGCCCGGAACCCGTGCCGGTGCCCGCGGCGCCGCCGACCAAGGCCATCCAGAGCTTCCTGCGCATGTTGATGTCGTTGTCGTCGTCGTTGAACCCGAATTCCTCGTTGATGAGGGGCTTCGGCGGGTTGGGGAGAAGGTAGTTCGTCCTCGTGTGCAGGTAGTTGCCTTGGTAGGAGACGCCGTTGCCCGCCTGCGTCGCCATGAAGTCGAACAACGGGTTGTTGGGGAAGGCGAAGTTGCCGGTCAGGCCGTGGATGGACACGGGCCTGCCGAAGGGATTGTAGGATTGCGCGTACCCGGAGAAGGTGAGCGCCTCGTTCTGCGAGAAATACTCGTCCCACTCGAGCGCGACCACGAACATGGTGTTATAGGCGGAAAGGCGGGACATCGCGTACTTGATGTAGCGCTCGGCTGCGGGGAAAGGGATGCTGCCCGTCCAGAAGCCGCCGTCCGAGAAGAACCACAGCTCGGCGACGATGCCTTCGAGTGCGAGGCGCGCGATTTCCTGCTCATAAACCTTCCAGTGCGCGAGGTTCATGTGCTCCAGGTCGGGGCTGTTGATGCTGCCCAGCCAAGGATTCGTAGGGTAAGCCGCGATATAGTCGTTGCCGTTGGCGAGGTAGATGTTCATCTTGTTGGCGCGGATCGCGCGCGCCCTCGCGAGGTACTGCAGGCGGTGGGCCTCGTTCACGTTGTCCGACAGGTACAGGTGCGTCCAGCGAACGGGGTCGGGGCCGGCAACGCGGTCGAGGAAGTTGCCGTGCAGGTGGACGGAATCGCCCTCGGAATAACGGAACCAGTGGCCGTTGTCGGGGTCGACGATTATGGGACCCTTGTTGGCGGAAGGCAGCACGGTCACGGTTCCGGTCAGCCCGTCCATTGAGGAGTGCCCGGAGGACGTGACGTAGGTCCAAAGGCCTTCCTCGTCGCCCGCGAACCGCACGCTCCACACGTTCCCGGTCTGCCCGCCGTTGCCGTCGCCCTCGAAAAACCCGAAGGCGACGATTTGCCTCTGCGTGTGGCTGGTGAAGGTGACGGTCAGGTCGACGTCGAAGGGGTTGGAATAGGCGTTGGTGGACACGAAGTCGATGGAGAGCACGTCGTGCTTGGGAATCTGGTAGTCGGCGGCGGCCGAAGTGCATAGGAAGAGGAGAAGGGTGAAGGCGGGAACAAGTCGACGCATGGCCAAACCACCGGACATTGAAGAGCAGGTAATCAAATAAAAACGCAGCGCATTCCCGGGGGGGAAAAGGGGTGCGGGGGCGAGGGGCGGGGGGTGGGAGGACAGGGCACATGGGGGCAAGGCGTATAAATTAGGCCGCCGCAAAGCATATCATAACGGAGGGGCGGGGGTGGTTTGAATGAAGGCCATGATTTCCGAGTTGAAGGAAGGACAGCAGGTGGACTCGCTTTTCAGCGTCAAGTACAAGCGCGACGTCCTGCAGTACGCGAACGGCTGGAGGTTCGCGTTCGGGGCAAGCGACCGCACCGGCGAGGTAGAAGTCAGCTACTGGGGCGCGAACGACGAGGCGCGCGTGCGGAAGGCGCACGCGGCATTCGGGGAAGGAAGCGTCGTGCGAGTTGTCGGGCTCGTCGGCTCGTACAAGGGAAGGAAGAAGATTGACGTCAACGAGGGCAAGGGCCTCATCGAGCCCGCAGGGGAATACGACATCGCCGACTTCCTGGCACACACCGCGAAAGACGTCGGGGGAATGTACGCCGAACTCCTCGGGATGGTGGAAAGCGTCACGCACCCCGGGCTGAAGAAGCTGCTGGAAGCGTTCTTCAACGATTCCGGGTTCGCGGAGAGGTTCAGGCAGGCGCCGGGGGCCATGCAGATGCACCACGCGTGGGTAGGCGGCCTCCTCGAGCACACGCTCGCTGTGGCGCGCATAAGCAGGAACGCGGCGCCGGAATACGGCGCGGACCTGGATCTGGTGACCGCGGGCGCGCTCCTGCACGACATCGGCAAGATGCGGGAGTACGAGGTGACCACGAACATTAAAATCGGCGAGGAGGGCATGCTCCGCGGCCACACTGCCATCGGGGAGGAGACGGTGAGGCGGAAGGCGATTGAAACCGGACTCGACGGGCAGACGCTCCTCAAGCTGTCGCACATGATTCTCTCCCACCACGGCGAGCTCTCGAACGGCGCGCCCAAGACGCCCATGTTCGCGGAGGCGGCAATCGTGCACTTCGCCGACTACCTGGACGCGAGGGCCGCGCGGCTTGCCCAGGTGAAGAGGGAGGCGACGACGGAAGACTTCCGCGTGTACGACGGCAAGGCCGGGGAAGTCTACCTGCGTTGACTCCGCGGGACTTGCCCGCCATGGTTGCCGGCCGCCGGTTCAAGCAGGACCAACTCCTCCAGCGCCTGCGCCAGCAGCCCAGCGTAGGCTCTCGCGTCGACTTCCTCCGGCTTCGCCATTGCCAGCGGGGGCTTGCCCTCAAAGAGGGGGCGTGGGAGTCGGAGTGTCGGTGGGCGTCGGGGCGGGGGTCGGCGTGGGCGTTGGAGTAGGCGTCGGCTCGGGCGTAGATGTTGGCGAAGGAGTGGGACTTGCCGTGGGCGTTGGGGTCGGCGTCGGCGCAGGCATGCAGTCCACCGCCGGGGTGCAGCCGTCGGCGCAGCCGGTCACCACCGGAACGAAGCCCTCGTGGCAAGCGAAGCCCTCGGGAATCGCGGCGCACTGATTCGGGTCAAGTACCTTGCAGCAGCCGGTGCCCGTGAAGACGCATTCCGGTGCGGCCGAAGGAGTAGGCGTGAGAGTCGGATGCGGAGTCGTTGAAGGGCTAGGGACCGGAGTCGTCGTGGGAGCGCACGTTGCTGCCGCATTACAGTCGGGCGCGCAACCGATGACCTTCGGAACCAGGGGCGGATCGCACGCGAAGTGCGGCGGAATCGCGGCGCACGTGTTCAAATCCGAAGTGCGGCAGCAGCCCTCGCCCGTGAAGACGCACTCCGGCTCGGGAGTTGCAGCCACAGTCGCGGTAACGGTCGCCCCGATATTCGGACACTTGAAGCACGCCTCGGAAGGCGAGTCCCCGCAGGAGTAAGACGCGAGAACGACGCAGCCGCGCGCATTCTCTTCATCCCTGGAAAGGCAAGCATAGTCCTCGGGGCAGGAATGCTTGGGGGCAACGGGCGCGTTAGCGGGCTTCTGGCCAGTAGTCTCGGCGCCGTCGCCCACGTACCTCGTCAGTTTCTCCGTCGAATAACAGTCTTCGGTGGACGTTTTCGCCCAGAAGTCGTCAAAATTGGCGCCGCTCCCGAAGCATACGTGCGTCGGGACCATCTCGGTGGCCCTCAGCCGCCTGAACAAGTAGGCGTTGTAGACCGGCTCGGTGAAGTCCTTCTCGATGGCCGAGCCGACGAGCTTCTTCGCGCTCCACAGCTGGGTCTTGCTCAAATAAATGTGTTTCAGCTCCGGGTCGAAGCTGTTGCTTACGGAGTTGGACAGAAGCCTTTTCGAGCCGGCCGAGCCCTCGGCTTTCAGCCATTCCTCGCGCCCGACTTCCTTGTCATCGGACTTCAGGATGACGATGCCGTAGGTGATGGTGATTCCCTCGCCGGGGGCGGCAATCTCCTCCGCCCAGGATGCGACGGAAGTCTGGGTGGGAAAGACGGTGAACCTCGCGGCGTAAAGCACTTCCACCTCGTCGAACTGGTAGGTGATTTTCGGGGCGTCCTGCGCGACCGCCGGCACGGAAAACGCGGCTGCCAGGACCGCAAGCGACACCAAAACGAATCTCGGGATGTTCATGACAACGCCTTTTCTACCGCCTCCTCGATTACGCCGCCGGGGTACGTCGTGGGGACTGGGGTGGGCACCGGCGTGGCCGTAGCCGTCGGAGTCGGAGTTGCCGTGAGCGTGGGGGAAGGGGTTTGCGTCGGGACAGGAGTCGGGCCGGCGGCGGGCTGGGTGCAGCCGGCTGTGAGCAATGCGGTGAAAGCGATTGCCGCGAAGACCATGCCGGTTTGCTGTGCACGGTCCATGCGCATCGGATTAAGGCACGCGACCGCCCTTTATATTGCTTTGGCACTACCGCCGGGGGTAGTTGAATCAGCCGGGGCGCTACAATGCCAACAGCTCCTCCAGAGACTGCCCCAGCAGCCCGGAATAGGCGGCGATATCCAATTCATCCGCCTTGGCGCGGCTGGCGGGCTTGGCGCCGTGGACGGTCAGAACGAAGTCGATGGAATGGCGGCTGTCGCCGTCCTCGCCCTGAGTCGTCCACGTATGCACAACCCCCTACCCTTTCTCCCTTCGTTCCAGTTACACTGGATTGAAATTGCCGGGGCGGTGGTTAAATCTTCGTTGCCGCACGCATCTCCCGCCGGTGTCCAGCGACGGGTCCGAACAGCCGGAATAGGCCTGCACGCAAAGCGGGAAGACGATGAGGAGAACCAGCACGGGACCGGCCGCGGTCGCAGGAATTCGCATTTGCCTTCGACACTAATAGGGGAAGGAGGTATATATTGCTTTCAAATGGAGGTCAGGGTTTCCTGCCGGGGATTAAACGGCATTATCCGATTGCAAATGAGTTTGAAAGACACACCCCTGAAGCGAACATGTTGAATGCCAACCAACGACTTCGGGGCCATTGCCGCCGGACGCACTAAGGGATACTACTTCAGCGCAAGGAAAAACGGCATGCAGGCGAAAGCGTTTTAACCCCCGGGCGGCAAAGCCAATGCGATTGGAATGGACGGCAAGAGGCAGATCGAGAGGGTGAAAAGCGCGGTCCTGCCGGTGGCAGGCGCGTTGGTCCTCGGGCTGGCTGCGCTGCTGTTCCTTTCCGCGATACGCGCCAGCCTTTTCTCCGACACCGGCCATGAGACGCGCATCTGGTTCGAGATAACCTTCCTGCTTCTGCTCGCGGTGCTCGCCGAACTGCTCGTGTTCTACCTCAGGCAGCCGGTGGTGATGGTGCTGCTCCTCGTCGGCGTGTTAATCGCCCCGGGAACCATCAACCTTACCTGGCCGGTCATCGCCGGAATAATAAACGCGCTGCTTTCGGCGGTATCAAACTGGAACATTCCAACCCAAGTGCCAAACCTGGTGCCCCTCGAGGGGACGGTGATGGTCTTCGCCAAGCTCGGCTCCATCATCCTTCTGTTCCAGATCGGACTTCATTCGGAGATACAGAAGATATTCAACGGCAAGAACTTCGTTGTGGCCATCCTAGGGGTCGTGCTGCCGTTCGCCGCGGGGTTCGCCTACGCGTCGTGGACGGGCGGCGGGTTCGCATACGCGCTTTTCCTCGGCGCGGCCCTGACGGCGACGAGCGTGGGAGTGACGGTCGCCGTGCTCCAGGAGTTCGGCGTGATGAACAAGGACTACGCGCAGATAATCCTCGGAGCCGCCGTTATCGACGACATCCTCGCGCTGCTCGCGCTTTCCTTCGTCAAGAACGTGCCGACGGCGCTTACCCCCGAGGCGCTCACGCCGCTCGCGATGGTGCTCGCGACTGCCGCGGTGTTCGTCATCGGCGGGATAAAGCTCGGCCAGTTCATCGTCCACAGGTACTTCTACAGGTACACCGACGAGACATTCTCGAAAAAGACATTCCTGCTGGCGATGGCATTCCTGCTCATGTACGCGTACGTCGCGGAAGTCGTCGGGCTGTCGGCGATAGTCGGCGCGTTCATCGCCGGCATAACCCTCAACTACAGCCCAGTGATCCGCAAGATAAACGAGCTCATGGCGCCACTGGAAATGCTGTTCACGCCGATTTTCTTCATCTCGCTCGGAATGTTCGTGGACGTGGAGTCGATTCCCGGCGAGATTGTCCCGATTCTCGTCATTAGCGTAATCGCAGTGCTGGCAAAAGTCGTCGGGTGCGGAGGAGCGGCGCTGCTGGGCGGCGCCGGCAGGAAGGACGCGCTAATCGTCGGGCTGGGCATGGTCCCCCGCGGCGAGATCGCGCTCATCATCGGCCTCTACGGCCTCACGGCGATGGTGAACGGCGAGCCGGCAATCACTGCAGCAGAGTACACGATAATCTCGGCGATGGCGTTCATCACGACCATTATCGTGCCGCCAATACTGCAGAAGATGATTACCGTAAAGGCATCGGCGGCCTAGGTAATCCTGCATGCTTGGGCGGAGAAAATGGATTCGCTGATCGTTGAACCGCGGTTCCACGATCGTGGAAGCACAATTGATACGTTTTTATATCTCGGAAAGCCCCAAACAAGGAGCCGGGTGAAATCTTCCCGGATGGCCGATCGGGCGGATTGCTTTCCGCGGGGAAGAGTCGCAGCGGCATGGTTTATCCTGTCCGATGCCGCGTACTGGCTGAACGGCCAATGCCGTGAATAACTGATGGGCGCGTACATCAAGCGTGGAAAAAACGGATGAACCAATTCATTTCGAAGATAACCGAGAGGCTGGCCGGAAGGAGGCTCATCGTGGCGTCGAGCAGCGAACCGTACGTCCACTATTTGGAGGAGGAGGAAATCAAGTGGAGGCGTGGCACCGGGGGAGTGGTGACCGCGCTGGACCCGGTCCTCGCAGCCACAGGCGGGACGTGGGTCGCCCAGTCGTCGGGGGACGCCGACCGGCAGGCCTGCGATGAGAAGGGGTACGTGAAGGTCCCGCCGGAAAGCGGGGCGTACACCCTCAAGCGCATCTTCGTATCGAAAAAGGACGCGGCCGCATGCGGCAACGCGGCGAACGGCGCGCTCTGGCCGCTTTCGCACATAGTATACGTGAGGCCGCGTTTCGTCGACGAGGAATGGGAGGCATTCCGGCAGGTTAACCGGCGGTTCGCGGAGGCGATAGCCGAGGAGGCCAAAAAAGGCGAAAGCGTCGTCTGGCTCAACGACTACCAGCTCGTGCTGTGCGCGAAATACGTTAAGGAGCTGGTTCCCGACGTGCCGACGGTCTACTTCTGGCACATCCCGTGGCCGAACCCGCAGGTCTTCAAAATCTGCCCCTGGCACGTGGAAATCATGGACGCGGTGCTCTCCAACGACATCATCGGGTTCCACACCCGCTACCATTCCGTCAACTTCCTGGACTCCGTGGACCAGACGATCGAGGCCCGCGTAGACCGCCCGGCGTCGTCCGTGCACTACAAGGGCAGGGAGGTCACCGTGCGCGCGCTGCCCATCAGCGTCGACTTCGACGGGATTAGCGCCGCAGCGGAAAATGTCGGCGAGGGCGCGATTAGGAGGGCGAAGCGCAGGTACGGCATAGGCAAGGGGGCGCTGGTGGTCGGCATCGACCGCATGGATTACACGAAGGGATTGGCGGAGAAGATCAAGGCTATTGACGAATTCCTGCAGAAGCACCCAGAAAGCGCCGAAAAAATCACGCTCGTGCAGATTGCCTCGCCGACGCGCACGCACCTCGAGGCATACAGGCAGACTGCGGAGGAGGTGGAAACGCTCGTGGAGGAGGTCAACTGGAGGAACTCCACCGACTCGTGGAAGCCCATTATCTTCGAGAACAGGTATGCGTCCACGGAGGAAATCTACACGCTCTACGGCCTCGCGGACGTATGCATCATCACGCCGCTCCATGACGGCATGAACCTCGTCTCGAAGGAGTTCGTGGCCGCGAAAAACGACGGCAACGGCGTGCTCATACTGAGCAAGTTCGCCGGCTCGAACGCGGAGCTCAAGGACGCGCTTTCCGTCAACCCGTTCTCCACGAACGAGGTCGTCGCCGCGCTGGAGACCGCGCTCCAGATGCCGATTGAGGAGAGGCGGGAACGGATGACGCGCCTGCGCGCGGAAGTCGGTGAAAACAACGTCTTCAAGTGGGCCTCGGATTTCCTGAGCATGGCCGCCAAGGTAAGGGGTTGACTGCCGTGCGCGTTCCACACACGTTCCGCAGACGGCTCGGCGAATGCAAGCGCCTCCTGTGCGCGTTCGACTTCGACGGGACGCTCTCCGAGATCGCCCCCACGCCCGGGCAGGCAGCGGTATCCCGGGGAATGCGCGAGATGCTCGTCCGGCTGGAGGGGCTCGCCGACGTCGTAATCGTGAGCTCGAGGAGGGCGGGCGAGCTCAGGAAAAAGCTGCCTTTCCTCAGGCGCGCAGGATTCTACGGAATGCATGGGCTGGAGACCCCGCACGGCAAGCTGAAGGTGCCCCGGGGGCGTCTGGCCGCTGTCGAATCGGCAAAGGCGGAGGCGGCAAGGCTCATCGCACCGTTCAAGGGCGCATGGATAGAGGGCAAGGATTCCGGATTCTCGGTGCATTTCAGGGACGTCGCGCCCGCAAGGCAGGAACCGCTCGCGGAGGCGCTGATGCGGAAGATGAAAAGCAGGCGACTGCTGGTCTACCGCGGGAGGAAGGCGGTTGAAGTGCTCGCCCGGGGAAGCCCCACGAAGGCCTCCACGCTGCACTCGATTTCAAGACGATTGCCGCAGGGCACGCTTATGCTTTTCTTCGGCGACGACGAGGCCGACGAGGCCGCGTTCCAGGCGCTCGCACGCGAAAAGAACTTCGTAGGCGTCGCGGTGGGCAGGAAAAAGACGTCCGCGGGGCTGACCGTGATAAACCCGCGCGGAGTCGAGGAATTCCTGCGCTATATTAATAACCTCCTATCGCTAACGAATCCGGCGGGAGGGCCGCCGGTGTGAAACGATGCACGCGCTGAACAAGTACGCCGAGTTTTCGGGCCACGGGGTCATCGATGCGATAAGAAGGGAGGCCGGCGACCTCGAGGGCAAGTCGTTCGTCCACGTCAACTCCACCTACTACGGGGGCGGGGTCGCGGAAATGCTCAACTCCTACGTCCCGATGCTCAACGACGCCGGCGTGAGCATGGACTGGCGACTTCTCAAGGGCAGCAAGGAATTCTTCTTCATAACCAAGAAGCTGCACAACGCGCTGCAGGGAAAGCGCGAGATGCCGTCCGCGGAGGAAATCGCGGCGTACGAGGAAACTGTGGCGACGAACGCGAAGTTCTCGAACCTGCGGATGTACGACTGCGTGATCATCGACGACCCCCAGCCAGCGCCGCTCGTAAACCATTTCCCGAGGAGCTCGCCGGCGCTTTGGAAGCCGCTTCCGCTGCTGCTCGAGCTCGAGGCCTTCCAGCGCAGGCAGCCGTGGGTGTGGCGCGCGCACATAGACATGAGCAATTCCTACCCTCCCGCGCTCGAACTCATGCGGAAATACATTTCAAAATACGACGCGGCCATAGTGTCCCTCCCGTCGTACGCGAAAAATCTGGGAAAGCCGTTCTTCGTCATCCCGCCGGCAATCGACCCGCTATCCGAGAAGAACAGGCCCATGACCCCCGATGACGCCGAGCGCCTGCTGGGCAGGTTTGGAGTCGATTGCAGGAAGCCGATCGTCGCCCAGATCTCGAGGTTCGACCCGTGGAAGGACCCGCTGGGCGTCATCGCCGCGTTCAAGTCGGTGCGGAAGAAGGCGAAATGCCAGCTGGTCATGCTCGGCAGCCATGCCGCAGACGACCCCGAGAGCGAGACCGTCTTCCAGCAGGTATTCCGCATAGCCGAGAAGGAGAAGGACGTGGCCCTGCTCACCGTGCAGAGCGACATGCTGGTGAACGCCCTACAGCGCAAGGCGAGCGTAATCGTGCAGAAGTCCGTGCGCGAGGGATTCGGGCTGACCGTCAGCGAGGCCCTGTGGAAGGGCACTCCCGTCGTGGCCTCGCGCGTGGGAGGCATCCCGCTGCAGGTCGACGACGGCCTCAACGGCTTCCTCGTCACCGGGACCAAACAGTGCGCGGACAGGATAAGCTACCTGCTGAAGAACCCGGCGACGGCGAAGGCGATGGGCGCCGCTGGCGCGGAAAAAGTGCGAAGGAACTTCCTCATGCCGCGGCTGGTCCTCGACGAGATCCGCATGCTGAAGAAGATGACCAAAGCGGGAAAGACCATACGCCCGCCAAAGGCGGTGGAAGCGTTCCTCGGTCTGCTAAAAAAGACCCCGCGCATCGTGCGCAGGGGGCTCAAGCTGCTCGCAAACGACTGAAGGCACAGGACGGATTGGTGCAGGAGCGGGTTCAGACTATGCGCGGCCTCTGCTTGGAGTACCGGCCCTGCTGCCCGGGCTGCGGCCGCCTGCCCTCTGGAGAGCCCGGAGCCGGGGAAGCCGGCTGGACGCCTGCGGGCTGCGGCTGGTTCTGCGGCTCGGGCGGCCGGGGGGAGGCGTAGACGCCGATGGTGGCGATGAGGTTCGTCGCAACGATGATGAGCAGCACGGCCTCGGCGAAATACGGAATCTGTATGCCTTGCGTCGCCGGGTAGGAAGCGAGAACCGCGGCGGCGAGGCCTCGGGGCAGCATGGTGGTGAGAACCAGCTTGTACTGCAAAAGCCTCCGGTCCAGCCGGACGGCCAACTCGACGCCGATGTAGCGCGCGGCGAGGACGGCCGCGAGCGCGACGAAGGCGATTACCCATGCGGCGGAAGGCAGGGAGAAGACGTTGAAGAGCGTTCCGAGGTAGACGAAGAAGAACGTGCGCACGAAGAACGTGATCTCCGTCTGGAAGGCGCGGAACGTGTCATCCAGCTTGAAGTCCAGCGGTATCTTGAAGCGCTCGGCGATGTTGGACGCGTTGCCGACGGCGAGGGCGAAGACGAGGACGGCGATCGCGCCGCTGGCCCTGACGGCCTCGACGAAGGAGTACAGCAGGAAGATGGCGGCAAGGGAGAGCATGTAGGCGTACGGCTTTTCGGCCAGCCGCCTCAGCACGGATATCCAAGCTACGGCGGCCACGAGCCCCAGAAAGGTCGCAATCGCAAACGCACCGATGAACGAGTTCAGGGCAACGGAGAGATTCACCGAGTTGTGGGCGACGATGTCGAGGAGGGAAACCGCGACGATGATGGAGAGCGCGTCGGTCAGGGCGGACTCTAGGGCGAGAACCGCCTTTACCGATTCCGCGATGCGCATCCGCGAGACGATGCCGAGGACTATGGATGAAGACGTTCCTCCGACGACCGCACCCAACAGCAGGCCGTGCGCGAGCGGCCAGCCGAAGGCCGCGGCCATGAACGCGCCCATCGCAAGCACCGTCATGAAGAACGCGGCGAAAGTGAACGCGGTCGCACTGGAGAGTTCGTTGAGCACGCGGAAGAAGTCGAGGTTGATGCCGCCGTCGAACAGCAGGATTATCAGCGCTATCGTCCCGATGAACGGCGCGGCGGACGAGAACAGCGCCTCGTCGACGAGATGCAGCCCCGGGCCGACGAGGATGCCGAGGAGCATGAGCAGCAGCGCGTCGGAAATGCGCGTGCGCTCGAACACCGCCGAGGCGAGGAACCCGACGACTATGATGACGCCGATGAGGGTGAAAAGTTCGAGCAAATCATTGCACCTGCCATGCCGTTAGCCGCGCCGGGATTTTAAACGTTTCACTGAACTTCATCCTCCCCCGAGGAACTGGATAATGAAGAAAGCGAGGTAGCCGAAGATGAGGAGGAGGCCGTCGCGCTTCTGCAGGCCGCCGCGGATCACGATGAAATACAGGAGGACGATGTTGGCGATGACGGAGAAGACCACCAGCTGGACCGCCGGCGCGAAGGAAATCTGGGGGTTGATGACGAGCGCAGTGCCGAAGACGAGGGAAAGGTTCGTGATGGCGCTGCCGACGGCGTTGCCGATGGCCATGCTCTCGCGCCTCTTGAGCGCCGAGACCACGCTCACGGAAAGCTCGGGAAGCGTCGTGCCGAGGGACACGATCGTGGCGCCGATGACGGTCTCCGCGACGCCCCACGTCTGGCTGAGCGCGATGGCGTTGTCGACCGCGACCTGCGCCGCGACGATGACGAGCGCGATGAAGAAGCTGAACTTCGACAGCGGGGGCGCCAGAGAATGCAACGACGGGGGCGCGCGCTTGGCATCCGCACGCGCCCGGCCGCTGTGCACGAGGAGCCAGTAGACGTAGGCAAGGTAGACTAGGAGGAGCCCCGCGCCGGCAAGCCGGTTCGGGTTGTAGACCACCATCAGCAGGGAGATCAGGCTCGTCGCAAGAAGCACCATCACGAGGTTCCCGGTCTCCTTGCGCTTGATGTGGACGACGCCGAGGAATGCCGCGACTCCGACAACGAGGGAAACGTTGACGAGGTTGGCGCCGAAGACGTTTCCGACGGACAGGTCGGTGGCGCCGCGGAACGCCGCCGAGACCGACACCACCAGCTCGGGAAGCGAGGTGGCGGCCGAAAGGAGGATGAAGCCGATGGCGAGGTCGCTGACGCCCAGCTGGCGCGCCAGCAGGGCCGCGTAAGTAGTGGTCTTCTCGCCGGCCTTGAATATGACGACGACGCTGCCGGCAAGCAGGAGGAAAGGCAGAAACCACTCGTTCAAGGCAAATCAACCTTTAGGCGTTAGGCCGGAAGCTTATAAAAAACGGCGCTCTCTGCGGACGACGGGTCAGGCCGGCGGAACCCCGTCGGGCGATGCTGGTTCAAGCGGCTCGACAGCCGGAGGCTTGGGTTTGCGCAGGGAAGAGGAATAGTACACCGCGCCGTCGACGCTGTCGAGGATGATGCACGAGAAGCCGCCGGGCACGGAGAAGATGCGCCGCCAGTTGGCCTCCTCCTCGACGCCGTCGCGGGAGAACACGCGGAGCAGGAGCGTATTGTCCTCCACGGCGCGCAGGTCCGCGCCGGCGCGCTTGCCGAGGCCGACGAGCAGGTCGAAGTCGATGCTCCAGTAGCGGTCGTGGTAGTCCGCCCACTGGAGGTAGAGGATGCGGGACTCCGGGCGGGCGTTGCGCGCGATGATGCTGCACGCGAGCCAAGAGAGCCAGCGCGCGCTCGGCGAGCGCAGGGTCAGGATGCCGCCGCTCACGCCGAGCAGCGCGTCAAGGTCCGGCCTGCCGGTCAGCAAGCGTTGCATGGTCGCGGTTTCCGCGGTCGAGAACATCGAGGTCGCACCTCATGCGGGTCAGCATCACCAGGAGGATGGCGACGCCGATGTCCGCCTCGTCCGCGGCGTCGATGGCGGTGCGCCGGTTGCGCGCGCGGGAAAGAAGCGAGTCGAAGGCCTCGCGCTCGTGCGCCGGCAGGGAGTCGCGCAGGCCGCGCCAAGAGGCCAGCTTGGAGTCGAGCCTCGCCGTAACCGAAGGAATGCTCCTGCCCATACGCCCCCAACCCCGTAGCAGGGAAGCGTTGGGGCGGGAGGGTAATAAGGCCGTTGCGGGACCGCGTTTCCGGTGCGGTTAAAAAACTCCGCCGGGGACACTCTTTGCATGGGCTTGCGCGAAAGGGAGCTGGAAATCCGCGGGAAGCTGCGGCCGTTTGTCGAGAGGTCACTGGGGGACAAGACTCCGCTGGACACCAGGCACCCGCACGCAAGGCCGATAATAATGGAGCTGAGGAGGGTGCGCGACGGGAATGGCGTGCCGTACGCGGGCCACGGCACGTTCCGCGGCTACCTCGAGAAAAGGTTCGGGTACATGGGCCACCACGGCCTGGCATATATGCACCCGAGGGAAGCCATCGACTATGCGGAGAGGCTCGCGGCAATGATTCTGCCGAGGCAGGACCGCAGGAGGAGGAGGCAGCCGCTCAGGCCGGAGGACTGGAGGGTCTGGGATACTGCTAGAAGGATGCTGCACGAGCACGGATGGTTCGACTTCCAGGAGCTGGCAAGGAACCACGGGGACCTCACGCGCACCCAGCTCGTCTACATCGTGGGCAAGCTCCAGCTCGCGAAAGTACTGGGAAAGGCGCCAAAAAGGCGGAGCGCGAGGAGGACGAAAGACAAGAGGAAGGCGGACGAGAAGCACGAACTATATAGGATGTACGAGCACCTCGTGCCCGAACTCGCGCGCCAGATTGCAAGGCGATACGGGGGCCTTTTGGAGAGGGACGAGATCGAGTCCTCTAACCGCATGGCGCTGCTGCGGACGGTAAGGAAGCTCGACAAGCGTGCAGCCGAGCTGAGGAAGGTGCAGTACATCCGGAGGGCGATGATCAACGCAGCAAGCAACCTCGCAAGGCATGCCGGAAGAGGCCGCGCGGACATGCATATCACCGGAAGAGACGGGGAGAATCTGCAGGAAGGGGGTTCCGCAAACGGCGCGGAAGATGTGACCCGGGGTCATGAGACGATGGAAGGAGTGCGGCAGCTGCTGGAGCTGCACCGCGCCGGAAGGATGACCGAGAACCACGTGCTGGCGCTGCTGCTGAACGGAAGGCACGGCCTGCAGGCAACGCAGATCAGGGGGATACTCGGAGGGGTTGGCAAGTCGCAGGCGTGCAGGATATTGAAGGAGGCGAAGGAGAGGAGCAGGGTAGGGCCAAGGGGGTCCTGAAGCTACTGCGAACGCGGGGGAAGGCCTACCTCATGTGCAGCTCGAGGACGTCGCCGTCGCGGAGGACGTACGAGCCGGAGACGCGCTGGCCGGCGAACTTGCCGCCGCCCCACAGCTTCGCGAACTTGAAGTTCTTGAACATGTCCTTGTGGATGGCCTTGGCGACGTCGAGGACGGAAGAGCCGCGGCGGACGACGAACGGCTTCTGCATGTCGGTTTCGCCGTGCGGGTTCTTCGTGAACACGCGGATGATGTCGAGCTTCTCGACGAGGAGGCGCTTGAGCGCGAGGATGGAATCCGGGGAGGAGGCGTCGAAGACGAAAGCCGAGGAAAGCAGCCCGGCGGCGGGGTCCTTGAAGCCCGCGGAGAAGAAAGTCTGCTTGGAGATTACGGGCAGGGGAGAGGGCGCGTCCTTGAAGAACTCGAGCTGCCTGTCGAGGCCCTGCAGCGGGTCGAGGACGATGATGCAGAGGTCGGCGTTGCGCGCGACGCTGAAGAGGCGGGCCTTGTTGGCCGCCATCGCCGAGGGCAGGTCGAGGATTTGCAGCTGGACCTTCTCGAAGTCCATCATGCCCGGCGTCGTCTCCCGCGTCTCGAAGGGGACGGGCGTGCTCGAAAACTTGAGGCCGGTGAGGGCGTTGAACATCGCGGTCTTGCCCGCGTTGGGGAAGCCGAGGAGCGCGACCTGCGCGGCGCCCTGGCTCTTGACGAAGTCGCCGGCGCCCTTCCTGCCGGCCTTCTTCTTGGCCTCGAGGATCTTTTGCTTCTTGAGCGCGGAAATCCTGTTGCGGATGTCCATGAGGATGGAGTGCGCGGACTTGTGCTTGGGGCAGAACTTGAGCATCTCCTGCAGCGCCTGCATCCTGTCCTCGTAGGTCTTGGCGGAGCGGTAGCGCTCCTCCGCGGCGTAATATTCCGGGCCTGCGTTAAGGGAAGCCATTTGAACAGCCCACCTTTCCACTGCCTTTACCAGAATCCAATCCAAACTCGTTGGTTGATGTCCGCATTTAACCAGCACCGCTTGGCCATCTCCCGCTTGCGAGCAGGACGTAATATCCGAAGAGCACGTAGGGGATAGAGTATTTGTTGCGTGATTTCTTTACGAGGCACTCCTTTTCGATGAGGCGGTCAAGGTATGCACCGGCGTAGGGCGCGGATTTGCCGGTAAGTTCGGCTACCTCGCTGTTGGTGAATTCTGGAATCGCGGCCTTCCCCTCCGGCCATTCCTTGGAGCTTGCTTTCACTATCGTGTTCAGGACTTCTTTTTCTACGTCGCTGAGCAGGCTGAACCGCTTTTCGAAGAGGCCTCCGCCGGCCCTGGCAACGAGTTCCTGCTGGAAGAGTTCGATGAAGGCCGCGTCTATTGCCTTGTTGGCTTCGTTGGCGCGGTCGTAGAGCACGTCGCACATGGCGTTGACTGCGAAGGGGTTGCCGTCGCTGAGCACGTGGAGGGCTGCGACGGCGTCTTTGGATACGGATATTTTGCAGCGTTTTTCCATGAGTTCGCGCAGGAACGTCTCGGTTTCCTGCAGGGAAAGGGGTTTGAGTTCGGTTGGAGGGAAGTAGCGGCCTATGGGGGAGTGGAGTTCCTGGATCTTGCGGTAGACGCCCATTTTTCCGGAGAGCACGACGGCGTAATTGCATTGTTTGGCCTGCAGTTCCGAGAACGTGTTCCTCAGGAAGGAGAGCGCGCCGTCGATTTGTTCGAGGCGTTCAGCTTCGTCGATTTCAAGGATAAGGGCGGGCACTCCGGCTTCCTTCAGCTGTTTCCAGAGTTCTAGCAAGTCGTCGGAGAGGTTGAGTTCGGGCGAGGCAGTGGCTTCGGGCTTCTTGAGCGAGAGCTCAAGGCCTTGGTACTTGACTTCTATGCCCCGCAGGGCGTCCAGGAGCTTGTTCTTGGCGCTTTCCTTGAGCGAGAGGAGCCGCAGCTGCTTCTGCATGGCGTCGAGGATTGCCATGGAGAGGTAGCCCAGCGTTTTGACGCCGTCGTGCAGCGCAAGGCGCACCACTACCACGCGGTCTTTTTTGCGTGCTATGGAGGAGAATTCGTCCAAGAGCGCGCTTTTTCCGATGCCTCGGTCGCCGATGACGGCCATGCAGCGTTGGTTGCCTCCGATGGTTTTCTCTATCAGGCGTTCGAACTCTTTTTTCTCGGCTTCCCTGCCAACGAAGTAGGCGGGCGGGGGCGTCAAGCGGAAGGGGCTGATTGCCATGCAGGGATTTGAAATAAACGAAATTAAAAGCCTTTGTTTATTCTGTTTATTTGATGTTTTGACGGTTCGCACCAAGCCGAACGTACAGGCTCGATAAGAGGCCAAATAAACAAAATTAAAAGCCCGCGTTTATCCTGTAGATATTCATAATTGCCGGCTATTACGCCAAGTGGGGGCGGGCGGGCGCCGGAAACGAGGCCGCGGAAGAGTTGTTCCCGGGAGCGAAGAAGGAAAAGGAGGCGCCGGGGAGGGAAAAAACGGCGTAAAAGACGACCTCAGAGGGACAGACCGATTACCCCGGCAACGACTAAAAAGATTCCGATGTACTGGTTTGCCTCAAGACGCTCGCGGTAGAGGGAGCGCGCGAGCACGGCGACGACGAACGGGTGGCAGGCGGAAACCGCGGTGACGAGGGACGCGAGGGACAGCCTGAGGCCGTAGGCGTAGGAGAGGTTCGCTACGGAGAATAGGAGGCTCATGAGGAGCGCGGGAAGGAGCGAGGAGGCCTTGGGCTCCTGCCGGCGTCTCGACCGCCAGAAGAGATAATAGGCGGGAATGCCGCCGAGGAGGAGGAAGAAGTATGCGCCGGCGGGGCCGACGGACACGGAAATCGGCTTGAGGAGGGAATAGGCGACGCCGTATGCAAGGGCGGAGGCCAAGGCCATCTTTGCCCCGGCGACGGGCTTGTTGGAGGAAAGGCGCTTGCTCAGCTCCGACCACTTGAAGGAGATTAGGATGGTGCCTGCGATCACGACGCCGATGAGAAGGAACTGGAGGGCGGAAAGCGATTCGTGGAAGAACAGCACCGAGATTGCCACGACGGGCACGGCGAAGGACGCGGTGATGGGGCTTACGACGCTGACGTCGCCCTTGGAGAGCGCAAGGAAGTAGGCGACGTTCGCGGCGGTGAAGAATGCGAGGCTGACGAGTATCAACTGAAGGACTCCGGCGGAAGGGAGCGCGGGCGGGAAGAACGCGAACGCAACGAAATAAAAGAAAACGCCCGAGGCCGCGGAGAAAAGGAGGGTTGTGGCGGGACCTAACCTGCGCGTGACTCGGGAGCCGACGATGTCCGAGAGGGCCCAGCCGAGCGCGGCAAGCAGGCCGAAGAGGATGCCCAGGTCCATGTCGGCAGACTAAGCGCGCGCGGCTTTTATTACCACCACCTCCTCGAAGAAGAATCTGCGCGAGGCGGCGATTTCCGCGCAATAGCCGCGGGATTCGAGGAAGCGGACGGATTTTTCGAAGCGCGCGAGGCTGCTGTCCACGAGAAGCATGACGCCGTCCGCGGCAAGATGGCTGGGGAATTCTTTGAGAAAGCGGTCGGTGACTTTCCTGCCGGAGGGGCCGCCGTCGAGGGCGGAATTCAATGCGCCAGCAACCCTGTCAACGCGAGACGTCGGCAGGTACGGAGGGTTGAAGGCAATCGTATCAAATGGCTCGCCGCCGAGGCCGGAGAAGAGGTCGGACCGGATGAAGGAATTGGGAAGGGGAATGCGGTTGGAGGAGGCGTTGAACTGGGCGCAGGAAACGGCGAGCGGGCTGATGTCCGCAAAGGAGACGGAGGACACCTTCGGGGACCTCGAGGCGGTGATGCCCTGCATGCCCGTGCCGCAGCCGAGGTCGAGGAAGCGGCCGGAGGCGAGGCGCGCGACCGCGGAGGCGAGAAGCTCGGAGTCCTCGCGCGGGCCGTAGACGCCGGGAAAGACCGCGAGCGTGATGCCTGCGAAGTCAAGGGCGCCGATGGCGGACGCGTCGTCCCGCTTTGCTTCTTGGGAGTGCATAATAGTACCAGAGGGCGTAGAAGGTGACGATGCCGACGACGAGCGAAGCGCGGAAGAGGACGTCGTGCAGGAGCGCAGACCACAAGAGGTCGCTTGAGGAGAACGCGCGCAGCGTCAGCGCGATGCGGAGCGCGTTGAAGGCGAAGAGGAAGGCCGCGCCGGCGAGGAAGCCCTTGAGCCTGTAGGCGAGGGGCTTCTCGAAGGAGGCGAAGACGATGCCGAAGAGAACGGCGAGCTCGAGCTTGGCGCTGCAGAGGTCGACGAATTCCGCGGAAAAACCGCCCAGATCGAGGACGGGAAAGCCGCCGGAAACGGCGAGCAGGGAGGGGATGCCGAAGAGGAGGCCGAGGAGCTGCTGGCCGGACCACGCCGCGAAGAGGTTGAGCTCGCGCACGGGCTGGAGCAGGAAAAAAGCGGGCAGGAAGAGCGCTAAGAATAGCGCAATGAATTTAAAGCCGGCCAGCAAAGGATTAATCCCGCGCGGCTTATTCGAGCGAGTCATGTGGAACGCTAGGGGTTAAACCCCGCCATAATATAAGCCTTCGGCGGAATAAGGACCGAGTGTATAAGCTATGAGGGGGCACGAAAAACAGAAAAAGAAGGGCCGCAGTCACTCCGCGGTGTTCGCGGTATGCATCGGCGCGGTCGCGCTCGCGGCGGTCTATTACGTCGCCACTTCCACGCTCACGAACTATATTAAGGTGCCCGGGCTGCTCGCCGTGCTCGTGGGAAGCGGGCTGGCCATGCAGAGGGTCGCGGGCCTCGAGGGCTCGTACGGCCTGCTGGTCTTCCGCGGCGAGCGAGGCTTCCGGGCCATGCGGTACGCAGCGGACAGGTATTCGGGCGCGGCGAGGTCCCTCGCGGACTTCGGGCTGAGCCTCGGGTTCGGGCTGCTGTATTCGTTCTACCTGTTCGGGAGGAAGGACTTCAAGAAGTTCCTCGCGCACGCGCTGGCGGTGACGGCGTTCTTCGTCATCGTCCAGCCTGGCGTTGCGAAGAACGTGGGGTTCATGCCGGAGCTCGTGTTCGTCTTCAACCTCGCGTTCGGGCTGCTCGCGTTCGGCGTGCAGAGCCTAGTGATACAGGGGACGAAGATCCTGACTTCCAACACCGCCCAGGCCGGGGCGTCGCTCATCATCCCGGGCATAACCATACCATGGGAGGGGCTCATCGCGCTCCTGATCGCGATTGTAGTGCACGAGGTCGCGCACGGCATACTGTGCATGGTCGAGAAGCTGGAAGTAAAGAACTCGGGCGCGGTGCTGTTCGGCGTGCTGCCAGTTGCGGCGTTCGTCGAGCCCGACGAGGAGAAGATGAAGGGCCTCGAGATCCAGAAGAAAAGGAGGATACTCATCGCAGGGATAACATCCAATTTCTTCGTGTTCGTCGCGTTCCTGCTGATGGCGCAGGTGGCGGCGCTCGGGCTGAACGCGCAGGCCACGCACCCGACGGTGGTCAACGTCCTCGACTCGGGGACCGCGAACGGGATACTGCAGGAGAAGGAGATGCTGCTCGCCGTCAACGGAGTTGCTGTAAAGGACGTGGACGCGTTTGCAACCGAGATGAAGAAGGTGTCGGAAGGCGGCAGGGCAGTGCTTTCCACGTCCCTCGGCGAGAAGGAAGTCGTAGTGGGAAAGGACCACAAGATTGGGATAAACGTCTCCGACCTCCCGCCCGCGGGCGGCTCGCTGTCCTACGGGATAACGGCATTCCTCTTCATCGTGTTCAACCTCACGGCGCTAATCAACTTCGCGCTCGCCACGATAAACCTGCTGCCCATATTCTTCACCGACGGGTACAGGCTGGTCTTCGAGGAGGCGAGGCTCGTCTTCCCGTCCGCTGACGACGTGAAGGCCAAGCGCATCGCGATGGCCGCCGGCGCGGTAAGCGTGCTGCTCCTCGTGATAAACTTCCTGCCCAACTTCCGCTGAACTTCTCATCACTCTTTGGACGGAATACCCAATTAGTGCCGGCCGCCATAGCGGGTCCTGCGGCCCCCGGCCGCATGCACCCGAATGCCGATGCCCTCGCCCTCGAGAAACCGCCGTGCGTGGTCGGAAAGGCCCCCGCCGAGCACCAATTCATGTAGCGTGGCGCGCCCCCGCGGCGTGTAATACACTACCTGACCGTGCTCGCTGTCGTTCACAAAAACCGCGCGCCTGTTCTTGAAGTAAACCGGGATGACCGTGGAAGGATTCAGATCGGACGACGGAACTACGGAAAAGGATTGGTCGCGGTCCGAGGGAAGGACAATGTCCTCGCAAACCCGGCCCTCGAACTCGCGGTCGGAGACGCTGATGCGGATGAAGGGCTTCGAACGCATCCGGTTACCCCGACGCTCCCAGTGAGAAACGGCCTTGCCCAAAACCCCCGGCGTCGACGGGAGCGAATCGTAGACAGGGCTTCTGTCCGCGTCAGCGAACCTGCGTTTGGGCTGCATGCCAATGCCATGGGGGGACACTGCGTAGAGAACGGAGGAAAGGGCGGGAAAACGGCCGTGGGAAGGCTGCGGTTTGGAGAAGCGCTCGCGGAGAACGAAGAACGCGTGCGCATCACCGTGCGAGCGCAGCACCGACTGGATGCGGGCAACCCCGGTTTTTGCCAGGGAATGCGGCATCCGGTGGCGCAAGCCGAGCGCGTCCTCGGAAAGGACGAACACGTGGGACTGGGCGAGTGCAAGCGAAGGCAGCGTCCTTTCCAAAAAGCGCTGGAAAGAGCGGAGGTTGGGGAAATTTCCGCTTACAAGGTGAACGACAACCGGCGGCTCAGCAGACATGGAATCACGCGAACTCGACGAGCGCCTGCGCCTGTTGCGAGGAGATTTCCTCCAGCGGGTGCGCGTTGAAGCCCCGGCGGCGCAGCTCCTTGGCGAACAAGCGGTTGTAGCCGAACGCGCAGACCACGCGCGAGGGCCGCGCGAGCTCGACGTATTCGACGAGGTCCGAGAAGCCGGCATGGTCGGAAAGGCAGAACGCGGCGTGCGCCTGGGGCGTGCGGCCGACGAGGCTCCAGCCCGAGGCGACGCCGACGCTTACCCCGCGGCCGTAGAACTCGGAAAGCGACTGGGCGAGCGGCAGGTTCACCTTCTGGTAGGGGTAGACGGCGACGAACTGGCGCTTGAGCATCCCGCTGCCTTCCGCGGAGTTCTCGCCGACGAAGCGAAGCGGAACGCCGTGGCGGCGGTAGACTTCGGAAATCTTGCCGACGCTGGAATCGACGACGGGCGTGATGCCGTTGTAGTCGTTGAGCAGCCTGACGAGCTCCTGCGCCTTGCCGAGGGAATAGCCGCCGAGAATGACGGAATTGCCTCGCTTGAACTCGCCGGAGACCCATGAGGAGATTTCCTCCGCGACCGTGTCGGCAGAAGGGAACTCGAACTGGGGCATGCCGTATGTGCACTCCATGAGGAGAGTGTCGCACTCACGGACCTCGGCGCCCTTCTGTGTAAGGGAGTCGCGGAGCTTGAAGTCGCCGGTGAAGACGAAGGAGGAGCCGTTCTCTATATAGAGCTGGCGCGAGCCGAGGATGTGGCCCGCGTTGAGAAGCTCTACCTTGGCGGAATCGTGTTTGACGGTGGAGACTACTGCGGCGGATTTCGGGGCGCAGCCGCGGGCGTGCATTAGGTCGAGGGTCTCCCATGAGGCGAGGAGCGTCTTCGTTTTCCTGGCGCCGGAGACGTGGTCGGAGTGGGCGTGGGAGACGAACGCGGTCTCGCCGCCGCAGTCGAGGCCGATGCGGTGCCGGCCGAGGCGGAAGTAGGGACGGTTGGACTCCGCGGCGAGCATGAGGCAGTTACGCGGCACTGGTTAAAAAACGTGACGAATCGGCGGGGTAAAGAATGGGCCGATCACTCAACCGCGTCCCTGAGTTTCTCCGCGACGTCCTCCTTGAAACCCGTGATGGTCACCACGTGTTCCCGGCCGCGGTCCATCTTGTAGGAAACGTTCAAAGGCTTTCTTCTGCGCGCGAGCTTGCGGGCGATGTCCGGATGCGTCAAGGCGGTGCGCAATGAATTGAAGTGGGATTCAACCATATGGGAATAGGGGATTTCGGATGATTGGAAACGAAGGACTAGACTGCCGGGCTCCGCGCGCCAATTGCTGAAACCGCCGTGCCTCTGCAAGCGGGAGATGAACGCGTCGCGGTGGAACAGTCGGAGGGCGCGTGCGGCGTTGGAAAAAGAAGCTTGCTCCTCCAAGGGGCGAGTGAGGCGGAGGCGGGGAAGGCGGACCATGGGAAGAAAAAGGGGAAGAAGATTAAAAAGGCTGGGATGAGAATAGGAGGGCATGGTACTCGAGGCGATGGTGACGCCGGGCAAGGCCGAGAAGAACCCGCTGTTCATCATCCTGCTGGGGTTCCTGTTCGTGACGGTGAGCGTCTGGCTCTCGATGAACGTGCTCGACATAGAGCCCAAGAGCATGATAATGATCATGTTCGTCGTCATCCCCGCGCTGCCGTTCACGCTGTCGCTGTTCCAGGAGGACGAGGAGATTCTGGAGCACGAGAAGGTGCTCGGCAGTAGGACGCTCGCGAAGCACTTCTCGACGCTCATCGTACTGCTCGCGCTCTTCCTCGGGCTGATAATCGGGTTCGCGTTCTGGTATCTCGCGCTGCCGGCGCCCGAGGCCGAGAAGCTGTTCAGCCAGCAGATTAGCGAGCTGAAGGGCATTAAGGCCATCGGGGGGACGCTCGGAGGCAGGGTAATCGCGCTCGTTGAGAGGTCCACGGGGCTCGCGGTCTCGACGAGCTTCGCGCCGACGTTCGAGTTCATCTTCATGCACAACCTGTGGGTGCTGTTCCTCATCATCGCGTTCTCCGTGGTGTACGGAGCGGGGTCGATATTCGTAATCGTGTGGAACGCGAGCGTCGTCGGGGTGTTCCTCGGCAACTTCGCCCAGCAGTACGTGCTGCACTCGACGGCCTACAACCTCGCCGGCGGCGTCGGCCTCGGAATACTCGGGCTGCTGCCGCACGGCACGTTCGAGCTGATGAGCTACAGCGTGGGGGCGCTCGCGGGAGGAGTGCTGAGCACCGCGCTCGTCAAGGGCAACTTCAGCTACAGGTTCATGGAGATCCTGCGCGACATCGCGAAGATGATCGCGTGGGCGGTGGTGCTGCTCGCCATCGGGGCGCTTATAGAGAGCAAGGCCATCATTTTCTAGCGCCGGCGGGGGGGGGAATAAGAAATACTTTTAAAGGCGCGCGCAGACAACCATTTCGAGTTTCGGGGGAGCAGACATGAGACTGAAGAGCCTGGCCATAATTCCGGACGGCAACAGGCGGTTCGCGGCAAAGAACGGGCTGGCGGTGCGAAAGGCCTACGCGCGCGGATTCGAGAAGGTGCAGGAGGTCCTAAACTGGACTGAAGGAACGGGCATCGAGGAGGTCAGCTTCTGGGCGCTCTCGCTCGAGAACTACGGGAAGCGCAGCTCCGCCGAACTCCGCGTGCTGTTCTCGTTCATTTCCAAGTACATCGACAAGGCGCTCCAGCGCGGCGAATTTAAGAATAAGGGAATCGCCGTGCGGTTCTTCGGAAAGCTCGACCTCCTGCCTGAGTCTCTGCGCGAGAAGATGCGCGGGCTCGAGGCGGAGACTTCGGCGGGCACGCGAGCGATGAGCGTGGGACTGGCCTACTCGGGCAGGGAGGAGCTGCTGCAGGCCGCCAAGAGGGTGGCCGTGGACTTCAGCGGGAAGGACGCCAGCGGGATTACGGAGAGCGACTTCGAGAGGTACCTGTACGTGAGGACCGCGCCCGACCTCATCATCCGCACGGGGGACGTTTCGAGGCTGTCAGGGTTCATGCCGTGGCAGACCGCGTATTCGGAACTCTACTTCTGCAGCAGGCTCTGGCCGGAATTCCGGGAAGAAGACTTCAAGGACGCGCTGAAATTCTACGAATCAACGGAACGAAGGTTCGGGAAGTAGCGGGCAGCGAAACCGGGGAGACGCGGTAGTATTCGTTTATGTGCAAGTGATTGCCATGGAGGAAACCAGCGCTGGGGAAAAAACCGCGGCAAGCCGTGCGGAAGAGGTCCCTTGGAACGTCGGCGGCATCGAAGAGGAGGAGCTCAAGGCGCTACAGAAGGCCTCGAGGATTTCGAAGAGAATAATAAAATTCGCGCGCGAGGTCGCGGACAAGGAGAAGTCCCTGCTCCGCATGGCCGACCTCATCGAGGGAAAGGTCAAGGAGGAGGGCGGGGAATGCGCGTTCCCGGCAAACCTGTCGCTCGCCGACGAGGCCGCGCACTACACTCCACAGGCCGACGACCCGGCGCTCGCGGGGGAGAAGGGGCTGCTGAAGGTGGACCTAGGGGTGTCCGTCGGGGGGTTCTGCACGGACTTCGCGTTCACCAAGGACTATTCTCACGAGAACGGGAAGATGGTGGACGCAGTCGAGGAGGCGCTGCAGAACGCGCTGAGCATGATGAAGGCCGGGACGCAGACTTCCGCCGTCGGCAAGGAAATCGAGAGGACAATCAAGGGCTACGGGTTCACGCCCATCGAAAACCTGTGCGGGCACTCGCTCGGGCAATACGACCTGCACGCCGGGGTTGAAATCCCGAACGTCGAGACCAAGGGCGGGTACGAGCTGCAGGAGGGAGACGTGTTCGCCGTCGAGCCGTTCGCAAGCACGGGGGAAGGAAGGGTCGCGGAAGGCGAATACTGCCAGATTTACGCGCTCGCCGGCGAGAAAACTGCAGTCAGACTGCCGCGCAGCAGGGAACTAGTGGCCAAGATCGCCGAAGACCGGCTGACGCTGCCTTTCGCGGCGCGCTGGTACAAGGACTTCCCCATGCTCAACCTGAGCCTTCTGGACCTGGTGAAGAACGGCGCGCTCGAGGAGTTCCCGGTGCTCAAGGAGGCAAGGAAGGGCGCGCTTGTGAGCCAGGCGGAGACGTGCGTCATAATCGAGAAGGACTCCGTCAAAGTGCTGGTCTGAAATACGCCAAAATTCGGGGCGGCCAGCGGTCAGATTCCCCAGCCATTGGAAATCTTCGGGAGGGAGAGAACGAAAAGCGAGGCGAGGAACAGCACGACCGAAAGGCCTGCAGCCAAGGCCAGCCGGGCCCTCGAGGCGGCCGCACGCTTGGCGAAGGCGGCAAGCTGGAGCGCGAACACCGAACCCGTGACTAAGAGAAGGAGGTAGCCGGCGGCGTTGCGGAGCTGCTCGGGACGGATCAAAAGGAAATGCATTACCGCCAGGATCCACGAGAAGTACACCGTGCGGTGGAGGAGCTTCCAGTGCTTGAACCTCAACTTCCGCATCGCCCAATCCGTGGAAGAAAGGGCAAGAGGAAAGGCAAGCCAGTAAGCAAAAACCCCGAACGCGATGGCGCTCTGGAAGGGGTTTAGGTTGGAATACGCTTTCACGAAGTCGCCGCCGAACCTGAAGGAGACGACCGCGAAAGAGTGCGCGGCTACCATGAGAAAGCCCGCGACGCCAAGCGTCCGCCGGAAGCGCGTGAAGTCCAACCGCGGCACAAGCGCCTGCAGCGGGCCCGTGGACAGCGCCAAGCCAATGAGGAGCGCGCCTCCAATGGAGGAAGCGCGGATGAAGGAATCCAGGAAGCTTCCCTGGGAGACGAAGAAATACTGGAAGCCGAAGAAAGCGAGCCAGTAGGCCAGCAGGAGGGCGCAAGACTTCAGGATATAGCCCTTCTTTCGGTCCAATTCCGTCAACAGGCCCCTGCCCTCGGGCTCGACCGCAGGTTGCAGTTCAGGCATATGATTCTCCCCCCCCTCCTTCCCAGTTTTTTAAAAAGTGAAGCGGGGGGTATTTATAATGACGGTTTAATGGCTCCAGACAAATTGTCGCGTCACGTGACGCACTACGGATTCTTGGCAGGCAGAGCACGCACATAGCCAATCAACGAACTCCCGGGAAGCCCCTTGCCGGCCTACAATATTCCGAGCCAGCGGAAGGCCCCGATTGCCTGCAGCCCCTACCTGCAGGCGGGGAACGACAATACACTAATAGAATGTTACCACCGGCAAGTTTATATATCTGGACTGCGTATATTAGTGAGGGGAGACCAAGAATGCCTAACGTCACAGTCAGTCAGCTGAAGCGCATCGCCCCGTCTCTGGGGCACGAGCATGGCGTGCGCGACAAGAACTACCAGATGGTGCCGATGTTCCTTCCGACCGATGTCACCTCCAAGGGCGGCAAGGGCGTCATCAAGGTCGTCACCAGGCAGGGTTTCATGAACGAGGGAATCTCCGACTGGGTCATGATGAACACCACAAGGGGCATGACCATGCTACTGGCCATAGTCGCGCTCATGCTGTTCCCCGTAAACATTTACCTTGCGGCGCTCGCCGGAATCGGGGCGGGCTACGCGTACGGCAAGTACCGGTTCAAGGAGTGGCTCATCAAGGAGGAGTACAGGCACAGGTGGATGCTCGAGGGCACCTAGGGTAGAAAAAAATGACTCAAACCCCGGACCATGTGGACACGCGGGACGCGGAAGTGCTAGGCCTGCTCAGCGGCGAGAAGTACAAGGACAAGGAGATGACCGTGCCGATGAAGACGATGGCCTACGTCGGCGTCGACCCCAAGGTCAGGGCCAACATGCGCGCGAGCAACAGGTGGGACTACCTCTCGGAATACGCCGGCTACTGGATCGACAACAAGAGGTTCACGATTTTCTCCGTGGCGCTGCTCGTCGCCGGGTTTTTGCTGCTCAACGTGTTCGCTCCCGTGGCGCTGCTCATGATCATTCTCGGCGCGAAGTACAGGAACGTCGCATGGATGGACAATTTCATCTACTCCAAGTTCGGGCGCTACAGGACGCTCGTGCTCGTGGACTAGGGGATGCAACAAATGGCGAAATTCAGGCTCGGGCTGTTCCCCGAGGAGTACAGGACGTGGGGCTTCGGAAGCGCCCCGAGCAGGACCACCGACGGCTCGGAGCACCACGCCAAGCCCATCCGCAACAGCTCGTGGATCGTGCAGGCGATGAGCCTCGTCGAGGACTTCACGCCCATCAAGCCCGTCATGGGCGCCAACGTCAACAGCTTCGAGGACGGCATGATGCGCGCGACGCTCTTCGGCCTCAACCAGAGGCAGGTGTTCCTGCTCATCATAATCGGGCTGGTCTACGCGTTGATGTTCCAAGTGTGATGAATGGATGAAGGCATACAAGACCAACAGTCTCAGGGAAATACGGCGGCTGGCCGGCAGCGGCAGCCACGGCCACGGCGCTCACGACGGCCACGCGCACGGCCCGCACGCGCCGCCCGACCTCGACGTGCGCTGGAAGAAGGGCGAGTATCACGACTGGCACGGCCACGACCCCGAGCCCAAGCCCCCGCACCTCGAGGGCGAGAACCCGGCGCTCGACTTCTACAACCGCCCGTGGAGCACGCAGGCCGCGGACGTCATGAAGGAAAGCGAGGGCATGAAGATGCTGCCCATGTACCTGCCGGTGTCCTCGACTGACAGGTTCGCCGACGGCAAGCCCGCCTCGCCGCAGATCCTGCTAAGCAGGCGCGACCTCATGGACGGCGTGCTGGACGAGAACTACAAGAACGGCAACCCCGCGAGCATCTACAAGGCGTACTTCATGGCCTGGCTCTGCCTCGGGCTAGCCATACTGGCCATGGGCTTCAACATTTACGTTGCCGCAGTATTCGCCTACCTCGCGGGCTACTACTGGAGCGAGAAGGAGCTCAACATCGCATGGTCCGTACAGTGGTGGAAGACGAAGGCGCTCACGTTCACGGCATAAGGGGTGAAAAAGCATGGAACACGCATACGAAGAGAACAGGCACGTGCACCAGACCGCACCCTACAGCTCAATCGAGCAGATGCCGGGAGTGCAGATGTCCAGCGTCCTCACGGACGCGAAGAAGCCCTTCCTGCACACGAGCACTCGTTGGGACTACATCAGCAAGTACTTCGACATCTGGAAGGACAGCGTGCGCTTCCGCGCGTATGCGCTTGCCTGCCTCGGGCTCGGCCTATACCTGCTCTTCACCATACCCATCATGGGCGTGGTCGCGCTCGCGGGCGCCGCCTACTACTGGGAGCTCGTCAAGTTCCGCCGGCACAGGCTCGAAAGCGAGAGGTCGGTGATGATCGGGCACTAGGGGAAACGACGAAAAAGGGGGGCGCGGAAAGCCCCCGTTTTTTTATTTTTTAAATGCAACGGGGCAGTTTGCGGCATTCAGTCAAGAGGCTGATAAAAAAATGAAAGCGAAACGCAGGGGATTCGTGGAAGCCGCCGGAGGAATGACCGGCATGGCGGCAGTGCTAGCCATAATCGTCTTCTGGGCATGGTCGAACGACGTGCTCTTCGACCTCATCGGCTCGCACTTCGTCGTGCTCGCGTTCGCGGCCATACTCGCGGCCAGCATCCTCTCAGGCTAATGGTAACAGAAAGAAGCAAACCCGAATTAACCGCGGTCAGCGATAAGCCGCGGGTTCCGCCTTTTTCAGGACAATCTGGTCGGCAGCCTGCCTGAAATTGACCTCGAAAAAATCGAAAACAACCGCCCGTCCGAGGATAATCCAGCTGTTCTCGGCATCCACCGAGGGCACGGATACGGGGATATTTTTTATCAATGCCCGTTCATGGCCGGCCACGACCTCCAAGTCCATCAACTCGTCGAAAACTGCAACGCTTCCTCCGATTCCCCTGCTGGAAGACGGCTGCCCGGCAAGTTCGAACCCGAGCCTTTCCGCGAGAGAACGCGGGATAAAGCACGTGTCGGCGCCGGAATCAAGCAGTGCAACGACCCTCTGCGAGTTGGAGCGGTATATCAGACGAACCTCAATCTCCGGCCTCAGAACCTTGTTGCCCTTCTTGTCAAGAGCCCTCCCTGAACCTGAAAGAAAGACGCATTCCGGATGAACCTCTTGTGCCGAAGCTAGAGGATGAGCGTATCCTTGGTCGGAACCTTGGCCAAGAGCGTTTCCTTCCCCGGGAACTTCAAATCGACCTCCCGCATGACGGCACGAAGGTCGCTTCCGCTCGCCACGACCCTGCGGTCCACTATGACGACCCATTTGCCGGCCTCCTTCTCCAAGTCGGCGGACAAATACCAGTCAAAATTCCCGCTCATACGGATTACCCGAAGGGTATTGCTCATCGGATCCTTAAAACGCTGCCGGCTCTTTAAAAAGGCGCTCCGCCGCTTCACTCCGCCAGGCCCGCCTTTCATCGGCAACACTCCTTCCGCATCTCCCCGAGCGAAGAACAAAGCGAAGTCGGGGGTGTAATCGTCCTTCCGCTTCCGGATTCCGGAAGCGATGTCTCCCACCCGTACGAACTTGCCTGCGGCACTCTCCAGCTTGTTAAGCCTTATCCGCCCGTGCCGCTTCCGGTCATGAGCCACGAAATACAGCTTTACGAACTCCCAGTTGGTCTCCGCCCGAGGACCGAACTTGCGCACGAACACCAAATCCTCCTGGCCGATCTTCAACCCCAACTCCTCGCGCGTCTCCCGCAAGGCGGCTGCCTCGTAGGACTCCCCGCGGTCCAAATGCCCGCCCATGCTCGAACCCCACTTCAGCGGGTTGGTATCCTTCGTTGCCGACCTCTGCTGCACGAACATCCGCCCGCGGGAGTCGAACAGCCACACGTGCACCGCCCGGTGGAACACATGCTTTGAATGCGCAACCGCTCGCCCCACGCTGCCAACGACCCTGTCCTTCGCATCTACGCGGTCGTACAACTCGAGCGCATCATCCGTAGTCGTTGATTTTCGCATGGGCAATCAGTTCAGAAGCCGGAAGTCAATCACGACCTGGTCCACGTGCGGGGCGTATGACTTGACGACACGTGCGGCGACAACGCGGAACCTGCGTCCGTTCTCCTTGCACGCGGCGCGGATTTTCTCCCTCGCCAGCCTCACCGCGTCGGCGTCTTCGGCATCGGGAATGTAATAGAAATGCACCGTGCAGCCCTTGCGCGCCGCAGCCAGCGCCGCACCGAGGAACTCGTGGGCGTGGTGGGGCAAGGGCATCACGATGCGGTCCGCCCACCTGCGATAACGCCTCGCCGCCAGCACTTTGTTGACATCACCTTCCACGGCCTCAATCCTGCCTTCCATCTTGTTGAGCGCGATGTTAGCCTTCATCTGCCGCACGCCGTCCGGGTTCAGCTCGATTCCGACGATCTTGCCGGCCTTCGGCTGGGCTTTGGCGATGACTACCGCGTAGAACCCCGCGCCGGCGAAAAGCACGAGCACCCGCTCCCTTGGCCGGACCAGCTTGGCGATCCTCAGGCGCTCGAACGCGAGCCTGCCGGAGAAGAAGATGCTTGACAAATCCACATTGAACCTGCAGCCGTTCTCGCGGTAGAGCGTCGTCAGACGCCTTTCGCCGGCAATCACCTTGAGTTTGCGGATCCGGTATTCTCCCTTCGTCGCGCCCGCCTTCTTGGCCACGACGCTGATGCTCGGGTGCAGTTCCAGGAGGACTCGGGCTACGGCCTTCTCCTTCTTCACTAGCTCGGGCATGACCTCCAAGACCGCAATATCGCCCACGATATCAAACGAGGAGATGAAATGCTTCTCGCGTTCAACAGGGGTAATGATTCCCCGCCGCACGAGCACGTCGCCCAGATCGCCTCGCCGGACTTCGCGGGAGTTGAACGCGCGGCTGCAGAACTCGGCGGGAAACGGCGGCTTGAAGCGCCTGACCACTGGGAAGTAGATGTGCGCCTCGTCCTTGCCGAACTCGAAGCGCTGGTCGAACAGCTTCCGCTGGCGGAGGTACTGCTTGGCATCCTCGGCGTGCCGAAATTCGACTTTGAGGGTGATGACTGGCATACGCTAGCGGTACGTTGAAAAGAAAGAAAAAGGGAGGCGGTCGGCCGTCGGGCCTACCTGCGCCTCCTCCTGGCACTGGCGCGGCGCGAGGCGTGGTGCCGTTTGGCGCTCCGGTTCGACATCCACCATACTGCACCGACGAGGACGAGAGCGACGACGAGCCACTTGCCCCACTCGTTCACGAGGTTGACCAGGCCCGTCTCCGAACCCTTCAGCTCGATGGGCTTGACGGTCGCCACCAGCAGGGGGCTGCCCCCGCCTGGGCGCACAGTCCCGGAAGGATTGTTCCCGGAAATAGTAAAAAGTCGTTTGAGAGTATAAGAACAACCCGAATAATAGTCAAGGAAGCAACTCTTTACACGGAACTTGTATTGTCCAGGTTGCAAATTGGTCAGGGTAACGGAATGAGAGTTCACGGGATTCGAATTGCCAGTCGAATACGGATAACCGTCGGAATTCTTCGGCCCGTATTCAATATAGCTCGTCATGGCATATCCCGTATTCCAAGTGATTAACGCAGACCGGGTTTGGTCGTTAGGTGAAACGTATAAACCTGTTATTCGATAATCGGGATTCAATGCGTTTGTGGTGAAAAATGTCCGTAAGGTATAGTATTTTCCGAGTTCAATCTTCGATTCCGGAATTCCGTAAAGTCCAAAGTACGAAACAAAGGTACCCTCTTCATCCGGTTTGAAAACGTAGACAAAGCTATGATCCCATTCAAAGCCTATCCGGTGAGGAAGAGTGATTTTATCGAGTGAATAATAACTTCCGTCAATTTTTTCAGAAAGGGTAAAAGTCGCGCTATTATAATTATTGTCAAGATGATATGAAGTTAACCTAATCTTGTATTTATCGCCCTGACCTCCGGAAGACTTAATCGCATCGTTCACAAAAAGGCTTTTATACCGAATCGAGGGGTAGACTTCCGTATAGGTATGACCGCCATTCCTAGGGACCGCCATTGCTCGTGCTATTACGCCCCCTTGCTGAAAGGAGTACACATAGATTGAAACTTCAAAAAAATGGCTCGGATTTTCTCCGGTTACATCAACCGGGTAGGTTATCAATAAAACATCGTTAGGGCCGAATACGTTAAATATCGCGTTAGGTAGGGGAACATAGTATTCGGTAGAATCGAATCCAACGAGTTGAATGCTGTACCCGTTGGATGCAACAATTTTGTCGCCGGGAAGCAAAAGGAAGCTGTTATCTCCATAATAGGTGGCACCGTTTACAAACAAAATGGGCAGAAAAAATAAAATCAAATATTTCATAAAATTCATAATTTTCCTCACCCGATAAATCATCATAACCCCTGTCGCTTTTTCTCATTAAAAAAGGTTTCTATCCATCCTTGCCGAACTCGAAGCGCTGGTCGAACAGCTTCCGCTGGCGGAGGTACTGCTTGGCATCCTCGGCGTGCCGAAATTCGACTTTGAGGGCGAGCATGATATCAGCCATAACAGTAGACGGCAACGTTTTTAGAAACGTGGGTCTTGCCCTCAACCCGAGTCGCCTTCCAGAAACCGAAACGATTGTTTCAAAAACGGAACGGCTGAAACGCATTCACGCAACCGAAGAAGCCAAATCAGGAGACTAGGCACTACACGCGCCGCCTGAGGAACCGCTTGGTCTCTTCAGTGTGGAGAAACTGCACTTTTAATGCAAGCGACTTGCTTGCCATCATGCAAACCCAACTAAAACACAACTCCAGTTAAGGAATAGTCATACTAAAGTTCAATGCCAGTTAGGGAATAGTGAGGTTTATATATATGCTTGCATTGAACTATCGTATATGGCAAATTATGTTGAACGGCAACTGAAAAAGGATTTTGAAGCCCTGGCGGAGGCGGTGCCCGCAGTAGCAGTAGTCGGCCCGCGCCAGGCTGGCAAGACGACGTTCCTCAAGCACGAGCAAGCCGGTAAGAACACGTCATACGCGGTTTTCGACGACCCGGACGCCCGCACGCTGTTCGAAACCGACGTCAAGAAGTTCGAAGCGCAGTACGTCGAAGGTTTCGAAAGGACGGTGCTGGATGAAGTGCAGTACTGCAAGAATGCGGGCCAGAACATCAAGTACCTGGCCGACAAGGGCCACAAGCTCTGGATAACCGCTTCCTCGGAAACCCTGCTCGCCGCAAGCGTCCTCTCGCACTTGGTAGGCAGGGTCTCCATCCTCCGGCTGTACCCGTTCTCTCTCCCGGAATTCTTGGACGCCAAGGCGCAGAAGGAGTCCACGCCGGAAATGCTCTCACGAGCAGTCTGGGAGCATGCAACCTACGGGGGCTACCCCCGGGTCTGCCTCGAACAAGGCATCGAGACAAAAAAGACGATGCTCCGGGACCTTGCCGAAACCATGATACTCAAGGACATGGCGCAGGTTTTCTCCATCCAAGAGACGACTGCCCTCCAACTTTTCTCAAAGCACGCCGCGGCGAGCGCCGGCACCCTCTTCTCCTCCGAGAGCGCGTCCCGCGACCTGCGGCTCAGCTACCAGACGATAAGGAAGTACTCCGACGCGATGGAAAAAAGCTACCTGATACGCTTCGCCCCGCCATTCTTCTCCAACAAGTCAAAAGAACTCGTCAAGCAGCCCAAACTGTTCTTCGTGGACTGCGGGCTGCGCAACGCGATTGCCAACTCATTCGCACCCGAACTCGACGGCAGGATTTTCGAAAACTACGTGTACAGCGAACTGCTCAAAGCCGGGCACTCGCCGAAATACTGGCGCACGAAAGCAGGCGCGGAAGTCGACTTTGTAGTCGAGCAGGGGAACGCCCCCTTCCCGGTTGAAGCAAAGCTGACAGCCGAACCCGGGCGCATCAGCCGCAGCCTCCGCTCGTTCATCAACGCCTACAAGCCCAAGGCTGCCGCCGTGGTATCGTACAAGCCCGTTGCCGCGCAACAGAAATTCGGCGGTTGCACGATTACCTATTGCGACCCGCTCTCGATGCACGCAGCCATCAACGCACGCGCAGGCCAATAAAACCCTTCCCCGCCAACCGAGT
>JAZDGU010000019.1:0-13592 GCA_043806595.1 Microcaldota archaeon
GCACAAGACCACCGCCAACGCACGCTAACTCAATTCAGCGAGGCGGCCTAGGAAGCCCCGCCTGACTCAAGAGGAAGGCGAGGGAGGGAGGCCGCCGAGTGCAACGGGGGTATCGGGGGGCGAAGCCCCCTGATTCTCACGGTCGTCGAAAATCTTCCTCAAGCGATACTTTACGCCTGCCACAGTTCGCAACGCACGATTTGCCAAATCCTTTCGACCCGGCTTCCAGCAAGGTTCCGCCGGATTCAGCTCCGGCGAATACTTCGGAAATCGAATCAAACGAAAACTCTTGCGATGGCGTCGAAGGAACTCCTCCACCTGTTTTCCCTTATGACACGGTCCGCCGTCAACAAACAACACGACCTTGTTGAAACGCGCGACGACCTGCTTGCAATGCGCAACGAACTGTTTCTGTTTTTTCCTCTTGAAAAAAGTGTAAACCAACGTCCGCTTCGTTCTTGTTGCAAACACGTTGGTGTACTTTCGCTGGAAGTTTATGGTAGCCGTGGGACGGCTCCCTTTTCGAGCCCAGCCGCGTGTGACGCTGGGAAGGAGTCCGAACGTGGCTTCATCCTCGCAGCCCACAACAAAACCTTTTTTCCGATAGTACCGCGCGATAAGCTGTGCTTTTTTTTAAACGCGTCGTGCACTTCTTCGCCCGGAGATTTGTAATGCCTTGGCCTCGGTACAAGCAACGAAAAACCGCAGGCGTCGAGCAATCGCCAGACGTGTTGCGGCGTGTAGGACACACCGAACTTTTTCTTGATTAACGCGAGGACTTCTTTCGAAGTCCATAACCGCGAGGGAGCGCGAGGGTTGCCTTTTTCAAGAACTTTGAGCAAACGCAGACGCTGTCTTTTCGAAAGGTGTGGGGGACGGCCTTTTTTCTCGGCGGCGTTAGATGCGGCCACGCCTCGTTCTTGAAAACGCTGAATTGTGCCGTGAATTGTGCGGCGAGGAGTGTCGCAAGCTTCCGCGATTTCGTCGAGGGGTTTGCCTTGCTTGCGATGGACGGCGATAAGTAACCGCAAGCGCGGTTTGGCTTTGGTTTCTGCCCGCATTAGTCGTTTAAGCTCGGAGAGCGAAGTGTTGGGCAGAAAGTCTTCGCCGCGAGCCAAATTCCAAGACATGCAAGTAATTAACAAGTTCCAATATATAAGTTATTCGGTATAAGCTACCGCAAACCCCTCCTTACTGCGAAAATGCCCTTGTTTGGGCCGGGGGGGGGCGGCGTTTTCTTGCGTCGCGGCACTCCTTTCCTGCTATTAGTCCACCGCGACGAGCGTTTTCCCCATCTGTTGATTATTCTGGTTTTGTAGTCCGCCGCCGGCGGGTGTTTTTCTTATGTTGCGGTGTCGGGCTGTTGTGTCGTTGTTTTGGTTGAGTAAAGTGGATTGTTATTCCTTTGATGCCTTCTTTTTTTTCTGACGGCACGAACGAATAGGCTCCGTTTAGTCTTCCTTTGCTGATTCCTCCGCCTTGTGCTCTTTTGTTGATGCATCCCTCTAGTTTTGCCTTGCGGAGCAGGTGTTCGACTAGTTTTTGGTGTGGTTCGCCGCTTGTTTCTTGGCTGCTTGCGAATTCGGAGAGGATTTGCTGGTTTCGTTCGTTTCCTTCAAGCGGTATTACGAGTTTCAGCCCGTTGTTGAAAACCCGGTGTTTGAAACCCAATCTTCTTACTTCTGTGAGCATTCGTTCTGTGAGGACTCGCGGGTTTTGTTCCTCCAGGGTCTCCTTCATGCCTTTCACCAAACGGGTACGGCGCGGGTCTTAGTAAATCTTTGCATTGCGGAAACCGAACTGCCGGTTTCTTCTTTGGGCGTATTCGGCTAGAGTTGACCCCAGCTGGTAAAACTTGAAGAACGCCTCTGCACCAAGCGCGGTTTTCCTATCCCTCGCCGAGTCTCGCTGTGTTCGACTTCTGCACTCTCGGGGCGTTCCATCTTAAGCCTTTTCCCTCGCCTGCTGGCTCGGGTCGCTCAGCCCTGCGGGGCGTTCGCTAAAGGCATAAGGGAACGCCCGCTCGCCAAATGGCCGCTTGAAGTCGAACCAGCTTCGCTCGGCTTCTTTGCATAGGAAAACCCGCGCGCGCAAGCCGGGTCCTGCTTTCCAGCGCAGGCTGGAGAGCCAAGCTCTCCTGAAGACAACTGGTGGTAAACCCGAAAGTCGGGGGAGCACCCTCCGGTGATATGAGGGGGCGGTTCCTTAATGGATTAGGGTTTAACCTTGTTTCCGGTGCGACTGCACCGACAACGCCCGGGCTCCCGCTGAGGCTTGCCATTGGAATTTTGGCGTTCGGGCTTCACGCCATGCGGAGCAGGAGTTCGCCGATCTTCTCCTTGCGGTTGCCGAGCGCGCCCTTGGGGAACGCGAGCTTGATCGTGCCGTCGAAGCCCTTTCGCGGCGGGCTCAGCCGCAGCACGGGCTTCAGCCCCTTGACGTCTTTCAGGGCGGCCTTGGCCTCCGCGACCGCCTGCGCCAGCTCGGAGATCGTCTTGAACGCGGAGTTTTTCGCGACGTATTCGTCGGTCAGCCTCTTGCCGCCTTCGCTCTCGCCGCGCCTGCGCAGGAGCTCTTCGACGGTCTTCGCGTCGACGACGCCCCACGTGATGAAGTCCTTGGCGTGCAGGAGCATTCCCTTTGCCGAGGGCGACTCCTTCAAGAATATGCAGTGGTTCTTGCGGGTGAGCTTGAGGTCGTAGAGCGTGCGTTCTACGGTTGTGCGGGTTTCCATGCTCCCGCGGACCCTTACTGCTGCGATTGCGGTCATGCGGACACCTTCTCGGGCGTTTCATCGGGCTTGGCCCCGGCGGGTTCTGCGGGCTTCTCCTCCTGGATTTCGGGAGCCACGGGTGCGTGCTCGGGCTCCTTGTAGCTCTTGCCCTTCTTGAGGCTGTTGAGGCTCTTGAGCGCGTTGATCGTAGCAAGCACGGTGTTGATGATGGAGCGCGTGCGGCCCTTGGAGAACGTCCAGCAGTCGCTCACGCCGGCGAGCTGGAGGACCTGTCTTGCGGTGTTCCCTGCCACGATTCCGACGCCCTTCGGCGCTGGGAGGATTATTATCTTCGTGCTGCTGCTTTTGCCGATGGCCTTCTGGACTATCGAGTGCGTGCCGCTGCAGGCGCATTCCCACGAGCCGCAGCCGAGGTTGACCTTGAGGATGTTCTTCTTTGCGTCGACTATCGCCTCCGCGATGGAGTCGCGGGCCTCGGCGGCCTTCCCGACGCCGATTCCGATGTAGCCCCTGCGGTTCCCGAGGATGACGACTGAGCGCATGGCCTGTTTCCTGCCGTAGGCGGTCATGCGCTGGGTGCTGGTTACCTCGAGCACCTCGTCCTTGAGGTCGGGCAGGAGAGTGTCGATGATCTGGGTTTCGAGTATGGGGCGCCCTGAGGCGAACACCTCGTCGATGTTCGTTATCTGGCCTGTGGCGACGAGGCGGCCGAGCTCGGTGCGCGGCAGCCACTCGGGCCTGGCCCTATCCTCCCTTTCCCTCCTGCGTTCTCGTCTTATCACTCATCACACCTTTCTACGAAGCCTTGATTTTTTCCCTGCAGTCCGCGAATGCCGTGGCGGTCCCGTCCTTCATGTGCTTGCCCTCGATGCGTTCCTGCGACGGCGCAATCTCGTTCCCGAGGGAGACGGCAATGCCCGCGTCGGTCGCCCCCTTTGCGGCGGCGAAGACGAGGCTGCCCTTGGTCGCCTTGTGCAGGCCGATGTCGAGCACCGCCTCCTTGACGCCCTTCTTGGCCGCCTCCTTGGCGCAGAGCATGGCCGTGAGGTACGCCGATGGCGTGTTGCACTTTCCCTTGAACCCGAGCTTTTCGAGTGCGGCGGAGCTCCTCGACACCACTGTGCGGTCGCCCTTCTCGCCGTTCTCGGTTATCGATACCGTGACGTGCCTGTTCGTCTTGCGGACGACGAGCCTCGGCATGCCTGACTTGAGGAGCGCGAGGCGCTTGGCGTAGTCCGTCCTGCCCTCCCGCCTCCTGCGGAAGTGCACGTCGTACGTCGCTCCAGTTGCCTTAGCCAACCTTGACACCCTCTGAATTTTCCTCCTTGGATTTCAGGTATTCGGCGAGACGCTTCTTGTCCGGGAACGCGTTGCCCTTGATCATGCGGTACGCCTCCCGGAACACCGCGCCGCTCACCTTGCGCTTGCTTGCCTTGAGCAGCTTGCGCTGCGCCCTGACCTTGCGCATCCAGAGCTCCTTCGCGGTGACGCGCGCATGCGCCGAGCCGCTCTGGCTTCCGCGGCCGCGGCGCCTGCCCTTTCGCTTGCGTTCCTGCTTCCGGCGCGCCTTGCCGCGGGACACTCCATGCGAAGGGACCTCGAACACCACCTTCTCCTTGATGAGCTCCCTCACGTCGTCCGAGGTGAGGGCGTCGGATGCCCTCTTGGGGTCGATGATCCTTACCCTGCTTTTGCCGCACTTGAGCAGCCTTGCCGCGAGCCTGCGCACGGTTTTTACGGACATTTATATCAACTTGCGTTTGTTTTCAATTCAGGACGTGCAGCTTCTTCTCCTCCGCCTTCTTCCGGAGCGCCGTCTTGCTCCTTTTCGAGAGCGTTCCGGAGAGCCGGATGACGAAGCCATCTATGCCCTCGGCATCTAGGTCCTTCTCCTGCCTGACGAGGCGTTCGGGCTTCCCCGTCGGGTGGTTCCCCCTGCCCGCTTTCGGCGAACGGTGGCCGATTTTGACGACCGCGCCCGCCCACTTGAGCTTCTGGCGCTGCTTGCTGTCGATCCCGCGGGGCTTGCGCCACCCGCTCTTTACTCTTGCGATGCTGCCGAAATTCGCCCGCCGGAATTTTGGGTGCTTGTTCATTTTTTCACTCCGAGTAATATATCCCGTCCTGGAAAACTCTCCTGTCCTTGTTCGTGATGCGCGTGGCGCTCACGAGGTTGGCTGCCGTCTGGCCGACTTCGTCCTTGTTCCTGCCCGTCACCGTAATCTCCTGGCCGCTGGCCTTGACTTCGGCGTTGCCGGCGATTTTCGCCCTGCGGGGGACCTTCTCGCCGAGGAAGTTCTTGACGTGCACCTCCTTGCCTTTGACCTCGATGCTGACCGGGAAGTGCGCGTACACGACCTGCAGCTTCTTCTCGAAGGGCTTCGCCATTCCTTCGGCGACGTTGTCGACGTGCTTGGTCAGGGAAATCATAGCCGCGCGCTTGGTGCGGTTGTCGCTGCCGACCGCGGTGATCTCGAGCCTGCCGTCCTTGGCCTCGACCTTCATCATGCGGTAGTTGAACCTGATCTGGGTGACATTCCCTCCCGCGGTGACCTTGAGCGTTCCGACCGCGGCCTCCACTGAGACGTCCTTCGGGATTTCGTATTCCATCGTGTTTCACTGTACGGTTTCTCAATAAACGTATGCGATGAGCCTCCCGCCGATCTTGGCCTCCTTGGCCTTCGCGTGCGTCATCACGCCCTTGGATGTCGATATGAATAGCAGGCCGACGCCCCTCGCGGGCATGAACCTCGCCTCGTACTTCTCGATGTCGGCGTTCTTGACCGGGAAGCGCGGCCTCACGACGTTGCATCCGTTGATCTTGCCGTTAAGTTTGACCGTGAACTCGCCGTCGAGGCCGTTGCTGATCAGTTCGAAGTCGTCGACGTAACCCTCCTCCTTGAGGATCTCGAGGACGGCACGCACCTCCTTCGAGGCGGGCCTGACCAGTGCGGTGGGCTTGCCCCTTGCCTCCGCCACCTTTATCGAGTTCAGTGCATTTGCCAATGTGCCCATTTTCTCACTCGTATTTCTTGAAACCGAACTTCACGGCGTTCTCCCTGAAACATTTCCTGCAGACGTACATCCCATACTTGCGGATGAGGCCGCGCACGTTGCCGCAGATGCGGCACTTGCGCTTGCCCCGGTGCTTGTACTTCAGGTCAATGCTCTGCTTCATCTGCACACCCTTCTCATTCCGTTGACGGTTCCTCGATTTTCACGCCGTATGCGTTCTTGATGAACTCCTTGGCCTCGTCCGTGGTCACCTTCTGGTTCTTCGGCAGCTTCCTGCGGGCGATCCTCCTCTTCGAAATCCTCGTTCCGGGCTTGCGGAGGGTCAGGCAGACGTCGAACCCCATCATCCCTATCTTGGGGTCGTACTTCATGCCCGGGAAGTCGATGTATTCCTTTATGCCGAACGAGACGTTCCCGTACTTGTCGAAGCTCGACACCATTATGGCGCCCTCGACGGTCTCGAACGCCCTCTTGAGGACCTCCCCGGCCTTCTTCCCGCGGAGGGTGACTTTCGCGCCGATGTTGTCGCCCTTGCGGACCTTGAACTCGGGATTGCGGTCCTTCGCCTTCGTGTACACTGCCTTGCTCCCGCTGACCTTCTCGAGCAGGGTCTTGGCGTTCTCGAGCTTCTCTCCCGCGATGCCCGTGCCGATGTTGAGCGTGACCTTCTCCAGCCGTACCGCGGCCATAGTGTTCATCTTTTTTCACTCAGTTTATGTGGAACTCCTTGGCTACCGCGAACAGGTAGTCCTTGTGCGTGACAATCTCCTTGTCCCCGTGCCTGATGCGCGCGTCCGTGGGGATTCCCCCGGGAAGCTCGATGAGCTCCTCGAGGGTGCCGACCGCGCCGGCGTGCTTGCCCTTGAATGCGTAGCAGTTCACGCCCTTCTCCAGCTTGATGAATGACTCTATCTTGTACTCCGGCAGCTTGACGCGCACCGTGTCGCCGACGTTGAACCTGTCCTCCTCCTTCTCTATGAGGATGTTCCTTCCGTCGTGCAGGTTGAGCTGCACCTTTCCTCCGGTTAGTATCGTCTTGTCCTTGATCCTGCAGGACTTCAGCTTGGCGTCGTCGGCGCTTACCTCGACGGGCATGAGCCGGCCCTTGATCATGAAGACCTGGTAGTTCTTCTCCATCTTGGGGATGGAAACGACGTCCATCACGCCGACGCCGTATCCCGCGTCGCGCACCGTCCTGCCGTCCACCTTGACCTCGCCGGCGTTGAGGACCATCTTGGCCTCCCTAGTCGTCCGCGCAACGCGGATGATGTCGCGCAGGAAAAGCTGGAGTGCGATGCTCTCGTCCTTGCCGTGGGCGCCGGGCTGGACCTTCTTGATCCACACGTTGCCCTTGGCTGGCAGCGCCAGGACCCTGCTCTTCGCCAGCTTCTTCAGATGCCTCCTGTTTCCATGCAATGCCATGAGCTCACTACCCTTTCTTTTCCTCCTTTCTGGCCTCGGGCTTCGCCTTCTTGGCCTTGAGAATCGGCTCTTTCCAATCCGTAAGTATGCAGTTCGAGGGCTCTATCGGCGCCGGCATCTCCTTTCCGCCCTGCCTCTTGGCGATGACGCCCTCGAGGAATATCCTGCCGGCGTAGAGGTCCACGGCGGTGATCTTTGCCTCCCTCTTGCGGAAATCGCCGCGCACCACCCGCACCTTGTCGCCCTTCTTCGCCAGCGCCGCCCTCTTCTTGAGCGTCTTGCGGAGCTCCTTGGAGACGTGCATGTGCATCTTCTTGCGCCGGTCGTGGAGCGCCGCGTCGTATGCCGCCTTCCTCTTCTTGCGCGGGAGGCTTGAAACACTGCTGTTGAACTTCATTGCAACCAACTTTACACTACGGACGCCGCGATCGCGACCACCTTGGGGTACCTTTCGGCGATCTCGCGCGCGACCGCGCCCTTGATCTCCGTGCCCTTCGGCAGGCCCTGGTCGTCGATGAGGACGCACGCGTTGTCCTCGAACTTGATGCGCTCTTTTCCGCGCTTGTACTCCTTCTTCTGGCGGACGATGAGTGCCTTCTCCTTCTTCTTGACCATCTCGGGCTTGCCCTTCTTGACTGCTACAATGCACACGTCGCCGATTCCGGCGCTCGGGTAGCGGTGGTATGCCGCCTTGGTCCCCAGCACGTTGATCACTTCCACGATCCTCGCGCCGCTGTTGTCGTCGCACACCATGCGCGTTGCGTTCGTTATCCCCTTTGTAATCCTTGCCGGAACTCCTAGCATGAAAATCACTCAATTAATACGAAACTCTTGGTCTTGCTGAGCTTGCGGCACTCCATGAACCGGACCTTGTCGCCCTCGCTGACCGTCCTGCAGGAGGGCACGTGGACGTGCAGCTTGCTCCTGCGCTTCTCCAGCCTCTCGTACTTGGCGACCTTGCGGAGGAACGGCATCTCGACTACCGCGTTGCCCTTCGCCTTCGCGCTCACGACCGTGCCCTTGAATATCCTGCCGCGGGTCTTGAACCCGCCGTGCCTGGGGCACCTGTAGTCGCCGCATTCTTCGGCATTCTCCTGTTTCTTCGCTTCCGTCTCTTGTGCAGCTTCCGCCATTTTTCCCTTACCTTTTTCCGAGCTTTTTCGCAAGCGCCTTCGTACGGTCCTCCGGCCTGAGCGCCACGAGGCCCCCGTCCACGAGGACGCCGGCCTCCTCGAACCAGAACGAGCTCCCCTTCTTCGGGACCCCGATCTTCCTTCCGTCCTTCGCCTTGAGCACGAACGTGTTCTTCGTCTCGTCGATTATCCTGCCCTCGAGCCCCTGCCGGCCGCGGTCCGCGCTCGACTTCACTTGCACGGCCTGTCCGATGAACTCGGACAGTAGGAACTCCCTTTGCTTGGAATCCATCTCCTTCGATCCCCGCGGGCGTTCTGCCGCAATTTTTCTTGGCGGCTTTGGCGCCTGCAGACAGGCGTGTCTGTTCTTTGCTTCAAACCGTCAAGGCAGAAACAATCAGACGGAACTACATCTATGCCTCATTTCCTTTAAAAACCCTTACGTTCGGTCGCGCCTTTGCGAGTATGCGGCCATCATCGCCACCGCCGCGAAAGACATTGCTGCACCGAAGGCGAAAGCGGGCGCTTGGCGTGAATCTTGAGGTGTCATTTCCCCCTCTCAACGGTAGGTTGTTTCGTCTCGGCGGCCTATATCTTGTAGATGAGGATGCACCGTTCTTTCTCCAACAGGTGGTATTGAATCCTGAATGGGCCTACCCGGAGTCGGTAGCAGTCCTCTTGGCCGGAAAGCTGCAGGGTTCCCCTTGGGAATGGATTCGTTTTTAGCTCCGTCAGCAGCATTTTGATGGTATCGCGGTAGTCTTGCCGGAGGTTGTTGACAAACTTTTTGGGCTTGGATGCAATACGGACGTCATAAGGCATGCGGGCCATCTCAGATGTCTTCTATGCTTGCTGTCTTGCCCTGCCTGTACTCCCTGAGGGCGTGCTTTAGGTCTCTCTTGTCTTCAGACGTCATTTCCTCTACAAGCACGGCTTTTATGCATGCGAGCTCCTCCTTGATTTCCTTCAAGTCTTTTCGCAGGTTCCGGGCCGAAACGGTTTCCATACGACATCCCGCACTTATTTTGCACGATGCTTTATAATAGCATGCTGCGCCCTCGATGTTTGCACAACCTGTCATCGGGACCTTGATACAATCATCATCGCCACTGCCGCGAAGGACATCACTGCTCCGAAGGCGAAAGTCGCCGTCGAGCCGAAGGCGGTCCATAGCACGCCCGCGATGACGCTCGCCGGCAGCAGCGCCAGCCCGACAATCGCGTTGTACGCCCCGAGCGCGGTCGCCCTGACCTTCTCCTCCACGAGCTCGCTCGCATAAGCCCTCTGGACGGTCTCGACTGCCGCCTTGAAGCACCCGTAGAGGGCGAACAGCGCCCATACCATCCACAGCTCCGACATGAAGACGAAGCCGATGCAGCTCAGCCCGAACGCCGCGTAGCCGATGCCGAGCACCCCCTTCCTGCCGATTTTATCCGACAGGCTGCCGAACGGAACCGCCGCCAGGGTGTAGAACAGGTTGTAGGTCAGGTAAGCCAGCGGGATCATGGCCGCCGCGAGCCCGAGGTCGTTGGCCTTCAGTAAAAAGAACGCGATGCTGAAGTTGCCGACGTAGAACACGGCGACGGTGAGCAGGAACCGCTTGTATTCGGGGGAGAACCTCTTCCAGACGAACGCGGCCGTGATCTCCTCCTTCTTCCCCTGCTCGATTCGCTTTCGCGGCGCCTTTTCCTTGACGAACAAATACAATATAATCAGCGCAATTGCGCCCGGCACCAGTGACACCCAGAACAGCAGCTTGAAGTCGTCCGCGGTCGCCGCCAGGATCGCGAAAGCGAGCGCGGGCCCGATTATCGCGCCCATGCTGTCCATCGCGCGGTGCACGCCGAAGTTCTTGCCCCTGCTCTTCCCTGCTGTCGAGCTTGCGATAATCGCATCTCGGGGGGCCTCGCGCAGGCCCTTGCCGAGCCTCTCGACGACGCGGACGAACAGCATCTCGTTCCAGAAGACCGCGAACGCGAAGAAGGGTCTCATTATAGCGGAAAGCGCGTATCCGGCTAGGACGAGCGGCTTCCTCTTCCCGAACCTGTCCGACAAATATCCGGAGAAGAGCTTGCTGATGTTCGCTCCTGCGTTGGCGAGGCCCTCGATGACGCCGATGAGCGCCTTGTCGATGCCGAGCACAGCTGACATGTATATCGGAAGCACGCTGAAGACCATCTCGCCGCTGATGTCCGTAATCATGCTCACGAAGCCGAGCGCGAGCACGTTGCGCGGGATGTCCTTGAAAAATTTCATGGGCCGACCTCAGGAAGGCGGGGAGGGTATTTATTTTTGCTGTTTGATGCACTCGAAGGCCTTCGTGGCAAAGTACGTGAACGCGAGCGAGAAGGCTGCCACCGCGGCCCTTTCGAACACGTGCGGATGGGCGCTGGTGCCGCGGGAGGGCTTGACTGTGGCCGCAAGCATGGAAATCATGGCCGTCTTGCCCGCGCCGTTGGGGCCGAGAAGGCCGAAGGTCTCGCCTTCCCTTATGTCCAAGGAAACGCCGCCGACAGCAGTGACCTTCCCGTATTTCTTGACAATTTTGCTGGTCGTTATTGCCGGCATACCCGCCTACCCCGCCGGAATTTTAAATTAGCCCCCGCTGTTGAAGGGATTGGTTGAACCGGAGGAGCCTTCCGGAAGGATAGTGTTTTAACCTGCTCGCGTTTTTTCATTGCATGCGATTTTACGTTGTGACGCTGTCGGTTTTCCTCCTTTTTTTCCTCAATGTTACCGCCTTCGATAATTATCCTTGGATCAACACATTTATCTACGACAACCTGAAGGACAGCAGTTCGTACACTTCCGCGCAGGCGTCCTACGTCGCCGACCACTTCGACTTTGCCTCCGTCCACGTTTCCGGCTGGATGCAGTTCATCAAGCAGAGGAACCCCGACATCCGCGTCCTCGACTTCACAGGCCTCGCCGAAATCTCCACCTATTACAAGGCAAGGCTCGGTCATTTCCTTTCCCTGCCGGAAAACCAAGGGAAATACGCCGCCGAAGAGATCGAGGGCGTGCACCTCCACTACAAGTGCGATGCCGTTATCAACGGCATAACCGTCCCCGGCTGCAACGCGAGGCCGGGCTCGCCGCTCGAGTGCACCGGCACTGCAGCCCCCGAGTGCGCGGCAATCGGCCTGCAGTCGTCCGCGCATCTGCTTGGCGAGTCAAGGATGCAGGACCCCGACCCGCTCTACCAGTCTCTTGGCTGGACCATCCCGAACTTCAACAGCAGGGTCTACCGCGACTTCGGTCCGTGGCGCGCGAACGAGACGATAATGTATTATCCGCCGGCCTATCCCGCAGACGGCCTGTGGTTCGACAACATCCTGTTCCTAGGCTCAAACTACCTCAACCGCACCGTCGAATACTGGTCCTCCTCCCCAAATTCGGCCGTCGACCTCCAGTACAACGACGTATACCACGATTTCTTCAGCCACGTCAAGCAAGGGGTCGAGCAGTATCAGGGAAGGCAGCTCGTCTGGCTGGGAAACGTGAACAACATGTACTGGATTCGGCACGACGGACCGTACGTCGCGTGGATGCTTGCGAACCTGAGGCATGCCACCCCCGAATCCTGGGTCTCCCCGATCCAGGAGGGCGAGTACGCGATGCCTTTCTGGGACCGCGATTGCTCCGACCTTGCCGAGGCGTGGAATTATTCAGTGCTCTTTGGCGTCAACCTTACCGTCTTCACCTATAACCACCCGCGCGACGGCGCCTATCCTGTACCCGACCCCCGGACGAAGGCCTCGTCGATTGCAAAGTATTACCTCGTCAAGAACGACCGCCTTTTCTACGGCTATGCCGAGGACGGGAACGGCCTGAACGATATCACGCAGATTTACTGGAACAAACTTGCCGAGGTGGACATCGGTTTTCCCCGCCAGAATCCTGCGGGAATCGTCGACTTCGATGGATTGGCTGGCACTGACAAGTTCTTCAACTGGAATTCGGCCACGTCTTCCCCGAACTGCAACGTCGTAAACCGCCAGAACATCGCAGTCGCAAGATTTTTCACGAACGGGCTGGTGCTGGCGCGCTGGAAGGCGGTGCGGTGCACCGAGGGGCAGTACCTGAGCCCCGGCTACTGCGACTGCGGCCCCGCCTGCTCCACTTCCTATGCCGACGCGCGCGTTTATTCGCTTGCGAACGAGTACAATCCGTCCGGCGAATACTACCGGGTTGCAGCCGACGGGACGCTTTCCGCCCAGCCCGCGAACAGCGTTACGCTTGCCACGAACGAGGCCGCGCTCCTGTTCAACGTCTGCGCCGAGGGCGAGGTCCCCTCCGGCAGCGCCTGCGGTTGCGGCGGCGAGGCGTTGGGAGAGGGCGGATGGTGCTGCGGCGGCCAGCCAAGGATTATCTGCAGGTCGGACTCGGACTGCATTAATAATCCCGGCGGCGGCGTTTGCTTCAATCCCGCAACCTGCGATTCCTACTGCGGCCTCATGGCCACCCCGACCCCGACTTCATCTCCGACCCCTACCCCCGAGCCCTGCTCGCCCGACAATTCAATTCAGGACTGCACCGTCGGAGCATGCAGCGGGACCCGGCTTTGCACCGACTCGAGTTGGGGAGAGTGCATCCAGCTGGATTTGTGCTGCGGCGTAGAATGTGAAGACGGCAATTCCTGCACTTCGGACTCCTGCAGTGCGGGAGCGTGTTCGCATGCCAATATCTGCGGTGGTAGCGGTGGCGGTTACTCCGGCGGGGGATATTACGGTACTCCTCCCCCTACGCCAAGGCCAAGCGGTTCAGCGGCCCCTTCGTCCGTGCCTTCCCCGCGCCCGACCCCGAAGTACGTCGCGGTCCCGGAATCCGACGACGAAGTGGAGGCCGCGCTGGACCGGCTCCCGTATGACGAAGAAAAGGCCCGCATACAGGAAATCATATCGCAGGCGAAGGTCCTCGAGAAGCAGGGCAGGATGGACGAGGCGAGGCTGCTTTGGATGCGCGCGAAGGAGCGCGTGGCAGTCCTCCTCGAGAATTCGCGCAACGCGAAGATATCGTACAATTACCTTCTCGCGGGCCTCGCGGTCCTCGTCCTCGTTGCGTCTGCCCTCTATTATTCCTCGTCTCTCCGCGGTCGCAAGCCACCCGAGGATTCCCACGGGGAACACGAGTCGGTAATCTGTCTTCCCGCAAATCCTTCCGGCGATTCCGGCGCAGACGACTTCGGCGGCGGGGAAAGGGGGTCTGATTACCTCTCCCCTTCGGGAGCGTTGATCAAGGCTTTTTGGTTGCCCGCATTGTCGGCATTGGCGTTGGCGTTGATTTCG
>JAZDGU010000020.1:0-17242 GCA_043806595.1 Microcaldota archaeon
CAGAGGGTACAGGTCAAGACCGCGAAGGAATACGCCGGCGGAGGCATGGGCGTCGTCGTGCCCAAGGTCGTGCTCGACGAACTGCCGGAGGCCGAGGAAGTCTCGCTGGAGATGGATGACAAGGAGCTGGCGAAACTCGGAAAGGAAGGGATTTTGGATGCGAAGAGCGGGCTGAGGAGGGGGCCACTTGCGCTCGACCTGCCTTATTTGAAGGCAATCCGGGAGTATTTCAGGGCAAACAAAAGGAACCCGACTGATTTGGAGTTGGAGTCGCTGGCGCAGACGTGGAGCGAGCACTGCAAGCACACGATTTTCAGCGCCGCGCTCGACGGCGACGTGCCGGAAGGGCTCTACAAGACGTACATCAAGGCGGCGACGAATGAGATAAGAAAAAAGAGGGGAAAGGACGACATCTGCATTTCCGTCTTCACGGACAACTCCGGCGCAATCGCCTTTGATGACAAGCACATGATTACGCACAAAGTGGAGACACACAACTCGCCGAGCGCGCTGGACCCATACGGCGGCGCGATTACAGGCATCGTTGGCGTGAACCGGGACACCATCGGGTTCGGGCTGGGGGCAAAGCCGGCGCTGAATTACTACGGCTACTGCTTTGCGGACCCTGAGTCGAATCCCGGGCTCTACAGGAAGAAAGGCGGAAAGGACCCGGTGCTCTTGCCCCGGCAGATTATGGAAGGCGTAGTCCGCGGCGTCAAGGACGGAGGGAACTGCAGCGGCATCCCGACGCCCCAGGGATGGTGCTATTTCGAACCCCGCTACGCAGGAAAGCCACTGGTTTTTGTAGGGACTGTGGGGGTTATGCCTAGGGTGGGGACTGATGGAAGGAAGCTGCACGAGAAGGCGGCGCGGCCCGGCGACTTGATTGTCATGGTCGGCGGAAAGGTCGGCAAGGACGGCATCCACGGTGCGACGTTCTCGTCCGAGGCGCTACACTCCGGCAGCCCGGCTACGGCGGTGCAGATTGGAGACCCAATTACGCAGAAGAAGTTCAGCGACGCGATCGTCAAGGAGGCGAGGGACAAGGCGCTGTATTCGAGCATTACCGACAACGGCGCGGGCGGGCTCTCGTGCTCGGTGGCGGAGATGGCGAAGGAGTGCGGAGGATGCAGGGTACAACTCGACAAGGTGCCGTTGAAATACCCGGGAATGGCGCCGTGGGAAATCTGGGTGTCTGAGTCACAGGAGAGGATGACGCTCGCGGTGCCGCCGGAGAAACTCGCGGAATTCATGGAACTGATGAAGCGGAGGGAAGTCGAGGCGACGGTCATCGGCGAATTCAATGGCGACGGCAAGTGCGTCGTGGAATTCAAGGGAAGGACTGTGATGGACGTCGAATTGGAATTCCTGCACGAGGGGTTACCGGAGAAGCGGCTTAAGACGGAATATAAGCAGAAGAAATTTGATGAACCGGAAATGAAGTGCCCCGAGAACTTGAACGCGACGATGCTGGACATGCTGAAGAGGAAGAACATCTGCTCGAAGGAGTTCATCTCCACGCAATACGACCACGTGGTGCAGGGAGGGCACGTCATCGGCCCCGTGCAAGGCAAAGGCAGGGTGCAGGGAGTGTCGTCCGTGAGCAAGGTCGTGCTCGGCTCGCCGAAGGCCGTGGCGCTCTCGCAGGGGGCATATCCGCTCTACTCGGACATCGATGCATACTTCATGGCGGCAGCGGGCATCGACACTGCAATCCGTGGGCTGGTAGCGGTCGGCGTGCGGTTGGAGAAAATCGCCCTGCTGGACAACTTCTGCTGGTGCTCTTCGAACGACCCGGCGAGACTCGGGCAACTTAAGAGGGCGGCAAAGGCCTGCTACGACTATTCGACTTGCTACGGCACGCCGTTCATCAGCGGCAAGGACAGCATGTTCAACGACTTCAAGGGCTTCGACGCGCAAGGTAGGCCGGTCGAAGTGTCCGTGCCGCCAACACTGCTCGTTTCCTCAATCGGAGTCATCGAGGATGCTGGCAAGGCGGTGTCCATGGATACGAAGGCGGCCGGAGATCTTGTGTACGCGGTTGGGGGGACGGCGGAGGAGCTCGGCGGGTCGGAGTATTTCGCTTATCTCGGTTTTGTCGGAAACGGCGTGCCCAAGGTGGACGCCAAGGCGGCGAAGGCGAGGTACGAGCGGCTGTCTGCGGCGATGGAGAAGGGGTTGGTGGCGTCGGCGTATCCCGTGAACTACGGCGGAATCGGGGTAGCGCTGGCGAAGGTGGCGATTGCAGGCAGGTTGGGAATGGAGATTGAGGCGCCGAAAGGGATGCGGGCGGACTACTGGATGTTCTCGGAGACGCAGGGGCGCCTGGTCGTGACCGTGGACGCGAGGAAGAAGGCGGAGTTCGAGAAGGCGATGGCAGGAGAAACAACGCTGTTGGGGAAGGTGACGGAAAAGGAATTCGTGATTAGAGCAGGGAAGGAAGTCGTTCGCCTGCCGGTGGCGGAGATGGAGGAAGCGTACAAGAAGCCGTTTGCGGGTAATTGAAGTGGAAAAAGCAATCATCATGAGCGGGTACGGCATCAACTCCGAGATGGAGACGCGCGAGGCGCTCGCCCGCGCTGGAATGAAAGTGGATATTATCCATATTAATGATTTGATTGCGAAGAAGGCGCGGCTGGCGGACTACCGGCTGCTCGTGTTCCCCGGAGGGTTCGCGTATGGCGACGACACGGGCGCGGGGAATGCGTACGCGAACCGCGTGAGGAACAACTTGCTGGGCGAAGTGAACAAATTCCTCGAGGGAGACAACCTTGTGCTCGGAATATGCAACGGGTTCCAGGTGCTCGTCAACCTCGGGTTGGTGCCGGCGTTTGCAAAGAAGCACGAGAGGCGGATTGCGTTGCTTCCGAACACCCGGGGCGTGCTCGAGTGCAGGTTCGTGACTTTGAAGCCGGCGGCGGAAAACTTCTGGACGAAGGGAATCGAAAAGTTATACTGCCCGGTGGCACACGGTGAAGGCAACTTCTACTGCGACAAGGGGACCCTCGCGGAACTCAAGAAAAAGAAGATGGTGTGCTTCAAGTATGTGCACGAGGACCTTAGCGCGGCGGGTGGCGAGTACCCCTATAATCCCAATGGCGCGCTTGAAGACATCGCTGGCATAACTTCCGAGGACGGCAAGACGCTCGGCTTAATGCCCCATCCTGAACGGGCGCTGGAATTCACGAACTTATACGACTGGCCGCTGTTAAAAGAAAATCTTACCCGTGAAGGAAAACCCATTCCGATGGCTTCCATGAACATGCAGTTTTTCAAAAACATCGCCGAACGCCTCCTTTGAACCCGCTAATGCACGCGCTCCGTTTTCCGCCTGCCTATTTTCTCCGCGTATTCCTTCAAGGCCTTCTTCGAGGTCTTCCAGTCCCTACCGAACTTCACCGCATCCAGCGAGCCCTTCCTGGCCAAGAGGCCAAGGTACTCCGCGGAATAAGGCGTGCCGCGCGCGGCGTCGGAAAGGCTGACGAACTCCTCGTCCCGGCCCCTGCCGGGCTCCAACGCCTCCAAATACATGTCGAGCGAGCTTTCGACCGAGCGCGCGACGAAGTTATAGAAAGGCGCGGGATTGCCTGCGTGCGCCTGTTCCAGCACGCGGTAGTATTGCTTGCGGCCGGCTCTCTGGATGATTGCAATGGGGTAGCCGTTCTTCAAGAGCACCAGGTCCATCAGGAGCCGTGCGGTCCTTCCGTTGCCGTCCATGAAGGGATGGATGTGGACGAGCTGGAAATGCGCCCATGCAGCCAGCTCGACGGCGTTCTCCCGCTTTTCGTTGAATTCCGCGACAAAGCCGGCCATGAGCGCGGGAACTTCGTGGAACGGCGGCGGCTTGAACGCCGAGCCCGAAATCCGCACGTTCTGGTCGCGGTACCTGCCGGCATAGCGTTCGCTGATGCCCTTCAAGACGATGGAATGCAGGTAGCAGACGAATGCCTCGGAAAAAGGCTTGCCCGCATCTGCCGCCTCCGCTTCAATTGCCGCCAACGCGGGCTTGTGGTTCACCGCCTCCAAATGCTCGCGCAGGCTCTTGCCGCCAATGGTCAGACCCTCCTCGATTACCAGCTTCGTCTCCTGCAGGGTCAGCGAATTGCCTTCGATGGCGTTGCTGTTGTAGGCTAGGCTGACGAGAATGCTCTCCCGCAGCCTCGCCAACGCCGCCTGAGAAAACGGCCTTAGGCGGTCGAGCCTCCCCTTCTTTTCCGTAATCCTAGCCCAAAGCAAAGCATCGATTTGCATAAACCCACCAATATCGGATAACCAAATATTTGGACAAACCGATATATAATGCTTTCGGCTACCCCCTATCAGATTGTATCGGTTAACCTGAATTTTTGTCTATCCGATACTTCAATTGACGACGCTTCACTTGAGCCCGCGGACCAGGCGCGCCACTTCCTTCTTCAACTGCAGCCAGTTCGGCCGGTGCGGCGCGGGAATGAAGGCGTCGGCGCCGGCAAGCTCCCGCGGGTCAGCTTGGGCGGCTTTTTCGGCAACCGAGGCGAAGAACGTCTTCTCGTCGAAGGCCATGAAGCCGAAAAGCGATTTGGAATAGACGCGGGCGTGCGGAAGAATCTGGCGGCGGGAAAACCGGTATTCGGAAAGCAGGCGGTGCAAGTCGTAGTAGTCGCGGCCGGCGGCCCTTGCCTGCAAGGCGACCATCTTCTGGGCGGCGAAGACCTCGGGCGGGAAGGAATAGAGCGGCGGCGTGCGGATGAAGAACCCGTAGTCGTTGAGGAAAGAACGGGGCTCGAGCCTCGAAAGCGGCGTCGGAGGCGAGCGGAAGCCGAAATTCGCGTCCACGAACACGAAATCGCGGCCGACGCCGTTCTCCGCGTCGGAATACGCGAGCTTCCAGCGGTAGAACTCGCCGAAAATCCTGGACGGACCGCTGGATTGGAACGCCGGAAGGGATTTCTTGAGGAAGGAACTGAAGCCCTGCGGCGTCTGGCCGTAGGCGAAGAAGTCGAGGTCCTCCGAGAAACGCTTTGCCTTGAGGTGGAATTGGTTGAGCGCCGTGCCGCCGAAGAACGCGTACTGCAGGCCCGCGTCCGCGAAACCCGCGGAAAGCCCGGCCAGCGCCTCCTGGATCTTGAGCTCCTTGACGACGTACTCCGCCGGAAGACCGGTTTTCAGCAACAGGCTCTCTGGAATTCTCATGCCAACCGCCCCAACACAACCAAATCAAGCTGCCTGATGAAACTCACGGGAAGCCACCCGCGGCCTCGCCTCGCAATCCTCGCCGCCAAACGCCGGTTTCCGACGTCCTTGAAATAGCCGGCAAGCTCCCCGAATTGCATCTTTGAAAGCCGGTTTTGCTCAAGCAAGGCCATTGCCGAATCGAAGCCGCCGCACCACTTCGGCCGCGAAAGGCAGTCGAAGAACGTCTTGGCATACGTGGAAACGCGGATGCCGTTGATTTCCTCGGTTCCGTAGAAGCCGCCGCCCAAAGCGACGAACCTGACCTGCATGCCCCCGAAGCCGGCCTTCCCGTAGGCGGATTCGGTGGCGAAAACCAGTTCGGCGGGCCTCTGGTCGATGACCCCGTGCAGGTATAGCGCCGTCGAACACGCCGCGTAGGCGCCCCGGTGCAGGTACTCTGCCGCGGCAAAGACGCCCTTGAGGCTTGGCGCGGCGCCCGAGTAGAAGAATCCGTTCCTGAGCCTTGCAAGCATGCCCTTCGCCGCGAGCCTCGAAAGCAGCTCCGACAGGTACTTCGGCTTGAAGCGCGCGCCGAGCACTTCCGAAGCGTCCGCGAGGGAAAACCCGGCGTCACGCGGCAGGAGCGACAGCAGCCTCTGCTCGGAAGGCGTCAGGATTGGGGCGGCGGTTTCCACTGAAGCATTATACCGACAATGCTATTTAACGCTTTGCATTGATAGTATTTTTTCCTACAATATTGTAGGAAAACTAAAAAAATATATTTTGTGCAGGGGGCTTCCCCGACGCGCGTTCCGGGCCATCCCGCCTGCTCCTCCCGATAAACTCCCAGTTGATTCGCCTTCTACCCAACAAATATTACCTGCCTTGCGGACGTAATCATGCGGGTGGGAGGAAAAATGCCCGCAAGACAAGACAGGCGTTGCATGAGGTTCCGTGAACAGTTCAAGTTCCTCGCATTGTACGCCGCGGCCTTCGCCGCGGGATACGCGCTCGGGGTGTGAAAAAATGGCCGCCGGACCGTTCGTCGAAGGCGCAAGGCGCAAGTGGAACGCAAGCGACGCCCTGGAAAGGGCGTTCGTCGCCGGCGAGGCCCGCCAGACGTTCAAGTCGATGGGACAGTTGCGCCTGCAAGACGTCGTCGGCCTGCAGTTCGACGCCTTGGACAACGCCACGGCCCTTCGCATCGCCGAGATTTTCTGGATCAACAAGGCATCACGCTAGTGAGGGGGTTTGGGGGGCTTCGGGGATTCTCTTTGCCTCCATCGGTTTGTCTGCCGTGCCCTCCTGCCCCCTTGCTACCTTTTAGCAGGACGGCTTCAAGGCAATCACAAGGCATAAATATAACCATTAACGTTATATAACTTGGATTGTTATGCGGGGTTGGGATGAGGGAAGAGGACGCGGAATTTATTCTGGACGACAAGGGGTTCCACAAACTGAGGTCGGTTTTGTGGTACGACCGCGGTTTGAGGGACTTCGTAATGGTCTATTTGACGACCGAACGCGGTTTTCCGGAAGAAATAGCCCGCTTCGACTGTTCGCATGGATTCGCCCACCGCGACCTCCCGTATCTTCCGGCCGGCGACAAGCGGAGAAAGGCCGTTTTGGCCGGAGCGACCCGGAAAGAGCAATACTGCCGGGCAATGCTTGACATTCATGGAAATTGGATGCGGTATCACGAGGAATGGACGAGGTGGAGGAAATGAGGCTGGCTCCGTTGGTCATCGTAATCGGTGGTTTCGAGGAATTCAGGAAGGATGCGCTTGCATCATTTGACAATCCCCGGGGTTACAACTCATTGTATCTCACGCCCAAACAGATGCACGCGATATTTTCCGAGCAGCGGCTTAGGCTTTTGAAGGCAATAAGCGAGCACCCCGATTACGGTGTCGTCCGTCTTGCCGGGTTGCTTTCCAGGAAGCAAGCGGCGGTAAGCCGTGATGTTTCCTTCCTGAAGGGCCTTAATGTCATTTCCGAAGAGCCCCTGGCGGCCCCAACTTCAATAAAATCTGTAAAACCCGCCCGTCAGTCGTTATCAGGCCCGTCGCCGTTCGCCTTCAGCATCGTTCTTTGAACCCCGTTTTATAAACCTTGCCCGCTTCATCAATTGGATGCCTTGTGGAAAGAGCCGATTTCCTTTCGAAGAGGCCTGATGCTGGTATGATTATTTTCTAGGAGCCTCCGCCCGGCAGCGGGTCCGGGGGCTGGATTGGTGCGATAGCATATGCCTTACGACCAGAAAGCAGTTGAAGCCGAAGTCCTCCGGTTCTGGGAGGACGGGAAGATCCCCCAGCGGCTCGCGGGCCAGCGCACGCGCGGCAAGAAGTTCTTCCTGCTCGACGGCCCGCCTTACGCCAACGCCCTGCCACACGTTGGCCATGTCAAGACCACGGCTTTCAAGGACATCTGGAGCAGGTTCATGCAGATGGAAGGACACACGGCATACTTCCAGGCGGGGTTCGACTGCCACGGCCTGCCGACGGAGGTCATGGTAGAGAAGGAGCTCGGAATCAAGAGCAAGAAGGACATCGAGGCCATTGGAATTGAAAAATTCGACGCCGCCTGCCTTGCCAAAGTCACAAACACCGAAAAGGCGTGGATGGAATACTACCGCCTGCTGGGCGCGTGGCGCTACTACGCCGAGCCTTACTTCACCTACCAGGACTATTACATCGAGAGCGGCTGGTGGACGGTCAAGCGCATGCATGAGAAGGGCCTGCTCGCGCCCGGGGAAAAGTCGGTCTACTGGTGCCCGCATTGCGAGACCTCGCTTTCGGGCTACGAGGTCAGTGACTCCTACAAGGACCTTGAGGATTCTAGCGTCTACGTCAAATTCGCAATCAAGGGCGCGAAGGACGAATATCTTCTTGTCTGGACTACGACGCCGTGGACCCTGCCAAGCAACGCCGCCATCGTGATTTTGCCGGAGGAAATGTACGTCAAGGCAAAGGTCGGCGGCGAGCATTACTGGTTGGCTGAAAAACTGGCGGACGCGGTGCTGAAAGGCAAGGCCGGCAAGGACTACGAAATCGTGAAGAAGGCCAAGGGCGCCGAGCTCGACGGCATGGAATACGAGCCTCTCCTCGACATCCCCGCGCAGAAGTCCCTCGGCCGGGGCGCAAGGCGAGTCTACCTCAGCATCCCGATCCTCACGAACAAGAAGTACAAGAAGCACAGCCTCAAGCACGCCAAGACGGAAGCGGAGAAGAAGTCGGACGAGGTCGCCGGCACGGTAGAGCGCGAGGAATACGAGGAGTTCGTGACCGTCACTGACGGAACGGGCCTGGTGCACTGCGCGCCCGGCCACGGCCAGACCGACCACTACGTCGGCAAGTTCTATTCCATACCATTTGTTTCGCCGGTTGACGAGCAGGGCAGGTTCACCGACCAGGTGCCCGAGTGGAAGGGCCAGAGGGTCCGCGACGCCAACGACGCCATCGCCGCAAAGCTAAAGGCCGAGGGCAAGATGTTCTTCGGCGAGAAGATCGTGCACCGCGCGGCATTGTGCTGGCGCTGCAAGACGCCGCTCGTGTTCCGCGTAAGCCGCCAGTGGTACCTGAAAGTCGACCCGCTCAAGGAAACCATGCTGAAGGAGAACCAGAGGCACGTGCGCTGGATGCCTGAATACGGCAAGGTCAAGTTCCACAACTGGCTCGTCGACCGCGAGGACTGGTGCATCAGCCAGCAGCGCTATTGGGGCATTCCGCTGCCGATTTGGGAGTGCGCGGACTGCGGGAAAATCGAGGTCATCGGCAGCAGGGACGAGCTCGAGGAGAAGTCCGTCGGAAAATTGGCTGCAGGGGATTTGAAGGACCTGCACCGTCATGCCGTGGACGGCATAGAAATCGAGTGCGGCGGCTGCGGTTCGCCGGCAAAGCGAGTGAAGGACATCCTGAACGTGTGGTTCGACAGCGGCATAGCGCCCTGGGCATCCTTCGGCTATCCCTTCAAAAACAAGGAGCTCTTCGAAGGCCTGTTCCCCGCGGACCTCGTCTGCGAATCACAGGACCAGATCCGCGGATGGTTCGACTCGCTCATGTTCGCTTCCGTGGGCGCCTTCGGCAAGTCGTCCTACCAGGCCGTCGGGCTCATGGGCTGGGTGCTGGACGAGAAGGGCGACAAGATGAGCAAGAGCCTCGGCAACGTCGTGCCCGCCAAGGAGGCCATCGCGAAGCTCTCGGCGGACGTCATCCGCATGTACTACTGTTACGAAATCGCGCCGTGGGAGGTGCAGAAGTTCTCGTTCAAGACAGCTGAAGAGGTCCGCAGGGCATTCGCCATCTTCTACAACAGCTACCTCTTCTGGCAGACCTATGCCGGTGGTCCATCCCCAACCGCAGGTTCCATGCAGGCACAACCCATCGCCGGCAAAACCGAACTGTCCGCCCTCAAGCTTGCACCGGAGGACGAGTGGATACTCAGCAGGCTCGCGACGACGGCTGCGAAGGTGCGGCAGAACTTCTCGTCCTTCGAGTTCCACCTCGCCGGACGCGCGCTCCTCAACTTCGCGGTCGAGGACCTCTCACGGGCCTACATCAAGCTCATCCGGGACAGGGTTTCCACGGGCGCGCAGGCGGACTCCCATGCCGCCCTGGCGGTCCTCCGGCACTGCCTGGCGGAATTCTGCAAGCTCGTCGCCCCGATTTCGCCGTTCGTCTCCGAGTTCGTCTTCCAGCAGGTGAAAACGGAAGCCGCGGAGTCGGTCCACTACTGCGACTACCCTTCGCCCGACGCGTCGTTTCAGAACCCACGGCTGGAGGAGACGTTCTCCATGGCCCTGGCAATCACCGAGGCCGTCAATTCCGCGAGGCAGGAGGCCGCCTTGAAGAAGCGCTGGCCGCTTGCGGAAGTGGTAGTCGCCGGCGATGGCAGGGTAGCGGTCGAGGACCTGCAGGACGTGCTCTGCCGGCTTTGCAACGCGCAGAAGGTGTCCTTCGCGAAGTCGGAGCCGGAGGGCATGGTCTCCAAGGATTTCCGCGGGGGCAAGGCCTTCATCTCCAAGACGATGGACGAGTCTCTGCTGAAGGAGGCGTTCTTTCGGGAGTTCTCGAGGGCAATCCAGTCCGCGAGGAAGGCCGCGGGGCTCGTCGTGCACGACGGTATCGCCCTGTCGGTGCACGCCTCTCCGGAAGTCAAGCCGTTCCTCGAGGAGAGCGCCGAGAGGCTCAAGCGCGACGTCGGGGCGTCGAAAGTCGAGTTCGCTGAGAGTGACGCCGGCCTGAAGGGCGACGCGTCCGCCGAGGCCGAGCTCGAGGCGCTGAAGGCAAAGGCCAGGTTCTCGAAGACTTGACCGGCATCGACGCCGGTCCTCATGCCATTCTGATAAACCCGAACATGAACGCGAACATGAGTCCGAACAGGAGCAGCGAGGCGATTCCCCACGCCTTGTAGCTCCACGACTGGACCTTCTCCCCGTCCAGCGGATATACGGGGATCATGTTGAAAGCGCCGAGGAAGGCGTTGACGTACGCGCCGGCGAAGCCAAGCTCTCTCAGCCCCGAGTTCGTCGCCGCAAGGAAGAGGAACGCGAGCGCGAGGAAGAAGTTCATCATCGGGCCTGCGAGGGCGATCCTGCCGTTCTGCCCGCGCGTCAGGTGGGCGCCGTATATGACCACCGCGCCCGGCGCGGCGAACACGAATCCGCCTTGCGTGAACAGCGCCAGCGCCACCGCGAGCAGCAGCCCGAAAGTCCACGCGCGGTAGTACGCCGTCGCCCCGTACATCTGCGCCACGATCTTGTGCGACAGCTCGTGGAGGATGAATCCGAGGCCGAGCGTGAGCAGAACTAACCAGAAGTTGGCGTTGAAGAGCGAGAACGCGATGGATATGGTTATCACGGACACGACTATGTGGAGGATTTCCATCCAGTGGAACTGCATCTACATCTCACTTTCCGTGAGGCGGATCTGAGCGGGCGAGAACGTGCCGGCGTACGAGGTTACCACGCCCTCGCCGGTGCGGTGGTTCGCGAGCCTGACCCTGATTTTCTGCCCGACGCGACCGTTCTCGAGCGCGGTGACGAAGTACGAGCTGACAATCGCCTGCAGGATGTCTCCGCTGTGGGAGTGGCGCATGACATTCGCCGCGAGCTGGTCGCCCTTCCGCACGCCGCGGATGTATGGCAGGAGGTATGAAGCGACGATAGCGATCCCGAGGTCGAAGGCGATGAGCTTCCAGAACGAGTCGATGGCCGTGCCCGGCACGCCGGCGACGGAGAGCCCGTACCCCAACAGGGAAACCGCGAGCAGGATGACGAATGCCTGGAAGAATATCTTGAGGTTCATCTGCTGCACCCCTTGTGTTGAATGTTTGGGCCTGCGGGCGTATTTATTACTTCGTTTTATCTTCGGCCCGGCGCCCCATTCTCGGACGGATTTCCGTGACGCCGTTCATGTACGGCACGAGGGCGTCCGGGATTCTCACCGAGCCGTCCTCCTGCTGGAAGTTCTCCAGAATCGCGACCATCGCGCGCGGGTTCGCGACTGCAGTGCTGTTGAGCGTGTGCACGAGCTCCTTCTCGTCGAACCTGCGCGCCTTGCGGTAGCGGATGCCCAGCCGGGCGGCCTGGTAGGAAGTGCAGTTGCTGCAGCTGACGGCCTCGCGGTACACTCCTTGCGCCGGCATCCACGCCTCGAGGTCGTACTTCTTGGCCGCGACGGTGCCGATGTCGCCGGTGCAGATGTTGACGACCCGGTAGGGTATGCCGAGGCGCCGGAAGACTTCCTCGGCGTTGGCAATCAGCTCCTCGTGGATCTTCCACGAGTCCTCGGGCCTGCAGAAGACGAACTGCTCGACTTTCGTGAACTGGTGCACGCGGAATATGCCCTTCGTGTCCTTGCCGTGCGCGCCCGCCTCCTTCCTGAAGCAAGTGCTCACTCCCGCGTACCTGACCGGAAGCGCGTCCTCCTCGAATATCTCGCCCATGTGCATCGCGGCCAACGGGTGTTCCGAGGTCGCTATGAGGTACAGGTCCTCGCCCTCTATCTTGTACATGACGTCCTCGAAGTCCTTGAGGTCGGTGACGCCCTCGTACGGCTTGCGGTGCATGAAGAACGGAGGGTAGACCGGCGTGAAGCCCTTTCCGCAAAGAATGTCGAGCGCGAACCTCTGGATCGCGAGGTCGAGCAGCACCAACTCGTTCTTCAGGTAATAGAAGCGCGCCCCGGCGACGTTCGCCGCGCGCCCGAGGTCGGCGACGTCAAGCAGCTGCAGGAGGTCGACGTGGCTTTTGACGGGAAATGCGGGCTTGTTGGCCTCGCCCCACGTGCGCACGACGACGTTGCCTTCCTCCCCAACGCCCTGGGGGACGCTCTCGTGCAGGATGTTCGGGAGGCGCATGAGGTGGAAGTCCTCCTTGTGGCGGAGGGCCTCCATGCGGGCCTCGAGGTCCGCGATTTTGTCCGGGATTTCGGCGGCTTCGCGTATGGCCGCGGAGGCGTCCCGTCCGGCCTTCTTGAGCTCGTTGACCTTGCGCGACGCCTTGTTGCGCTCAGCGCGGAGGCCCTCGGCCCTTTCCTTGACCTGGCGCCATTCCTTGTCCACGGCGATGAGGTCCTCGAGCATGCGGAGCTTCTCCGCGTCGCCCCTCTTGCGGAGGTCGTTCCTCACGGCCTCCGGGTTTTCGCGGATGAGCCTGATTTCCAGCATTTGCGTTCGACCCCGATTCTTCACTCCTCGAAATATTTATAACCAGCCGGCATTTAATAAAACGCATGCAAGACGCCCCAGAGGGAAGGACTGCCAAGGCAAAGCCCTATGAGCCCGACGACCTGGACGGGAGGATCATTGCGGAGCTCTCGAGCAGCGCGAGGGACTCCTTCCGCGAGATCGCCAAGCGCCTGAAGGTCTCGACCTCTACGGTGATCCAGCGCGTCCGCAATTTGGAGAAGATCGGCGTCATCCGGGGCTATTCCGCGGACCTGGACTATTCGCATCTCGGGTACGAGTTCATGGGCATCATCGAGATCACCATCACGAAGGGCGCCCTGCTGGAGGTCCAGAGGAAGATCGCCCAGCTGCACGGCGTCGTCGCGGTCTACGACGTGACTGGCCTGAGCGACTCCATGGTGCTCGTCCGCACGAGGAACCGAAGCGATTTCAGCAGGCTCGTGAAGAACATCCTCGCGATGGAGCAGGTCGAGCACAGCAACACCCACGTGATACTGAACGTGATCAAGGAGGACTACCGCCAATATGTGTGAACCCAACAAATGAACCGCATCCCCCGCGCCGTCCTGTTCCTCGCCGCGTTCGCCCTCCCGCTTTCCGCCGCCGGAGGCACGATTACCTACCTCGGCTTCAGCCTCTCCAATTCCGAGGCCCACGCCACCAACATAGTCTCGTTCAACTTCAAGGCCGCGGTCGCGAACAACATAAGCTACGTGCAGGTGCAGTTCCCGGCTGGCTTCGCCGTGTCCGGGGCTTCGCTGGGCACGGTCAGCGGGCTCACGAACGTCATGCTTTCGCTGACGGTCCTCGGGCAGTCGCTTTTCGTGAACATGTCCCCGTTCTGCCTCCTCGACCCCGCGACCGACGTGCACATAGACTTCACGGGCGTCGTGAACCCGAGCCTCGCCCAGGGCTACCATCTGTACGTGTGGACGGGCAACGCTTCAGAGGTCATGGACTCGGGCCAGACCCCGATTACCGCGGTGACCGAGGGCCCCATCTTCAACGTGTCGATTTCCCCGACTTCCGCATCCGGCCTCGCCGGCTCGAACTTCTCATTCACGGCGACCGCTATGGACGCCTACGGCAACGTGAACAACTCGGGCTCGTTCGGCTGGTACAGCTCTAACACCACTGTCTCGGTCTGCATCACCTGCCCGGCGAACAACGCCTCGTTTTCCTCAATTTTCTCCGCGCTCACACCGGGCACCGCACTGGCATTCGCGGTCAGCCACCGCGATGCGTCGAAATCCTCGAGCGCCCCGATTGCGGTCACCGTCGATACGACGCCCCCTGCAGTCACAGTCTCCTCGCCGCTCAACGGCTCGGTACAGCCGGCGAGCGTGCCCTTCAACTTCACCTCCAACGAGGCCATGACCTGGGTCCAGCTGAACGTCTCCAAGGACGCGGCGCTCGTGGCGTCGTACACCGGTACCCCCGGGGCATCCTCGTATTCCGTGATCGCCAACCTTGCCGGCAACGCGAGCGGCAACTACACCTACCGTTTTATCGCCCGCGACTCCTTCAACAACCTTGCCTCCGTTGCAGGCTGGTTCGTCCTCGACACGCTCGCACCAGTAATCAATAACGCTTCCGTCGCCCTGCACAAGCCGGACAGCCTGTCGAACGCCTCGTCGGTCGCGGGCTTCCACGGCACGTACTTCTTCATATACGCGAACATCACCGAGGCCAACCCGTCGCCCCCCAATTTCCTGGCATTGATTCTTTATTCCAACGGGACGCCGGCGGCCAACGTCTCCTCTCCCGCGCTCGTAAACGGCCTCTACCGATGGATTTGGGAGACCTCCCTTGCCACCCCCGCCGACATGTATTCCGTGTCATTCCAGCTCAGGGACGGCGCCGGCAATTTGCTCTCCTCTCCGGGGCCGGTGCAGCTCCGCTTGAATGTCACCGGCGACACGCCTTCCCTCACCGCGATCGCGACCACGACCACGCCCTGCGACGGCGAAACCATCGAGCTTTACGGCACGGCCGCAGCCGGCTCGGTTTCCCTCGTCGGCTGGCCGGTCTCCTTCGAGGGCAAGGCTTCGGGCACGACGACAGTTGACGCCGCCTCGGTCTACTCCAAGTTCCTCACCTTCTCGGGCTGGGGTTCGGGCTCGGTCACCGTACGGCTGCAGTATACCGCCGTCTCGGCGGTCCTCGAAGTATCCGTCCAGACGTGCTCCAACACCCCGTCGCCCACCCTCCCTCCGGTTCTGCCCACCCTAACCCCGACGCCGACGGTCTCCCCAACCCCCACTCCGACGCCCGCCCCGACGCCGACTCCGGGAATCCTCGTGTTGACGCGCGAGCTGGACGAGAGTTCCTCGCTGACCGCGATCATCGGCCAGACTTCGACGGACTTCCAGCTCTCATTCAAGGCCAACGCTTCAGGTTTCAACGGCAGCATCGCGTTCGAGCTGCCCTTCGACTACGCGGATTATACCTCGGGCAAGCTGCTCTTCAGCCCCGCGCCCTCTTCCACCAGCAGCGGCAGCGTAATCGCCGTATGGACGGTCTCCCTCGCGGCATCCGAGGAGTTCAAGGCGACCGCGACCTATGGCGCGCAGGTGCTGCCCTCGCTTATCGACATGTTCGAGCCGCCGGTAACCGAAGCGTCCGGCAGGCTCCCGCCCGCGATGCCGACCGCGGAACCGGCCGGCACGGGCCTCGGGGGCTTCGCGAAGTCGCAGGGCCTCAACCTCCTTCTCCTCATCGTCGTAATCATCGGCGTGTTCGTGGGAATATCCTTCTACGCCAAACTCAAGGCCCAACCGGCCTCGCCCTCGAATGCGAGCAAGGACCAGCCGCCCAAGCCCGTGCAGCCGGCGGCGCCTCCTGCCCAGCAGTCCTCGGGCTTCAAGCCCTTGAACGTCAACATCGGCTTGTGGAAGAAGGACGAGGAGAAGAAGTGACTGCACCCTCAATCCGCTTTGTCCCTAATCCTTCGAATTGAAGTAAATGATCGCCGCGGCCGCCACCGAGCACGCGAACGCGCCCAATATCCCGGCCGCCAGCCCGAGCGCGGGGACGAGCATGTAGAGAGCGACGGCAAACGCCACGCTGGTCATGCTTCCTAGGGGCATGGCCTTTGCAACCGAGGAAGCGAACTCCAGTCCGTGCCTGTGCGCAAGAAGGACCGTCGAAGATGAAAACGCCGCGGGAAAGGCCGAAAATAGCCCTCCCCAGAGCGGCCCGAGCGTCTTTGCGAGGAGCACTGCGAGGGCGACTACCGAGCCGGAGAAACCCGCCCGGAGCAGGAATTCTTGAATGCTGAACCTCATGCGCTCCAGCCTCCGGGGCCGCACGCCTTCAAGCAGCCGGAAGGCAACGACGTACACCGCCGCGGCCAAAACGAGGGAAAGCCAGATGTCCTTGATTCCAATGACGGCAATGGGCACGGACACGGCGGCCCAGGCGAGCAGAGCACCCGAAAATGCCGCCGGCAGCCCGCGGCCGTGGAGCCTCACGAAAACGCCGGGAAAAAGCGAGCTTATCGCTATCGCCACCGGAAGAATGGGGGTCGCGGAAACCACCGCGGCCTCGCCTTGCGTCCACCCTATGAAGATTATGCTGACCAGCGTAGTCGAGGGAAGGCCGAGGACGATTCCGCCGAGCCTCGAGCCGAGCCTTTCGGCGACCCGGATGGTGAACGCGATATACGCGCCTCCAATGAAAAACGAGAGAATCAGCTTGGCGGTGAACGCGTCCAAGAAAAAACCTAGTATTGCCTTGCAATATACGTCGGGGTTCCCGAGGGCTTCCCGCAGACAACGCACTTGCCTTGCTCCTTTCCTTCCTTTCCATCGATCCTCCTGCCGCGGACCTTGCCGCCCGTGGTGAAGTCCTTGAGCTCGTCCGCGCACGGCTTCCCATCCATCCCGAATGAGCAGAAGAACGCCCTTGCAATGCCTTTCGCATCCAAAACCGAGCGTACTCCCTCCTTGCTCGAGGCGTCCTTGACGGCCTCCTCAAGGATTTTTTTCGACCGCCCGCGCAGTTCTCCAGTCAGCAGCCTGCCCTGCTCTTCCACCGCACGGGCCAACTCGTTCACGCCGACCGAGGCCTTCTCCTTGCCGGTCCTGCGCACGAGGGTCGCCATGCCCTCCTTCACTTCCTTGGGCCCGATTTCCACGCGCACGGGCACGCCTTTCAGCTCCCAGAAGTTGTACTTGTATCCCGGGCTCTTGTCCGAGCCGTCCAGCGCCGCGGCAATGCCGGCCTCCTTCAGCGCAGCCAATGCCTTGCCCGAATAATCCATAACCTCCTTCCTTTCCTCGTCCTTCCTGAATATGGGCACGACGACGGCCTGCAAGGGGGCTACCGCGAACGGGAAAATCAGGCCCTTGCTGTCCCCGTGGACTCCTGCCAGCGCCGCCATCATCCTCCAGATTCC
>JAZDGU010000021.1:0-36392 GCA_043806595.1 Microcaldota archaeon
CATCTACCGCCAATATGAATTCTCCCTCGACGCAATCCTGTTCGGAACCGTGCTTCTGGTAATGGTGTCAGTGTTCTCCACAATACTCTGGCTCATCCAGGACAGGAAGCTCGACAAGACGCTCGGCCTTGGGAGGGCGAAGCTTCTGGGCATAGTGCTCCTGACGGGGACCGGGCTCCTTCTCCTGACCGGATACGCCGGCAAGGTCTTCGAATTCATCAATGGAAGCATCCTCACGGCAAGCGGCTCCAACGCGCTCTACAAGACCGTGCAGGAAGGCGCGGCGACGAACGCAGGGTACTTCCCGTCGGCCTTCGGGCCGCTGAACCCGGAAACCATCCTGCTGCTCGCGACGGCCATAGCAATCGCTTCCGCGTTCGTCGCGATATGGCAGAAGAAGAGCCACGTCTACGCGCTCGCGTACGGCGCAGCCGCGGCCGCCGTCGTGTTCTTCAATTCCTACGTCGACGTCGTGCTGAAGATGGCCGCAGACGGCCTGCTGGGCAGCGCGCCGGAGTTCTCCATGTTCCTCGGGTTCCTGATAACCAGCGACGTGTTCATCTTCATGATGGTGAGCATGCTCGCGGTGTTCCTCGCATACCTGTACTCGGAGGAGAAGGACCCGCTGCTGCTGCTCACCGTGCTGATAGTGTTCCCGGCGTCGTACGCCGGCCTCAGCCGAGTCAAGTACCTGCTCTACGTCGGCATCGCGCTCACCTTCGCCGTGCCGTTCATCCTCGGGGAATTCGGGAGGATCGTGCGCACTCTCAACGCCATGTTCAAGGCCGCATCCGAGAAGACTATTGGCTACGTCGTCATCGCCGTCGTCCTCATCACGGGGGCATGGAGCGCAAGCGCGCTCTACCCCGTTGCCAACGCGTCCTCGCAGGGCCTCCAGTACTCGCGCATGTCGCAGGACTGGGTGGACTCGCTGCAGTGGATCAAGGCCAACCTCAACGCCGACGACCGCGTCATAGCCTGGTGGGACTACGGCCACTGGATAGTGTTCTTCGGCGGAAGCAAGGCCGTCATAGACCCAGGCAACGTCTACCCCGAGTTCGACCAGGAGGTCGCGCACGGATTCGTCAACGGCAACACGCAGGAGCTCATCGACACCATGCGCAAGCACGGCGCCACCTACGTGCTCTTCGACTCGGAGCTGTTCCCCAAGTGGGGCGCGCTGAACTACCTATCGGGCACCTACAGCGGCCCGCAGAACAACTACACGCCCGAAATACCGGACTGGGAGCTCGGGCCGGGAAGGAGCCAGTACGAGTTCGAGCACTCCTTCGAGCAGATATTCTCCGTCCTGCAATACAAGCCGGGCATGGCGCAGCCCCAGCCGTTCCCCTGCCCGGGGCTGATTCCGCGCACGATGTACTACTCGTCCTTCGGCAAGCAGTACTGCATGGACTCCGGCGGCAACTTCACGTGGCTCGATGGCGGCAACCTGCCCATACGCGACCCCGTGCTCATACGCGCCGGCGGCGAGAATTCTCCCCAACTCCAGCTCGTGGACAACGCCTCCGGCATCTACATCAACAACAACCCCGTGTTCATCAACGTCAACCCCGACCTCGACACGATAACCAACGGCACCGCCAGCAGCAAACTATTCAATGCCGCGTTCGTCCAGCTGTACTTCCTCGAACACCTCGAGGGCTTCGAGACGTCCTACAAGTCGCCCAACTCGCAGGTCAAGATTTTCAGGCTCGTCGCCGGCAGCGCGCCCGCATCAAGCATGCCATCCGAGCCTACTCCGGCGCCCGAGCCCGCTGCGCTCCCGACGCCGACCCCCGCTCCCGAGCCGGCGCAGGAAACGTCCCCGTCGCCCACCGAGGCGCTGATGGACGTCCTGCCCTCCCCGACTGAGGGGGCTACCGCCGACACGGAGGAACCGCCGTCCAACGCGACCGGATGATGAGTGCCGATGGTCCTGCTGCAAGTCCCGGAAATCCTGCTGCTCTCCCTACTGCTGTCGTTCGCCGCCGCGTTCCTCGCCGTGCCGTTCGTCATGCGGAACTCTCGGCGCGTGGGCCTCACGGGAAAGGACCAGAACAAGCCCGACCGCCGGGAAGTGCCCGAGATGGGCGGGATAGCCATAGTGTTCGCCATCAGCCTGGGTTTCCTGACGGCCATCGCGCTCGGCTACAACAACGACGGCATCGACAAGGTGCTCCTCCTCGGCTCACTCGGAACGGTGCTGTCCATGGGCCTCCTCGGCGCCGTCGACGACGTCTTCGCGCTCAAGAAGAGCGTCAAGGCGCCCATCCCGTTCCTCTCCGCGATCCCACTGAGCGCGGTGCGCGCGGGCCATAGGATAATGAACCTGCCTTTCGCCGGCAGCGTCAACCTCGGCGCCTGGTACCCGCTCGCGGTCGTCCCGCTGGGGGTCGGGGGGGCATCGAACGCGTTCAACATGCTGGCGGGACTCAACGGCCTCGAGGCCGGCATGGGCATCATCATCTCGCTCGCAATCGCGCTCGCGGCGCTGCACACCGGCGCGGTGGAGGCGCTCGTGATTTCGGTGAGCCTGCTGGGAGCGCTGCTCGCCTTCCTCTATTACAACAGGTATCCCGCGAAGGTCTTCCCCGGGGACGCGGGCACCTACACCATTGGCGCGACGATCGCGTGCGCGGTCATCGTCGGCAACCTCGAGCTCCTCGGCGTGGCGCTGTTCGTGCCGTACTTCTTCGAGCTCGCGCTCAAGGCGCGAACCGGCCTCCGCGGCCAGTCCTTCGGAATCGTACAGCAGGACGGCACGCTCAAGCCCCCCGCCAAAAAGACGTCGCTCACGCATTTCGCCATGTCCGTCGGCAGGCTCAAGGAGCCGCAGGTCGTGGGCGTGCTGCTAGCCATGGAGTGCCTCGTCGCGGTCACCGCGCTCGCCGCGCTGTTCGTCCGCTAGTGTACCGGGACGGGCCTCGGACGAGGGGGCTCGCGAAATTTCAAACGGTTCTCGCGCGCAATACTAACGCACATTTCGCGCACCCGCGGATACCATGGATGGGATTCGACTTTTTTTGAAGGCGTAAACGGTTCAAACCGGGGTAGGGAGCGATGGTGTTCAAATTCGCCTCCAGCAGCTTTTGATGCGGGAACGGTTCCTTGCCGAAGCGCCTGAGAAGCTCCGAAGTCCCCTTCCATTTCAATTCGCGCATATCCGGCACATAGACAAGTATCCGGTCTCTGCCCGGGTTGAAATCATGCGCGAGCACTTTAGACTGCCTGACCCGCACTGCCCCAGTCAGACCCATCTTGCGGAAGACGTGGCGGAAAATCACCGCAGCAACCGGGCTGGAAAATCCTGAATTGCAGAACACCAAAACCTTCAACGGCTCCGAACGCCGGAGGAACGAAATGCCCGGAATCTTCAAGCGCGTAATAGGGCTATTGCGGATACAAGTATAAAATTCCTTGCAGGGGGCAGTTGCCTACGATTCAAAACGGTTTTCCCCATCGCCCCGCCACGCCTTCCCCGTCCCTAATTACCGCTCGGCTACGCCTCGCAATCCAAGCTCACTTTACTGGAATGGCATATGCTCTCGTTTAAAACGATTCTGCCATAAAACGATACCATGGACTACGCGTTGGGCAAGGCAATGGGGGAGGCCGGCACGCTCGCGGCCGCTGCCCTGGGGAACAAGCCGGAGGAGGCAAGGATCGGCCTGTCGAAGAACCCCGAGCTCGGCGACCTGACGTGCGCAGCGGGCTTCGAAATCGCGAAGCGCCGGCCGGGCGCCGGCGGCCCAAAGGAAATCGCGGAGGAGGCCGCCAAGAAAATCAGGGCAGAAATCGCGTCCTCGTCGTTCTTCTCCGACGTCTCCGCCGCGAACGGCTACGTCAACTTCAGGTTCTCGCCCGCATTCTACGCTCTCGCGGCGCACCAGTCAGGCCAGAGGGACTACGGCCGCGGGGAAGGCGGCGTGGGGAAGACCGCGATAGTGGAATATTCGTCGCCGAACGTCGGCAAGCCCATGCACGTCGGCCACATCCGCAGCACCATCCTCGGCGAGGCCATAGCGCGCCTGAAGCGCTTCCAGGGCTACGACGTCGTCTCGAGCAATTACCTCTGCGAGGCGGGCACACAGACCGCTAAGCTGCTGCTCGCGGCCAAGCTCTTCGGACCCGCGGAAATCGGCACCGAGAAGGAACTCCTCGAATACTACGTCCGCATACACAAGGAGCTGGAGGCGAAGCCGGAGATGGAGGAGGAGGTCAGGGCCCTCGTCGGGAAGATGGAGGGCGGGGACGAGGCGACGCTCGCGCTCCTGCGGAAGGTCCGCAGGGTGAGCGTCGAGCCCTTCCATAGAAACTACGAGATGCTCGGCATCAAATTCTCGGAGGAGGTCTTCGACTCGGACTACGTCGGCGTGGGCAGGGCGCTCGCGAGGGAATGCGTCGATAAGGGCCTTGCCTTCGTTGACAAGAACGGGGAGACCGTCGGCGACCTCGAGAAAATGGGCCTGCCAAACCTCGTGATACTCCGCAGCAACGGCACCACCCTTTATTCCACGCGCGACCTCGCGCTCGCGCAGAGCCGCTGGGAGAGGTTCCACTTCGACTCGTGCCTGATCGTGACTGCGAGCGAGCAGAACCTGCACTTCCGGCAGGTCATCGCCCTGCTGAAGGCCCTCGGCCGCCCCTACGCGGAAAACTACCGCCACCTCGGCTTCGGGCTGATCTCGCTGGAGGGGGGCAGGCTGTCCACGCGCGCGGGCCGCGTGCTGCTGCTCGAGGAAGTCGTCGCCTCCGCGGTTTCCATGGCGTTAGAGGAGGTCAGGAAGCGTCAGGAGTATTCCGAGGAGGAGGCCGGAAAGATTGCGAGGGCCGTCGGCGTCGCGGCGCTCAAGTATTCCATACTCCGCATACAGGCGGAGAAGGACATCACCTTCAGGCTGGCAGACGCGGTCAGGTTCGACGGCAACACCGCGGCGTACCTGCAGTACACGTGCGTGAGGGCGGAGAACATACTGAGCAAGGCCTCCGCGGAAAACGGCGGCAAAACCGGTGCCGGCCCCGAGGAATACGGGTTCAACCCCGGCGAACGCCGGCTGGCCGGCATGCTCGCGCAGTTCCCTGCGGTTTGCGAGAACGCCGCGCGCTCGGACTCTCCGGCGGCGCTGTGCAACTACCTCTTCGAGGTCGCGACGGCTTTCTCCAGCTTCTACAGCGGGTCGCCGGTGCTCAAGGCGGAAAGCGCCACTGCAAGGAAGGCGAGGCTCGGAATCGTGAAAGGCTCGGCGAACGTCCTGCAAAAGGGCCTCGAGCTGCTCTCCATAGAAGTCCCCGAGAAGATGTGAATGGAATGAGGCAGAACGCCAAGCTCGTGGGATTGAGGAAGCTCGAGCGGATTACCCGCGGCCTGAAAGGCTGCAGCGTCGCGCCATATCGCGTATATTCGTCGCCATCGCAGTTCAGGATGGAGCATGCGGGAAACTCGCCCAGACTGATGGTGCGCACGGATGAGGCCGGGAGAAATTACAAGGAACTCCCCCACTCCGAAATGCCGCGGCTGGACATCGACCTTCACGCAGGCCACATCGTTGTGTTCGACGGGCAGCATATGAGGCCGGCCACTGATTCCGGATCTCCCTCGGCCCGCCAAATCCTCATCCGCCACGAGCTCGAAATGCTATATGGGCACCCAGCGCTGCACCGCTCTAGTAGGGACCGAGTGAAATTCATCGTTCACCCGACAGGGCCGCGCAACCAGTTCGCCTTCGCCGGAAAAATCGTCTTCCGCGACGGCAAGGCCAGCCTGACCCTGCGACCGGACCCTCCAGAGGACAAGCATGCCCACCGGGACCTGATGTCCGCCACCGGAAACCACTACTTCAGAATGGATTTCTCCAAAGACGGGGATATGAAATGGGAGAATGCGGAGACGGCACCCCCCGACAGAGACGAGGTCGTCGAGAAGATCGTGGAGCATGCCCGCGATTTCGTGGTCAAGGGGATTAGGACACGCAGGCTAAGCAAAGAATGGTGCGATGCGTGGTTCGTGACTTGGAAAAAGCAGCCCACACACCTGGAATTCCACGACCTGCGGGAATTCCGCTGAAGCGGCCGATAGAACTACTTGCCGAGCAGGATGTCCATGCTGCTGACCTTCGTCTGCCTGCCGTCCTCGCTCGTGAGCTCCTCAGTGCCGAGCGTGACCGACTTGACCTGAAGGTCCCTCATGAACCGGTGGATGACTATCTGGCTGACGTCCACTGCCGTGACGATGGACTTGCCGCGCGCCTTGACATGCACCTCGCTCAGCCCGGAGTTGAACTGCGTGACGACCGCGAGCACGTACGCCATGGTCTCCTTCTTGCCTACGTAGATGACATTGCGCTCGCTCGGGTCGCGCGGCGGGCGGTTCTGCATGGGCCTTCGCTCGTCGCGCGGGCGCTCGCGGCGCTGGAACTGATGTTGCTGCTGGCCATCGCGCTCCTGCCGCGGGGGCCGTTGGACCGGCTGCTCCTGGCGCGGTTTTGGTTGCACGTTCTGCGGCGGCGCGACCGGTTCCGTTGCCGGGGCTTGCGGAGTCGGCTGCGGTTTTTGGGTCGATACGGGGGTTTCCTGCGGTTGCGCTTCGTCCATGACAGACCACCTGTCGAGGTTAAACGGGTGAACCCCGCCTGCGGCGGGAATCACTTGAACTCGGAGTCGAACTTGCCTTCGTCGATCTCCTTCAATATCTCCTTGGGGTCCCTTCCTTCCACGGTGATGCCCATGCTCTTGCACGTGCCGACGACCTGCTTGACGTGCGCCTTGAGGGTCTTGGAGAGCATGCCGCCCTCCTTCATCCTTGCGACTTTCACCGCCTGCGCGACCGTGACGTTGCCGATGACCTTCTTGCCCTTGACTCCGGACTCCTCCTTCACCGGCTCCGTCAGGCCGAGCTCGTGCTTGAGCAGGCCGGACACCGGCGGCGTGCCGACGTCGATTTCGAACTCCTTGCTGTCGGTGTCGACGACGACCTTGACCGGCACGGACAGGCCGACGAAGGCCTTCGTCTTCTCGTTGATGGCGGCGAGCACCGCGCCGATGTTCACCTTCGCGGCGCCGAGCGCCGGGCCCAGCGGCGGGCCGGCGTTAGCCTTGCCCCCCTCAACCATCACCGGAATCGTCAGCTTTCCCATTTCCTGCACCCTGGTTTATTGCGCGAGCGGCTTTATCGTGAATAGCTTTATGGTCACCGGTATCGGCACCGCGACCTCTACGAGCTCCACGATGACGTCATCCTTGTCCTTGAATATGCGCACGATTTTCGCCTTCTCGCCCTTGAAAGGCCCGCTGATTATCTCTACCATCTGGCCCTCCTCGACGTTGATCTCCTGCGGCTTGCTCTCGAGCATGTCCTTCAGGTCCTCGAGCTGCATCGGCTTCTGGAGCATCCCCTTGACGTGGGGGACGTTGGTGATGAGCCGCTTGGCCTCGACCTCGTTGTCGACCTCCGCGATGATGTAACCCTTGAGGTAGGGCGAGACCACGACGCATTTCGCCGGGACCTTGGTCTTCTTGATCTTCTCGTGGAGCAGGTCGGCCACGATGTTCTCCTGGCCGGCCGTCACCCTGAAGGCGTAAAGCATTTGAACAACCTTTTTAGTGGCCGCGGATGAAGTACGCGACCATGGATATGGCGAAGCCGATGACGCCGATGATTACCATTCCGATGGCCGTGCTCGTCGCAATCTGGCGAAACTCGACCATGTCGGGCTTGTGCGTGACGTTCAGCACGCGCTCGCTCTGCTTGATGAAGATGTCGAGCTTGTGCCTGAGTCCGGCCATCCCCTTCGGTTCGTCCGCGGCTTCGTCCATTTGAAAGACCCCCTTCTCTGCCGGCGCTGTCCCGAAATAAACGTTTTAAATACGGGAGAGCGCGCGGAAAAAAGAAGTAGCACTATTGGGCAGCGAGCAGTTTATAAGCGTTTTGACGCGGGCGTGAGATTGGTGCAGCGCCGTCAACGGCGGAGGCGCGGTTTAGGAAGGCTTAAATATGCCGTATACCATATTATTTGGGAGGCGAAAACGCATGGTGAAGACTACGGTCGTGATACGGGACGAACTCTACGAGGCGCTCGTGCAGTTCTCGCAAAACACCCTGCACGGAAAGAGGAAGGTCTCCGCTGCCCTGAATTCGATTCTAGGCGACTTCTTCGGGAGGCGCAAGGACATGTATGGCATCCTGAAAGCCACGCCCAAGCAGCGTGCGCTCATGTACAAGGACCTGCGTGAGAAAAATGACGGCCTTGATTGACTCGTCGGCTTGGCTCGACCATTTCATGGCCGAAAAGCGGGGATTGGAAGTAAGAGAGCTGCTGAAATCCGATGAGAAAGTCGTCACCTCGTCGATAAACCTTTTCGAGGTCTACTTCCAGTCCTTGAGGAAATTTCCCAAAGAGGCGGAGGAAATCCGCGGGTACATCCTCTCCCGCTGCGATGTGATTCCGGCTGACAAGGAGATTGTCCGCGATGCGGCCAAGGTCAAGCTTGCGCGGGGGCTGTCGATGGCGGACTCGATCGTGTGGGCCACCGCCGAAAAGCACGGGGCGACGATCTACACGAGCGACGCAGACTTCAGGGGCTACCGGCCGCTGCGCCTGCTCCGCTGAAGCTACTCGGAAGAGAATCGCTCGGTTGCTACACGAAGTCGAGGTTGAGCTCCTCCTGGGCCTTGTCCGCGGCCGCCTGCATGTCCTTCTTCTCGGCTGCGGGCATGTTGCTGTGGTAGTCGGTCTTGATGCCGCTGAGTACCGCGAGCACGCGCACCGCGCCGCCGGTCATCGTCTTGTCCACGGTGGCGCCCCAGATGACGTGCGCGTCCTTCGCGATGCGCCCGCTGATGGCGTTCACCGCGGCCTCGGCCTCCCCGAGGGTGAGGTCCTCGCCGGCGGTGATGTTGATTAGCGCCTTGTTCGCCTGCGAGATGTCGACGTCGAGGAGCGGCGAGTTGAGCGCCTTCTCCGCGGCGTGGATGACGCGGTCCTTCGACTTGTCGTTCTGTATCTCGCCGAGGCCGATGACCGCGATGCCGGACTCCTGCATTATCGTGCGCACGTCGGCGAAGTCGAGGTTGACGAGCCCCGGCTTGGTGATGAGCTCGGCTATGCCCTTGACCGCATTCGCAAGAACCATGTCGGCGGCCTTGAACGCGGCGTTCAGCGGAAGGTCGGGCACGTAGTAGAGGAGCTTGTCGTTCGGGATGGCTATGGTGGTGTCGGCAGCGGCGCGCAGCTTCTCGAGGCCCTCCATCGCGTTGTTCATGCGCTTGGTGCCCTCGGAGGTGAACGGCATGGTGACGACGCCTATCACGATTGCGCCGTTCTCCTTGGCGGCCTTGGCGATGACGTGCGCGCTGCCCGTTCCCGTGCCGCCGCCCATGCCGCAGGTGACGAAGACCAGGTCGGCGTCCTTTAGCATCATCTTGATCTCGGGCTCGGTCTCCTGTGCGGCCGCCTCGCCCAACGCCGGGTTGCTGCCCGCGCCGAGGCCCTTCGTCTTCTTGCGGCCGAGCAGTATCTTCTTCTCGCTCTTCACCAGCCGGTACAGGTGCTGGGCGTCGGTGTTCATTGCTACGGGCGTCGCGCCGAAGATCCCTAGGTCTGAGACGCGGTTGATGGTGTTGCAGCCCGAGCCGCCCGAGCCTACGACGTAAATCTTCGGAGCGTTCTCCTCGAGGAACTTCAGCAGCTCCTCCTCGTCCTTGGAAAGCGGCACGCCGGGCTCCATTATTACGGTCTCAGGCTTCTCGGCCTTCGACGGCTCCGTGAGGGCGGAGTGCATCTCCTCCGTGGCCTTCGCCTGCCGCTCCTGCTCCATGTGGCGCTCCTCGTTCTCGCGGCGGATCTCGTCCTTGGCGTCCTCGACCTCCTCGAGGCCTCCCGGGCCTGTGCCGATGTTCTCGCTGAGCTTCTGCAACAGGTTCATGGCAGCGCACCGGGGGCGTCATGGCCGTCTTTCGAGAAAGCGGCCTTCGCGATGTAGGCGAGCACCAGAAGCTCTAGGATGATGAACGGGTAGAGGAGGATGCCGAGGGAGAAGTTGAGCGAGAAAAGCGAAACCGGCACCTCGTTGAAAGCCGCGACTATGAGCAGCGAAAGCGCTATGAAGCAGAATACGGCGATCAGAATCCTGTTGAACTCCTTCTTCTTGTCCATTGGCGGAACTCCCGATGGGATAAACTCGTATTTGTCTCCCACTGAACGTTTAAATAAGTATTCATGCGCCAAGGCATGCAAAACCGATGGGTTGCCCTATGGAATTCAGGAAGGATGCGGAGTCGTACGCGATACGTCTTGCCCGGGGCGAGAGGCTGTTCGAGAGCATGCAGAAGTTCTTCGAGCAGACGGGAGTCAAGGGAGGGGAGCTGCAGGCCATCGGCGCCGTTGACGAGGTCACCCTCGGATGGTACGACGTCGGTAAAGTCGAATACGTCTGGAAAACCGTAGGCGAAGAATTGGAAGTGGCGTCCCTCCTCGGCACGGTCACGGAGGCCGGGCTGCACGCGCACGGCGTCTTCTCGGACCGCGGGTTCCGGTGCTTCGGCGGGCACGTCAAGGACTTGAGGGTGTCCGCGACGCTCGAGATATTCCTGCGCGAGCAGAGGAAGATCCGCAGGCAGGAGGACAAGGCCACGGGATTGAAGCTCATGGAACTATAGGCGTGCCCCCCTATGCTCGACCAGATAATCTCATTGTTCCAGCAGCTCTACGACGTGGAGTTCCTCATCCGCACCGTCGGCTACGCGGGAATCGCGTTCATCATCTTCGCCGAGACGGGGCTTATGATAGGGTTCTTCCTGCCGGGGGACTCGCTGCTCGTGACCGCCGGAGTGTTCGCCGCAGCCGGGCTGCTGGACATCTGGACGCTCAACCTGCTGCTCATCCCAGCCGCGATCATCGGCGACGCGGTGAATTACTACATAGGCAAGAGGATCGGCCCGGCGCTCTACAGCCGGCCGGATTCCCGGTTCTTCAGGCAGTCGCACCTCAAGAAGGCGAAGGAGTTCTACGAGAAGCACGGCGGCAAGATGATAATCCTCGCGCGGTTCGTGCCCGTAGTGCGCACGTTCGCGCCCACTGTAGCAGGAATCGCGGGCATGAGCTACCCCAAGTTCGCGATGTACAACGTCGTCGGCGGCGTGCTGTGGGTAGCCGGCCTCACGCTCCTCGGGTTCTTCCTCGGCAAGTCGGTGCCGGACATCGAGAAGAACATAATCGTCGTCATAGCGGTGGTCATCTTCGTTTCCTTCCTGCCGGCAATATGGGAAATCTGGAAGCACCGGCAGGAAAAGAAAAAGCAGGCGCAGGAAGGCGGAGGCACGGTCTAGAGAAGGCATTAAAGGCTTTTCCGGTAAAAACATCAATTGCAACAACCGGCTACTGGTGGACGCACACATGCTCGGAAAGCTCGAACCCGCGAAACTTGAGAAGAAGTGGGAAAAGGCATGGGAAGACCTCAGGGTGCACCATTTCGACGAGAAGGACGCGAAGGCCGCGGACCCGAAGAAGCGGCCGTACGTCATCGACACGCCGCCGCCTTTCCCGACCGGAGAATTTCATACAGGAAGCACCCTGAACTGGGGTTACATAGATTTCGCCGCGAGATACAAGCGGATGAAGGGTTTCAACGTCTTATTCCCCCAGGGATGGGACTGCCACGGCTTCCCCACGGAGACGAAGGTCGAGAAGAAGTACGGGAAGCTGCCGCGGGACGAGTTCCGCAGGCGCTGCCTCGAGTGGACTCACGAGATGGTCGCGAGCATCAGGGCGCAGATGAGGCAGATGGGCTTCAGCATAGACTGGAGGCACGAATACTACACCATAGAGCCGGAGTACCACCGCAAGGTGCAGCTCTCGCTCCTGCGGATGTTTCGGGCCGGCAAGGTGTACAAGGCGAGGCATCCCGTGCTGTTCTGCACGAACTGCGAGAGCGCCATAGCGAAGGCCGAGACGGAAGAGGCACAGCGCGAGGGCACGCTGAACTACGTCAAGTTCTCCGCCGACGGCAAGGACCTCCTGATCGCGACGACGCGCCCGGAGCTCATCCACGCATGCGTCGGCATAGCCTTCCACCCTCAGGACGAGCGGCATAGGCACCTCGAGGGCAAGATCGCGATTACCCCGGTTTTCAAGAGGCCGGTGAGGATTTACGCCGACCCCGCCGTGGATCCGAACTTCGGCACGGGCGTAGTCATGATATGCACGTTCGGCGACAGCCAGGACGTGCTCTGGGCGTACAAGTACAATTTGCCGGTCATCGAGGCCTTCGACGAGAAGGGCAGGATGAAGAACGCATCGCCGGAGTACGACGGGCTGCACGCGAGCAAGGCGAGGATAAAAATCATCGAGGACATGCAGGCCCTCGGGCTCGTGACCAGGCAGGATAAGCTCCAGCAGACGGTCAAGGTGCACGACCGGTGTAAGAAGCCCGTCGAGCTCCTCCGCAGCAACCAGTGGTTCATCAAGGTCAAGGACTCGAAGCAGGAGATCCTCAAGGCCGCGAGGTCCATGAAGTGGCATCCGCCTCACCATTTGCAGCTGCTCGTGGACTGGACCGAAGGCCTCGAGTGGGACTGGTGCATCTCGCGCCAGAGGGTATGGGGAATTCCCGTGCCGTTCTGGTACTGCGCCGAATGCGAGCACATCTACGCGCCCGAGGATAAGGACCTCCCGGCGGACCCCGCGGCGCAGGCGTTCAAGCACAAGAAGAAGTGCGACTGCGGCGGCGAAATCGTTGGCGAGACCAGCATCTGCGACGGATGGGTGGACAGCAGCATCACGCCGCTCATCGTCAGCAAGTGGCAGGAGGACGACAAGCTCTTCAAGCGCCTCTATCCGACGGCGATGCGCCCCCAGGGCACGGACATCATCCGCACGTGGGCGTTCTACACGATATTCAGGTGCAACGAGCTCACCGGCTCCCCGCCTTTTGGCGAGATGCTCGTCAACGGCATGGTGCTCGGGACCGACGGCAAGAAGATGAGCAAGAGCCTCGGCAACTATGTTGAAGCGAAGGACGTCATCGCCAAGAGCTCGGTGGACGCGCTGAGGCAGTGGATCGCGCTCTCCGGCAGCACAGGCAAGGACAACGTCTTCTACTGGAAGGACGTGCACTACGCGCAAAGTTTTCTGACGAAATTGTGGAATGCTTCCTCGTTCGCCGCGAAAAACCTGGAAGGGTATGACGACGCGAAACAGCGGACGGACGCAATAAAGCACCTGCGCGCGACGGACAAATGGATCCTCAGCAGGTTGAACTCGACCGTCAAGCTTGCGACGGAGAAGATGGACAACTACGACTACTACGAGGCCATCGTGGCAATACAGAGCTTCTTCTGGAAGGAATTCTGCGACTACTACCTCGAGGAGGTCAAGCACCGCACGTACGGCACCGACGTTAAGGACGCGCAATCCAAGGCCGCGGCGCAGTACTGCCTGCGCACCGTGCTGCTGCAGACGCTCAAGATGCTCGCGCCGTTCGCCTGCTACACGACGGAGGAAATCTACCAGCACATCTTCCCCGAGGACGCGAAGAAGACTAGGTCAATCCATCTCTCCCCATGGCCAGAGGCACAAGACACGCTAATCAACCCGGATGCGGAGAAGATAGCCGGCGCATTGCACGAGATACTCTCGCAGATAAGGAGGTTCAAGGCGGCGAACAAGCTCGCGCTCAACGAGCCCGTGGAATCCGTGGAAATCCGCGTCCCCGCCGAACTTTTTTCCCGCATGCCCGAGATCGAGGACGAAATCCTTGCGACGGGCAAGGCCAAGGCGCTGGAGCTCAAGGAGGCAAAGGACGGCTTAGTCTCTGTCGAGGTCCGCGTCTGAAGCCCCGCTAGACCGCGTCAGACAACTGGAACTTGTAGGCGCCGAGATGCCCGAACGTGGGCGTCGCGCTGTACTCGAACTTTCCGCACGCGAGCACCTGCAGGTATGAAGACCCTGCGGAACCTTCCATTTTCTCTCCAAGCGGCTCGAACTCGGAGGCGGCCATCCAGACTCCGGGGTCGGAAAACTTGAAGGAGCAGTAACTCGACGGATAATCATGGGTGCATGTCGTCTCGGGCCTAGAGCCCACGAGGGCGCTGTATTCAAAGCTCTGCACGTGGTAGGCATTGACGCAGACGTTCTCCCCGTCGTACTTCCATGGCTGGCCGACAAGGGCTCCGAATTCGACCTCGCGGTAAGGCGACACGTCGTTGAGGGAGGGCTTGCCTCCGAGGAAGCACCCCGAGGAGACCTTCACGAAGTAACCCCTACCGGGCTCGAAGCGGGTCGCCTTCACCCACTTGCGCTGCGGGTTGTCGTAGTAGTACGGCCCGGATGTTACCGAGCAGGACGACAGAAGGCCGACAGCATTCTCCGCAGTATATCCGGCGCCGAGCTGGTTCCACCCCGGCTGCAGTGAGACGCCATTCATGGTCTCTACCCTCCTGTTGCCCTCGAAGACTATTCTGCAGGCGTTCTTCGCCTTCGTCCAGAAGCCGTCGCTGACATAGACGAAGCTCCGAGTCATGTCCTCCAGGGTCCTGCGGTCGTAGGACTTGGAGTTGACGTTGTAGTGCCAGACGTTCACGTCGCCGCAGGTGTTCTCCTTGATTTTCCACATCGGCGGGATGCCTGTCAGCGGGCACGGCGCGATTCCGGGCGGGCAAACCGGGTTGCCGTCGTAGTAGACCGGCGAGCTGAAGAGGTTCCAGCCCGGCTTGAGGTTGACAGTGAAAGAGTACGGCTGGCCGTCGTCGGGAATCACTGGCATGCCATAAAGGGACGGAACCGGCATCTCGCGGTAGCCTGATTCGCCGCAGAACGGGGTATAGCTGCCATAGTCGTCCTTGCGGAGCTCAACGCGCACCTGCTTGCCGACGTCAGCAGGGGAAATCTGCGGCATGTCCTCGACAATTTGGGAATAGCCGTCAAAGACGCCGCCGAGGACGTAGAACTCCACGCCCGGCCGCGGACCCTGGTTTGCCGGGTCGGTGGCATTTGGTACCGGCTTCTTCTCCCACTCGAAGGGGTAGAGGGTCACGACGGTCATGTCGCTGTCGCGCGTAGTGTATTGAACGTAGGAAATCGTGCCGGTGACGATGGCGTCGGCATTCTGCATGCGATATGACGCGTCGGCGCACTCGGAGGCCATCAGAGCCTGAGGCGGCTGGACAAACAGCATCGCAACGGCAAAGACTGCAACAAGGAAAATCCGCTTCTTCATCCGAAATCACCTTTCTCTTTTTCCAGCACCAGCCCAGCTGGGTGCTGTACTCCAATGTCGATGTTCCGTCGGTGGGAACGTCGAGCGCACAGAGAGCCTGCTTGATGCAGCCCCTTGGCGTGCGCCGCGGTCTCCCTGCGCGCCTGCGGCCCGCCACACGGCGACGGCGAGCATGACGAGCGCCGCGAACACGGCCTTGGATTCCAAGAAAACCACCGCAGGAATAGACGAGGCCCTCTAATAAAGCGTTTGCCTAATTGTTAGGCTCGCGCTTAATCCGGCCGGAAGACAGCAGTACCGCCCGAATCAAGCAGCTTGGCGGAATACCCGCGGTCGACGTGCGGGGAGTCAACGACCAAACTGACGCCGTATTTTCCGGCGAGGGCGGTCCTTTCCGCCCCTCCGGCGCGGTAGTAATACGACCACGTGTCCTGCAGCCTTTCGCCCGCCTGTGGAACTGATTCCGCAAAAGCCCCCACGACAACTTTTTTCGAGGCATACAGGGGCAGGATGTTGCTCTCGCGGAACGGCGCGAGGACAACTGCGCCGTCGAAACTGTCAAGCGCGCCGAAAGCGGCGATCTCGCAGTGTATGAACGGCGGGGAACGGTATTCGGCGGCCTGCACTACGGCAAGAGACCCGAGCACGAGGAAGGACATGGCGACGCGCACGTCCACCGACGCCAGCCTTGCCGTGAATTTCGCCGCAACGGGGAAGAGGTAGGCCAGCTGCCGGAAGGCGAAGGGTGCGGCAAGCGAGGTTAACGCGAATGCGGAAATGACGGATTTCGTGACGTCGTCGGCGCCTTCCCTGCGGACGACCAAGGAATGGGCTGCCCCGAGGACGGCCGCGGAAAGCACAAGCCAACCGAGGACGCCTTCGGGGGGCAGGACGGTCACCCACGGGTTCTGCAGGCCCAACGCGGACAACGGAACCATCAAAACAAACAGTACCGTCGGAAGCGCGATGACCGCGATTGCAGCCTTGAGGCGCCCGGAGAACAGCCCGAGGGCGAGGACCGCGGACGCGGCGACGGCGAAGCTCCTGAAGTGCGAGAAGGGAAGCGCGAGCAGGAGGAAACCCGCCAGCCGATATCTCCCGGAGTCGAATGCGGAGACCGCCAATGCGAACAATACGAGCCCGAGGGTCTCGGCGATTGGCGTGACCGCGCGGTAGAACAGGAGCGGCATGAACACTACGGAGGCGCCGGCAATCCAGGACTCGGTCTCGCCGCAGCCCATGCGCCTTGTGAGCAATACCGTTGAGAGCACGAGCGCCAGCGCAAAGGCGTAAGATAGTATATTCAGGGAAAGGAAGGCGTCCGCGCCGGTAAGCAGGCTCGTTTCCGCAAGCAGGATCGCGAAGGCCGGCGGGTACTGCGCAAGCCCGGCGCCGACGGAAGTTGAAGGCACCAGGACGGTTTGGTGGGACGTCATGTGCGCGGACTGGCGCGCGAGTTCCGCGGCGTCGGAGGTTACCGGAAGGCCGTAGTACTGGTGCGCGAGGAAGACTGCGGCGAGGGCGAAAAGGACTGCGGCCGTAGCGGGCTTCATGAAAGCGCCCGGCGGATCTGGTCCGCCTCCTGCGGGCCGGAGTAAAGCCTGCCGTTGACCACGACCGAGGGGATCAATGCGATTCCGTACGCGTCCCGGAGAAGCTGGACCGCGCTGGAATTGAGCGCGGCGTCGAAAGAATACACGAGGATGCTGGAGGGGTCGCCCGCCTTGACCTGCGAGAGCGTCTCGCCCTGGCGTTCGCACGAGGCACAGCCGGAATTGTCGTAGAAATAAAGTATCGTGGCGAACCTATCGCCGCATTCTCGGTTGACCTGCTTGACGAAAAGGAAGTCCCGGATCTCGAGCAGGAAGTAGTCGGCCTTGAGCCGCCTGACGTCCGCGTCAGACGCGCCGCGCGAGGCCTCGAGCACGGTAAGCGTCTGGCCGAGGCGCGAGGTCTCCTCGTTCAGGCGCGCGATCTGGCGGTCGTAGAGCGAGCACAGCGCGCCCGGCGATGAGTTCAGGTTTTCCTTGGTGATGAGCGCGAGCACTTCCGTCTCAGCGGTCTGGAAGCGCAGGCGGTCCAGCTCTTCCGACAGCTGCTGGCCTGCCTGCTGGTTCAATTGGATGCCGAGTAGAACCCCTACCGCGAAAACGAGGATGCTGACGACGAACGCGAGAACGTATGCCGACCAGTTTATCGTGCGTTCCATTGCCGGATTCTCACCATTTGAGCTTGACGAACAGCAATTCCTGGAGGAAGCTCACGGCCCAGAAAAGTATAATGACAGGGGTATAAAAGATTAGGTAGACGAGCAGCACGGGGACGCTGATGAACTCGCGCTCGATAAACCTGAGGCCGAGGTAGGTGTACAGGCTGACGAACGCGAGTATCGCCACGCTGATCAGCTGAAGCGGCGTCACGCTGTAGACTACTGCCTGCCAGCCGTACTTGAAATATGCGGCAAGCGGGAAGCCTGTCGCGAACGAGTAGACGATGAAGGAGATGACCGCGAACAGCACGAATATCGACACAATGGCGAAGGGCATGAAGAACACGCCGAAATCCCCGTACCGCGGGGAGACCATGTAGTAGTGCGAGATGAAGTTGCGCATGCCCCCGCGGTACCAGCGCAGCCTCTGGCGCAGGAGCGAGAAGAAGCCGGGAGGCACGTCGGTGTAGACTATGGCATTGGTCGAGCTCTTGATGCGGTAGTGGTGCTCCTGAAGCCTCAAGGCCATCTCCTGGTCCTCGAGGAGGTTGCCCTCGTCGAAGCCCCCGAGGTCGCGCAGCACCCGCGTCTTGAAGATGCTCAGCGGCCCGGGGGTGACGTTTATCGCGTCCATGAAGGACTGCAGCCTGCGGGTGAAGACAGCCACGAGATATTCGACGCCCTGCAGCTTCTGCCAGAACGTCTCCTGCCTCCACACCTTCATGACGGAAGTCACGGCGCCGACGTCCTTCTCCGCGAAGTAGCCCATCATCTTGCGCAGACCGTCCTTCTCCATGTACGAGTCCGCATCCAATGTGGCGAAGAACTCGCCCTTGGCTTCCTTCAGGGCCAGGTTCAGGGCACTGGCCTTCCCCCCGTTTTTCTTGGTGACGGCCCGCACGCCCCGGGATGCGTAAGATTTGGCGATGGCAAGAGTGGCGTCCCTCGAGCCGTCGTCCACCACGATTATCTCGAGCTCCTTCCTCGGGTAGTCGCATGCGAGCGCGGACTCTATGGATTTGGCCAGCGTCGTTCCCTCGTTGTATGCGGGAATGACGAGCGTAAGAGAGGGAAGGGACTTGGGAGGCCGGGGGTTTTCGTGGAGCCTCCCGCGGTTCTGAAGGAAAATAATCAGGAAGAAGACGCTGAAGTATAGCGTCAGGAATGACGCGAAATACTCGATTGCGGACTTCCAGCTCAGCTCCAGCACCGTATGCACACCCCCCGACGATACTTCAGCGCACGACTTAAAAAGACGTTTGGACATGTTAACCATCCTGATGGGAATGCAGCGCAAAGCCGTCATTGCCGCACTGGTTCTCGCCGCCATTGCCACCGCAGCCGGCGCCGGGGGGCCCCTCGGCGGCCTTGCCAAGGTGTTCACGGAAGGCAACTCGAACGCCAAGCATGCGGCGCTGCTGCTCGCCATGGCCGGCTTTTTCGCCATCGGTGTTCTCATTCCAGGGAAGGCCAGGGCATGGCTGCAGGCGCGCGCCGGCAACCTCAAAAAGCTCTGGATTTTGTCTATCGCCTTCGGTCTCGCCATGGGCCTAGTCGTGCAGGCAAGCGTGCAGCTCTCCCTCGGCGGCGGGCCGGGCTCGTATTACTCGCTCGCCACGGACTGCGGGCAATCGGAGTGCTGGGAGGCGACGTACTTCCAGCACGTGCACGTCATGAAGTCCGCGGTTTACTGGCTCGAGAAGACCACCGGGGTGTTCCTGCCGGCGGATGCGGACGACGGCCTGCCGATGTACCAGCTTCTCGACTCGCCGCAGGTGGCGCTCGCGCAAACCGTCGCGCCAGCGGCGCTAGTGCTGATTGCCTCGGCGTTCCTTACCACTCTGGCGTATGCTCTGTCGGAGAAGGAATTGTGGAAGGGCGCGCTCGCCGCGCTGGCTGGATTCATAGCCGTGATTGCGATTGCAGACGGCGGGCTGTTCTCGCTCGTGGGGGTGGTCGCGGTCGCGCTGGCAATGGCTTCGCTGTCGGCGGGGATAAAGCCCGGGCGGCTGCGGCAATTGGCGCCAATAGGCATATTCGCCTTGTGCGTGGTGCTGGCGTTTGGGCCGTTCTGGTTCCTCGGAACGGGCCTGTACTTCCGTGAGTGGCTCACCGCGCCGCTGTTCGTGTGCGCGGCATTCTTCTTCTCGCAGAACGCCGGCCGCAGGGATGCCGCATTCGTGGTTGCGGTCGCGCTGCTGGGCGTCTCGACGATGCTCGTGCTCGGAGACGCCGGCAGGTACTGGCTCGGGGAAACCGCGCACTCCGAAAAAATGGCAGTCTACGGGATTCCGCTTGATGCCTCGGATGCAGAAGTCGCGCTTGCTGCCGGCAGCGCGCCGGTTGCCCGGTATGGCTGGTACGCGCTCTTCGAAAGGCGCGGGCCGTTCAATCCGGCGGAGGAACAGCAGCGGATGAGGGCCGCGTTGAAACCGCGGGGCTACCTGCTCGCCGAGGGCGCGGGAATTCCCGCAGCGCGGCAGGAGGCGACCGTGCACTGGCTTTCCCTCCCCGTGGCTCTGGAAAAGACCGCATCATATTCCGATATTGCGGCCCTCGAATTGGGGGGCGTGACCATGCTGCAGGGCGCGGGTAAGCTCAACGGCCCGCAGCTCGCGCTCGAGCTCGGCAGCTACGTTAGGAGCAGGGGCGGGAAGGCGATCGTGGTAACCGGAGTGGTTTAACCAGTCCACCCCCCGGGCGAAAAAGGGCGCGTCACTTCGTCTCCATGAAGACGCGCAGCTTGTCGGGATCCTTCTTGATCTGCTTTACGAGGTTGGAGGGGCCGACGACGGTGAGCCCCGAGGTCTTGCCGCCGAGAAGGCGGATGAGCGAGGCCTGGATGTTCTCGGGCTCCTCGCCGAACGACGATATCTCGATGCCCGGGAACGACGAGGTCACCTTCTCCATGGTGCGCTGGATGAGCATCTTCTCCTCCTGGCGCGTCAGACCCTGCTCGAGGACGACTATGCGCTTGCCGCCGTGCATCTCCGCGAGGATAAACGAGACCTTCTCGTCGACGTCTTTCCCGTGGAGGGCGTTGCGCGATATGAACTCAATGTTTAGTTTCATGCCTTGAGACGACCTGTAAGATTGCGGTCACGAGCGATGCGGTGAAATACCAGTAGAAGAGCGAGAGCATGAGGCCGACGAACGAGGACACGTCCGTGCAGACCTTCTCGCCGTTGCAGTTGCTGGTTAGCCAGAGCAGCGGCCACGCAAGGCCCATTGTCAGGGGCCCGAAGAGCCAGTCCGGCAAATCGATGAGGACGGAGAGGAACAGCACCGCCATGAACAGCAGGGACACGGTGAGCTTCGGCAGCGTCGGCCGGAACATCTCCGGCATGAACATCGCGCGGCTCCGAAGCCAGTTCCGCCCCTTCTTATGAGTCTTTCGATTCATGCCCCCATATCACCTCGCGTGCTTGGCGATGGCCTCGTAGAGCTTGTTCATGTTCTCGCCGGTGAGGGCCGAGACTGCGACTACCGTATGCTGGGGGAACGCCTCCTTGACTTTGTCCGGCTTGGCGTTCTTGCTGTCAATCTTGTTCGAAACGATGATTACCGGAATCTTGCGCGCCTCGAGGTTGCCGAGGATGGTGATGTTGACCTGCGTGAACGGGTCGCCGCAGCTGTCCATGATCACCAGCGCCGCGTCGACGTTCTCCAGCCACTTGATGGCCTCAATGATGCCCTTGGTCGCCTCCTTGGCGCGCTTCTGCGCCTCGCCTTTCTTGATGCCGTAGGCGATGAACTCGCGGTAGTCGACCTTCGTTGCGATGCCGGGCATGTCGAGGAGGTTCATCTCCAGCTCCTTGCCCTTGCTCCTCACCACGACGTGCTCCTTCTTCTGGACCTCGCGCGTCTCGTGCGGTATCTCGCTGACCTTGCCGACGGGCTCGCCTAGCCAGTCCATTGAAATGCGGTTCGCAAGCGAGGTCTTGCCGGCGTTGGGCGCCCCGTAGAACCCGAGGCGGATGACCCTGCGCCTCCAGAAAAGCCTGCGCAGCCAGTCGATGAACTTCTCGAATGCCATTGGGGATGCACGCGGCAGGTGGGTTTTGCCGGATTTCTTACTGCCCGCCCCTTTATTAAATTATTTGACGGGTGAAGCGCGGGAAAATCAGAACACGGCCGCCTGGAAGCCCTTAATCCTCTTAATCTGCTGCAGCAGGTCCTTCTCCTCGTCGCTTAGAGCCTGCGCGTACTTGTCCTCTAGCTCCTTCACGTCCTCGCGGCCCATATCCGTCAGAAGCTCCATCCTCTCGCGCACCTGCCTGCCGTAATAGGGCTCGTCCATGGAGATTGCGACGGCATCGCCCCTGCGGGCTTCCTCGACGGGGTCGTTGTCCTTCTGGATGGACTTGACCTCGCCGACGAAAACGCCCTTCTCGTTCATCATCCTCGCGCCCTTGCGCAGCCTGCCACCGAGGACTTCGACGCCGAACACCGCCGGGTTGCTCACGCGGAAGCAGTGCCTCTCGAGCGCGGAGATCTTGCAGGGGAGCGGGAGGCGGGAGAACGCCTGCCTGCGCTCGGAGTCCTTCGCCTCCTGCCTCCATGCCTGGTAGTTCTCCACGAGCGAATAGATGACCTTCTCCTCGAACAGCCTGACCTTCTCCTCGGCTGCGGAGGAACGGGCCTCGTCCTCGACTGGAACGTTGAAGGCGAATACCACGCCGAGGAACAAGTCCTGTTTGGAGACGCTCGCGGCCTCGAGAACGTCCTTCTTCGTGACGCGGCCCACGCTCGCCCTTCGTACTGGGATCTTCTCGGCCGTGAGGAGGCGCACTATGGCCTCGAGGCTGCCGAGGGCGTCCGCCTTGAGGATCACCCCGTCGTCCTCGTTTTCAAGCTCTATGTCGCGCACCTCCTTCCTCAGCTCCGCCTCGGCGGAGGAAAGGTTGGAGGAGTCGACGGCGAACAGGGAAGAACCGGCGACGGCCTGCTCGGCGTTGTCGCACGCTATCTTTATCCCTGCGGCGGCATGGACCTCGCCCACGCCGGAGAACTTCTGCCGCGGGTCGCGCATCTCGTCCAGCGGCTTGGGCTTGAGTATAGCCTTGACCCTAGAGCGGACTATGCTGCCGTCCGCGGAGCAGAAGAGGATTTCGTCGCCCTCGCGCAGGACGCCCTCGTAGAGGATGGCGTCGAGCGTCTTGCCGACGCCCTTCTCGTCCTTGACCTCGAGGATGCTCGCCTTGGCCCTGCCTTCGACGGACTCGAGCTGCTTTTCCATGAACTTCTGCGCAAGCCCGCTGACGAATACCAGAAGCTCGGCAACTCCTTCGCCGGTCTTGCTGCTGACCGGGATGATCGCAACCTGCTTGGTGAAGTCCGACACGCGGTCGAAGCGCTCGCTCGAGAAGCCCCATTCGGAAAGCGAGCCCACAAGCCGGTAGAGCAGCTCGTCAAGCCGGGCGAGCACGTCCTCCCTCTGCAGCGCGAGGGAGTCGGACACGCACGTGTTCGCGCGCTTCGGAATCCAGCCCGTGATCACATCCACCTTGGACGCGGCGACCACGAAGGGCGTCTTGTACTCACGCAGTATTTCGATGGCCTCCTTGGTCTGCGGCTGCACGCCCTGGTTGACGTCGATGACTAGAACCGCGATGTCTGCAATGCTCCCGCCCCTGCGGCGCAGGTTGACGAAGGCCTCGTGCCCGGGAGTGTCGATGAAAAGAAGCCCGGGGATGGTCAGCTCGACCTTCATCCTCTCGAGCAGGCCGCCGCACGCGCTGCGTATCGCCACCGTGGGCACCTCGGAGGCGCCGATGTGCTGGGTAATTGCCCCGGCCTCGCGCGCCTGCACCTTGGTCTTCCTCACGGCGTCCAAGAGCGAAGTTTTCCCGTGGTCTACGTGGCCGAGGACGCAGACGATCGGCTGGCGGAACATGAGCGATCACTTGCATTATTTTCAGCAGTCAAACGTTTTTAATGTGCACCCGAAGGCTAGCGCCCGCGGCTCCCCCCCCCTCAATGAGACGCGCGGAAATTCAAGCAAGCCGGTATACCAGGTCGCCCTCGTGCGCCCTGCCCTCGACCTTGAGGCCTACGGACTGCCCCGCGGACGCGGCAGGAACGGCGGCATGCTCCACCTGCATCGACGACACTGCCTGCTCGAAGGGCTCCCTGCCCTCGACGGCTATGCGGTCGCCGACCTTTAGCGGGCCGGACAGCTCCACCACCGCCACGCCGATTTTTGGGTAGAAGTGGAGGACCTTGCCGACCAGTTGGCGTTCCATGGACATCCCCCCTCAAGGGATATACCTAGAGGCAGTATATAAAACGCTTGAATCAGCGCCCGCGGACCCGGGGTGCGGGCAATGCGGCAGCGGCGACCTGCAGGAGAAAATACCGGTGCATCCTGGAGTCGCCGGAAAGCTCGGGGTGGAAGCAGGCGGCGAGAAGGCTGCCCTGGCGCGCGGCGACGATTTCCCCGTCCAGCACCGCGACCGCACGGCACTCCCCCCGGACCCGGGATATGACCGGGGCGCGGATGAACGGCGCGTGCATCCTGCCGACGCCAATTACATTGACTTCGGCCTCGAAGCTCTCCCTCTGCCTGCCGTAGGCGTTGCGGTCGACCGACATGTCCATCAGGCCGAGCAGGCGTTGGCCGCTCAGGCGCTGCTGCATTCCCGCGTCTTTGGCGAGAAGTATCGCGCCTGCGCACGTGCCGAACACGGGCATGCCCGCGAGCGCCCTTTTGCGCAACGGCTGGAACAAGCCGTTGTCGATGAGCAGGTCGGAAATCGTGGTGCTCTCGCCGCCCGGAATGATGAGCGAGCCGACGGAATGAAGGGTCTCCAAATCCTTGACCCAGACGGCCCGAAAGCCCAGCCCGGAGACTACGGACATGTGCTCGCTTACGTCGCCCTGCAGCCCGAGGACCCCGACGCGCAACTCAGACCCCCCGGTCCTGCATGCGCTCGCCGGCAGGCAGGGAAGATACGCCCAAGCCCTTCATCGGCTCGCCGAGCCCGCGCGAGACCCGCACGAGGACGCCGGGCTTGTCGTAGTTGCGCGTCGCCTCGACGATGGCCTTGGCGAATCTCTCGGGATTTTCGCTCTTGAAGATCCCGCTGCCGACGAAGACGCCGTCGACACCGAGCTGCATCATGAGCGCCGCGTCAGCCGGCGTGGCTATGCCTCCAGCCGCGAAATTCACCACCGGCAGGCGGCCGAGGTTCGCGGTCTTAAGGACCAATGCAGCGGGGACACGGAATTCGGACGCCTTCGTCTCAATGAAGGCCTTGTTTTTCTTGTTCCTTGCGAGCCCGGCGATTTCATTGGCAATCCTGCGGGTGTGCCTGACGGCCTCGACGACGTTGCCCGTGCCCGGCTCGCCCTTGGTGCGAACCATCGCAGCGCCCTCATGAATCCGCCGCAGCGCCTCGCCGAGGTCGCGCGCGCCGCAGACAAAGGGGACGGTGAATTTCTTCTTGACGATGTGCATTTCCTCGTCCGCGGGCGTAAGCACCTCGCTCTCGTCAACCATGTCCACTCCCAAATGCTGTAGTATCTGGGCCTCGGCTGTGTGGCCGATGCGGCACTTGGCCATGACAGGAATCGTGACCGCCGCCATTATCTTCCCGATGACCGCCGGGTCGGCCATGCGCGCGACTCCGCCTGCCTTGCGGATGTCCGCCGGCACCATGTGCAGCGCCATGACCGCGACTGCGCCCGCACGCTCGGCAATCCTGGCCTGTGCCGGAGTGGTGACGTCCATGATGACGCCGCCCTTCTGCATGCGGGCGAAACCCTCTTTCAGGAGAGTCGTACCGGTAAGCTTCCTCAACTACAGCATCCCCCGCTTGAACAAGCGGAATGGTATATGCGGAACTCATTTATTAGCAGCATGGTCTCGGTGGAGGCCGAGCACCTCCTTCGCGAAGACCGCGGCGTTCTGGCCGACGTAGAAGACGCCGAAGCCCTCCTTCTGGGAGAAGATGCAGTGCCTCATCCTCTCGCGGGCCAACGGCCGCAGGTTGCTGCCGGCGCGCAGGCCGGTAGCGGACTCCGAGGGCAGCAGCCATCGGAACTCCTCGGGCTTGAGCTTGAGCCTCTTCGCCGATTCGGAAAACAGCGGCCCCGCGGATTTCAGGCAGGCTGCGTTCGCGGCAACCGCCTTCGACTGTATCTTTCGGATTGCCGGGAGGGCGTCGAGGTAAGGCCGGCAGATTGACGGCACTTCCTCTTGCACAATCGCTTCAGCAGGCGTCACACCGGCTTGGATTTTGCCGGGCTTGCCCGATAGAATCTCGGAGATGCGCTCCCCGCGGCCCTTCTTCCTCAGGTGCGTCTCGAGGCACGCCCTCGCCTCGGACTCGAGGCGGGCGAGCGAAAACCTGCCCAATGCGGCGAACGCCTCGGTCACGGAGTAGAGCTCCGCGAATCCCTCGAGGGCCTCCGCGAGGCTCTCGGCGGGCGCGCCCGCCGGCGGCATCGAGCCGGCGAACCCCTCTTCGGACTTTGCGTGCGCGGCGAAATCCCGGGCGTACTGCTTGACCGCTCCGGGCTGCTTGCGCATGCCGCGCACCACGGATCTCGCTACCGATTCCGCGTCGCCGTCGTCGTAGTAGAATTCGGCCCTGCCGCCGCGGAAGACGATGCACGCCTGCTTGAGGTCGTCTCCCGCGATTTCGGCAAGCCTGCCGGCCATGCCCTCCGCGGCGAGGCACGCCGGGAGCGGGGGCGAATCCGATTCGAACTGCTTGGAGAACATGCTGACTGCCCTCGGATGATTGTGTGCCGCGGGATATTTGTATCTTTCGGAAACGCTCAGAACACGACGTCGGCGAGGCGCTTCCTCTTCAGGGCGTTCCCGATTTCCCTAGCTATCCTCCTGCCGGTGCTCATCGGCTCGCCGAAGAGGTACCACGAGAGGAAGGAGCCCTGCGGGTAGAGGTTCGTGCCGGCGACGATCCTCGCTGAGATCTCGAAGGCGTAGTGGTGCAGCTCGGGGGTGACCACGGTCTCGATGCAGTAGGGGCCGACTATGCCCCCGTCGAACAGCCTCTTGCTGGCCTCCGCGACGCTCTTGCCCATGCGGTAGACTTCAGGCAGCAACGACTCGCGGATGGTCTGGGGGGCGTTGCCGGTGACAACATAGGTGGGATTGATTTTCAGCTCCTGCAGCGTGCCCGCGGCGAGGATGCGGTAGATTTCCTCGACGTTGCTCTCGAGCCTCTTGTCCATGCTCAGAAGCTCCATGCGGCCCTCGGCGCCCCCGGCGTCCTTCTCGAGGGGCGAGTAGAAGTAGTGGTGGTAGTACCTGACGCCGTTTATGAACTCCTGAATCGTGGAGTTCTGCGACTCGTATTCCGTGATTATCCTGTTCTCGACCTTCTCCCGCATCTTGCGGTGGTAGTCGCGCTCGTCCGTGGTCAGGAAGAAGCCCTTGCCGCCCTTTGCGCCGGAAAACTTCACAATGCAGACGCGGTCTATGTCGGCAGGAGAGGCGAACTCCTTCGGCACGCGGCAGCCCGCTCGCTGGAGCCACTCCCTGCACTTCTTCCTCGAACTCTCCCATTCCAGCGAGCCGCGGTTGCCGAACATGGGCACTTCAAAAGACTCCGCGATCTTCCCGCTGCCGACGTATTCGACGAATGAGCCGTGGGGTACGATTATGCATTTGCGTTTCAGCAGGTCTGCCTGGATTTCCTCCTTGAGGACGTCGCGGTAGTGGGAGACCTCGATTATCTCGTCCGGCCGGGCAAGCGGGTAGCTCTCGTAGAACTCGCGCTTGTCGGGCGTGCATATGCCGACGGTGGAGAAGCCCTCCTGCCTCGCGCCGTGGAAAATCTGGAGCGCGGAGTGCGAGCAGATGGTGGCTATCTTCGGCCTGCCGTAGGATTTTACTCGCGCGGCGATTTCCCCGCGGGATATGGGCATGTCAGGTCACCACTTCCTCCAGCCTCTTGAGGCGTACCGCGTCCTTGATTTCCATGGCGATCCTGCGACCGTACGAGATGCTCTCGCCGTAGAGGTAGTGCGTGTACGGCGTCGCGGTGACGCCGGGGGAACCGGGGATGCGGAGGCTCAGGTCGAAGGTGAGGATCTTCTCCTTTCCTCCCTGCGAGACCACCGCGGACTGCAAGGCGAACGGCCCGATGATGCCCGGGGAGAACTCCTTCTTCGCGGCCTCCACCAGCAGTTCGGCGGCGTCGAAGGCCTTCTGCAGGAGGGACTCGCGGACGGTGCTCGCGATGTGGCCTACCTCGACGTAGGTCGGCTGGACCCTCTTGAGGACTTCCGCCTGCTGCGGCGAGGGCAGGCGGAGCAGGCCGTCGAGGTTCGTCTGCCTGCGCGTGTCGGTGCCCATGAGCTCTATCTCCTGCGAAAGCGGCGAGTAGAAGAAGTTGAAGTTATACTGCGTGCCGACGACGAACTCCTCGATGGTCGCATGCTCGAGGCCCTCTTTGGTGACCCTGCCCTGCTTGAGCAGCTCGTCGGCCCTCGCACGGTAGTCCTCCGGGGAAGAGGCGAAGAAGAACGCGCGCTCGTATGCCCTCTCCGCCTCGGGGGCCTTGACAATGGCAAGCGAGTCTATTTCCTCGGGGGAATCGAACTTGCGGGGCATGGCGAGGCCCGCCTTCTCCATCAGCCAGTACTGGCTCTTTTCCGCTGTGCGCTCCTCGGCGCGCAGCATCGCGCGGTTGCCGAAGATCGGTATGTCGAAGCGGTCCTCGATGTCCTCGTAGGGCACGTAGACGCTGAAGCTCCGGTTAGGCACGAAGACGGAGTTCTTGATCTTCAGCTGGCGGCGGATGTCGTCGGAGACGAGTTCGGAGAACTTGTCCAGGAGCATTACCTCGTCGATGGTGCCGACCTTGCGGCCGCTCGCCTTGAGGGTGCGGCTTAGGTAGTAGCGCCGGTAGGTCTTGTCCCTGTCCTTCTGGCAGACCGCTAGGTTGCGGATGCCCTCCTCCCACGCGCCCCTGCAGACCTCAAGCGCGCTGTGGCTGCCGAGGACGGAAATGGTCAGGCGCTCCCGGTCGTAGCCGGACAGGACGCCCGCGATGTCGGCCTTCGAGAGCATAGGGTATTATCGCTTGCCAGTTTTTTAAACGCTTTGCCCCACCTGCAGGTCAGCCGCAGCTGAAGAAGGACATCTTCGCCTTGTCGTCCAGACGGAAGAACCCCACGCGCTCGAACTGCACGAAGGCGCCCTGCTCCAAATCGGCGCACTCCTTCTGCGCAAAGCCGTCGGCGACGCGCATGCTCGCGGGGTTGAAGTTGCCTTCGGAGTCGAGCAGGTCCGAGAAGAACACGGCCTTTGCCGCGACGGCCTTTCCTTCCTCCACCCACTGGATCTTGCGCATTCCCTTCGGCTCGGCAGCAGATTCGGAGCAGGCAAGCAGTCCCTCCGACTTCGACTCGATTCTGACGGTCATGAGGTCCTTGAGGCGGAACTCGTCGCCCCCCTTGAGCGAATCCGCGTCATGGCGGGGGACGTGGAAGGTCCTGCCCCCGACCGCGAGCTTCACCGGGTCCTCGACGAAGAAGTGGTGGGGCGCAACCGGGTCGAGAAGCGAGCGGTTGATTTGGAGGAGGTCGGAGAACGGGGGGGCGTTCTCCTGCTTGCCAAGCCCCTGCCGCAGGACGAACTCCTTGGCCGCCTGCGGAAGGATGCCGCGGCGGCGGAGGCCCGCAAGCGTGGGCAGCCGGGGGTCGTCCCAGCCGGGCACCTTGCCCGATTCCACGAGGGGCCGCAGGATGCGCTTGCTCAGCGCCGTGCCGGCGATGCTTAGTCGCGAAAAGTCGTAGACGAGCGGCTTGGGAAGGCTGACGGCGTCGAGGATTGCGTAGTAGAGCTCGTCGCGGAGCTCGTACTCCTTGCTGCGCAGCGCGTGCGTCACGCCGTCCAGCGAGTCCGCTATGCTGACCTCGAAGTCGTACGTCGGCCAGACTCGGTATTTGTCCCCCTGGCGGTAGTGCGGCGCTTCAATGACACGGAAGAGCGTCGGGTCCCGCATGACAGTATTGGCGGACTTCATGTCGGCCTTGAGGCGGATGATGCCCTCGCCCTTGCCGATTCCGCCGGAGGCCATCTTGTTCCAGAGGGCGAGGTTCTCGCCGCCGCGGCGCTCCCTGCAGTTGCATGCCGTCCCCTTGAACCGGTTCGCGTTGACCGCCTCCTTGGGGCACGTGCAGGCGTACGCACGGCCGAGGATGAGGAGCTTCTGCCCGAACTGCTGCAGCTGGGGCATGCGGTCGGAAGCATAGAGCTCGCCGGCGAATCCGAGGCCCAGCCACTGCAGTCCCTCCTTGATGGCGTCGACGTATTCCTGCCTCTCGGCCTCGGGATTGGTGTCGTCGAAGCGCAGCAGGCACGTTCCGCCGTGGAAGCGCGCGACCTCGGCGGAGAGGAATGCGGCCTTGGCGTGGCCGAGGTGGGGGTAGCCGTTGGGCTCGGGCAAAAAGCGCGTGACGACCTTGCCCTGCTCCGCCTGCGGAAGCCTGTACTCGCGCGGGCCCTCCTTTTTCTCCTCGAAGGAATAACCCGCCAGCTCCTTCCCGATTTCGGCCTTGTCCAACGCGTTGACGCGCGCCACCTCCTCGGAAACGGCCGACATGGTCGACTTCATGTCCTTCTTGGCCTCGGGCAGCTCGGCGACCACCTTTCCGACCACCCCCTTGGGGTCGGCCTTGCCGTAGTCGTAGGCGTTCTTGAGCGTATGTTTGCGGACGACCGCAGCTAAATCCATGGAGTTCACGGCGGTATGTGTTTAGGGGAAACGGGTTTTTTATGGGTTGGCTTCAGAGGCCGCGAGGAAAAAAAGGGGGCGTCAGACCATGATGTTGGCGAAGGCGCTGACGAGCACGGAGTGTATCAGGTAGAAAATGCCGAGTGCAATGGGCACGAAGACCGGGATGAACTTGACGCCGCGCTTGGCGTTGCCGTGCTGTATCTGGCCCAGCAGGAGCGAGCTGAAGAACGCGGTTATGCTTATCGCGCCGAGCGAGAACAGACGGATGTCGTCCGCGGTGACGCCCTGCGACTTCCGCTGGAAGGACATGCTCACGATGGAGTCGCCGCTCAGCAGCCGCGAGGCGCCCGGGGCGTTCGGGTCGATGCCGCTCCCCATCTGCTTGGCGAGCAGCCTCTCGTTTATCTCGGTATAGTAGAGCGAGACGGAGAAGAGCATCGGGGCCACCAGGATCGCACTGAAGATGATGAAGAGGGAGTAGGTAATGGTCGCGTTCATTATCTCCTTGCGGAGGGCCTTCGTGGCCTTGATCGTGTCCGCGACCTCGTCCAGCAGGTTCGCCATCTCGCCGCCGAGCCTGATGCCCTCGGACAGCAGGTGCACCGAGCGCTCGAACATCTTCGAGTCGACGCGCTTGGTCATCTCCTCGAGGGCCTCGCGGATGGACTTGCCGGCGTAGGTGCTGATGGAGACGCGCTTTATCTCCTGGCCGAAGACCCCGAACTCGGGCTTGCTCACGCTCCATATGGCGTTCTCGATGGTCATGCCGGCGCGGATGTTGGCGGCGATTATCTTAAGCGCCTCGGGCAGGATGTCCTCGACGTTCCGCGCGCGGTTCTCCGCCGAGCTGTAGAGCACGAAATAGAACAGCGCCGACACCAGAACAAGGGCGGATACCGCGGCGAGCGGCGCCATCAGCGCGTTGTCCGCGTAGAACTGCTGGGCCACGTAGCCGGAGAGGACGGCCGCGATGAGCGTGAACAGGATCATGAAGCCGGCGTACTTGCGGGGGTCGATGTAGGAGAAGCCGGCCTTGATGATGAGCGAGGAGAGAGAGTTGAAGACGCCCCTCGGCATCATCTGCGAGAGGATTATGTAGAGCTTGATTTTCTGGGCCATGCTAGACGTCCTCGACGGCGGGCCGCCGGCTGCGCACGAAGTCCAGGAAGAATATCTGGAAACCGATTATGAACACGAGCACGAGTGAGAAGAAGATGCTCGGGACCTCTATCCCGAGGAAGGAAATTATGACGAGCATCATCGTGATGCCGAGAGAAGGCACGACTATGGCCGCGAGCATGTAAATCATCGTCCACGGGGAGAGCTCCTGCCCGTAACGCTTGATGTCGTCTATCTTCTCCTTGGTGAGGTCGTTGATCATCTCCTCGAGGGCCTTGCCGACGTCGGTGCCGACCTTGAGCGCGTTCGAAATCTGCCAGAGAACGCGCTTCATCTGCTTCGACGGCGAGGCCTTGCCCGCCTCCTCGAACGCCTGCTGTATGGGGATGCCGCCGTTGATCTTCTTAATCATCTTGCGGAACTCAACCGAGACCTCGCCGTAGTCGTCGCACGCGGAAGCGAGCGCCTCGAAAAGCGGCACTCCGCTCTTTACGTGGATGAGCAGCTGGCGGAGCGCGGGGATGAGCTCGTTGTCCAGCCTTCGCGCCTTCTTGCGCGTGATTATCTTGGGGTAGCTGACGATGGTGACCACGGAGACCGCGCCGATGAGGACCGCGGCAACCGGGCCCTGCCAGTAGAGCGACGCCTCGCCGGTGATGCGCGCGAGCAGCAGGCTCCCGCCGAGGATGGCGAGGAAATTGCCGAGCGACGCGACGATGGCGTTCGCCGCATACTCGCGCGCGTTTATCTGGCTCTCCGCCTGTATGAGCTCCTGGCCGAGGCCCGGGAAGAACGTGCTGACGACGTTGCCGGCGCGCGCGACGAACCCTATCTGCGCTATCTTGGCCACCAGCTGGGGCGGGATGAAGCTGAAAGGCACCTGCATCTTCACGACCTACTTGCGCCCGAGGATTCCCCTGAGCTTCTTTTTGATGTCCTCCTTCTCGACCTTAGGCTTTGGCTGTGCGGGCCTCTCCGCCGGGGGCTCGTCGGACACGCCTGCCGCCGGAAGAGGTTCCGCGCCCGTGTCCGGGGGGACATGCAGCAGATTGCCGGGGTCGGCGTCGGCGTCGACGGCCTTGATGACCCGGTCCTTGTCGCGGTAGTACCATGCGACGATGCGGCCGACGTCGTTGACGCTGCTTACGCCGTGCTTGACCAAGTAGTCGAGCACCTTCCGGCGCGCGGCAAGCTCGGCATTGATTTCCTTGGGGGCCATGCCCGTGTAGAGGGAAAGAGTCTGGTAGAGCTTGACCGACTCGCCGACCTTCTCCAAGTCGTCGGTCTGCGGGTTCCAGCGGTAAAGCACGTTGATCGTGACCTTGTCCTCCTCCTCGATCAGCTCGGCTATCTCGAAAGTGCGGCGGAAGCCGCTCCTCCTCTGGCGGTACTGGATGACCACGAGGTTCACCGCGGAAAGGAGGAGCTCGGGGATGTTGAGCGGCGGGTGCGTGAAGCGGTTCTTCAGCTGGAACACGTCCTCGGCGTGGAACGTCGAGAACACCGCGTGGCCCGTATGCATGGCCTCGAAGAGGACCTCGGCCTCGCGCTGCCTGCGCGTCTCTCCCAACACTATCCTGTCCGGCCGCATGCGCAAACTGTTGACCATGAGGTCGAGCATGCTCACCTCGCCCTTGCCCTCGCTGTTCGGCTGGCGCGTCACCATCGGCGTCCAGTGCAGGAAGTCCGGCAGCGCGAGCTCCCTCGTGTCCTCTATGCTGACCACTCGCTGGTTCGGCGGGGTGAAGAGAAGGATGGAGTTCAGGAAGGATGTCTTGCCGCTGCCCGTGCCCCCGCCTATGATGATGTTCATCTCGTACTGGACGCACAGCCATAGCAGCGCCGCGACTTCCGAGGTCAGCGTCCTGGCCTGCGGGTCGATGAGGTTGACGATGGTCCACGGATCTGCGCGGAACTTGCGCACCACGATGCTGTTTCCCTTGCTGGCGACCGGCATCAGCACGCAGTTGACGCGGTTGCCGCTCAGCAGGTTGGCGTCCATCAGCGGGTTGAGCGTGGTGATCTGCCGGCCAATCTTCCTGCCGATGATGTCCGAGAAGTTCTGTATCTGCTCCTCCGTAGTCACGCTGATGTTGGTCTTGAGCCAGCCGAACTTGCGGTGGTAGACCCACACCGGCTCCTTCGCCGAGTTGACGATTACCTCCTCCAGCTGGGCGTCGGCGAGCAGCAGCTCCAGGTCTCCCAGCCCGAGCATCTCCTGCAGCAGCCGGCCGACGAGGAAGTTCTGGTCCTCCTCGTTCGCCCCGGGTATCTCCTTCTTGAGGATTTCGCGCGCCTTCTTCGCGAACTTGCCGCGTATCTCGGCGTCGTCGCCCTTGCTCAGCATGTCCGTGACGCGCACGTCGACGCTATCGATGATCCGCTCCTTCAGCCTGCGGAGCACGGCGAGAGTGGCCTCGTTGAACCGGGGGTACTCCAGCTCGTAGATGTTGATATACTCGTCGTCCTTCTGCATGATGCGGACGTCCGCGACGACCTTCTCGTTCTCGACCTTGTAGGTTGAGAGAACCTTCATTGCAACAACCCCCCGAACGGCGTTAATCCCGCCAGATATATATTCCTATGTCTCCCTGCAGTGGAAAGCTGGGTTTGCCGGCGCTATGCCTTCCTGCGGCGGAGGCCGGAAGCCACCCCCGAAATCGCGGCGCGCACGCGGTGGACGATGCCCCGGCGCCGGGGAGCATCCTCATCCAGCAGCTTGCGGAAGGCCTCCACCTCGGCCTCGAGGAGCGCCGCGCGAGCCTTGAGCGCCCCGACCTTCTCCTCGAATCCCCGCGTCTCGATGATCAGCGCGGGCGCCATCCTCCGCATGGCCTCCGTCTCCTCGGTGGTCAGGCTCATGCGCTCGATTTCCTGGAAGTGCGCCTGAACGGCCTCGAGCCGGCGCGAGAGGTCCTTCTCCGAGAAGACGAACAAATCGGACGCGCCCTTGAGCTCCTTCTCGACGCCGGAAAAGCGCTCGAGCACGGTAGTCCTCCTCGGGGGGGCCTGCGACGGCTTGGCATCCGCGGGCATCGCCAACTTCGGGGTCAGCCGGATGCCCGAGAATTCGTACTTGACGTTTATGAGGCCGCTTTCGGCGAGGATGTCTGCAAGCTCCTCTACGTCCTTGACCGGCATCTGGAGCGCGCGGGAGGCCTCAACGACGCTCGTGCCGTTCTTCAGCTTCACGTATTCCACGAGCCGGTCGATGGCGGTGTCGAGCTGGGCCATTTCTCCCGCGCATTACTCAGACGCAAATTAATAACCTTTGGATTGCGCTCGTTGCGACGGTATTTTAAATCGGCGTGAGTAAGGCGTGCATGGGGAGGGCGCAGGCTGCCACGGAGTACCTGATGATGATGGGCTTGGCCCTACTCATAGTCGTCCCCCTCTGGTTCTTCGTGAACGACAGCGTCGGCAAGACCAGGCAGGAGCTCCAGTTCTCGTACGCCAAGGTCGCCGTGAACAAGATCAGGGACGCAGCGGATGTCGTGTACATCCAGGGCCCGCCGGCGCGAATATACATGGAGCTGCAATTCCCGGACAACATCCATTCCGCCACCGTCGGAGGCAGGGAAATCCTGATTCGGATGCCGACGCCCTCAGGCTTCACCGACGTCTATTCCGTGACCATCGGCGACGTGCAGGGCAGCCTGCCGACGCGCGCGGGTCTGGTGCGCATACTGGTCAAGTCCGAGGGTAACTACGTGAACGTGACTGACGGTGGTTGAAATCAGGGCCCAGTCGGGGATAGAGATGGCCGCATTCTCCATCTTCCTCATAATGCTGCTGATGGTCTTCGTCGGCCTCGCGCAGCAGAGGCAGAACGAGGTGTATCGGGGCAGGGACTCCGTCGAGGCGTGGCGCATAGCAGACCTCGTCGCCACGCACATCAACTCCGCGGTGGGAATCGGGGACGGATATTCGTCGCAGTTCGTCCTGCCTCCGAGCGTTTACGGCGAGCCCTACAGGGTCGAGTTCATCCAGCAGGAGCAGCGCGTCGTCGTATACTACGGTCAGGAGAACAAGACCGCTTCGGCCGGGGTTCTGACGGCAGACGTCGTTGCGAACTTCACCGTCGGGGGGGAGAACCCGATTTCAAAAGAGGACGGAGTGGTGACCATTGGCTAGGGGGCTGTTCACCAGCGACTTCGTGCTAAGCCTGGCCATATTCATGATTGTGCTGGCGCTCGCGGCGCCGCTCTGGGACCACGTGCGCGCGCAGGCAGCCTACTCCTCGGTGCAGTACCGCATCCAGGCGGACGCTCTCGCGGCAAGCGACGCGCTCGTGCGCAGTCCCGGGAATCCCCGCGACTGGGACGCCGCGAGCGTCATGAGCATGGGGCTTGCGGACGAGGAGCACATGCTCAACGGCACTAAGGTAAGCATGATGTTCAACATGCTGAAGGCCGACTACCCCGCAGCGAAGGGGCGCATGGGCCTCGCGCCATACGACCTCAATATCAGCATAACCGACGGCAACGGCCAGACGATAGACCTGCAGGGCAACGAGACCGGTTTCGCCTCCGACGCGCCTGTGTCCGTCGCGGCGTTCAACGTCAGGCGCATCGCGCTCCTCGAGGCCAACAGCACGCACAGGCAGATAGTAAACATTAACCTAGTGGTATGGAGATGAGAAGAGGAATCGCATTCACACTCGACGCGTCCTTCGCCATAGTCGTCGTTCTCGCGGCGGTGCCGCTGATTATGATAATGTCCGTGCGGCCGGTGCCGTCGCAGCTCACGAACGAGCAGCTGCACATGCAGGCCGAGGACGCGATAGACGTGCTCGCCAAGGCGCGCGTCGCCGAGGTGCGAAACGAGCCCGCCGTCGCGGCGCTTTTCGCCAGCGGCGCGCTCACGGCCGAGGACGAGAACCACACGCTCATGGACGTGCTCGGGGGCTTCTGGGCCACCGGCGGGGCGGGCAACCTCTCCGCCGCAGGCAACCTCAGCACCGTGCTCGCTCCTTACATGCCCGCGAACATGAACTGGCGCTTCTCCATCACCAACGACACGCTCTACAACACCAGCGACATCGGGCCAGGCGCGGTCGCAGCCGCGGTGAGCAAGCGCGCCGCCTCCGGCTTCAACAAGGACCAGCCGAGCACTGGATATGTCGCGCGCGCGTTCCT
>JAZDGU010000022.1:0-6473 GCA_043806595.1 Microcaldota archaeon
GGCTCGTCGCGCTGACCGAATGGGTGCACAACAACGTCGAGTACGACCCGTCGTTCATCTCCTCCTCGCTCAACGCCTCGGATGTGCTCGCCGGGCGCCGTGGCACGTGCGACGAGTTCTCGCACCTCCTCATCGCGATGCTGCGCTCCGTGGGAATCCCGGCGAAGTTCTCGGCCTCCTTCGTCTACAGCGGCACGGATTGGGGCGCGCACGCCTTCGTGGAGGCGCTCGTGGACGGCCGCTGGGTGCCCGTGGACCCCACGTTCAATGAGGCCATGCTCCTCGATGCGACGCACCTCAAGTTCGGCGACGGCATGGACCAGCAGGACATCAAGGAGGACATCGTCATCAAGAGCAGGGACGCCGACGTCCGCAAGGTCCGGCTGAAGAGGACGTTCGAAGTGAAGCTCGGGAACGTCGAGAACTTCCCGCAATTGTTCACCGTCGAGGTCGGCGCGCCGAACTACACCGTCGGCGAGGACTCCATCGAGACGATCAGCGCGACCGTGAGGAACGGCGAGCACACGCTTGCCGTGCCCCTGTCCCTCAACGTCCCCCGGGAGCTCGCCGTGCTCGGCGCGGAGAAGACCAACCACGACCGGCTAATCCTGCTCAGGCCGTACGAGGAGAGGACCGTGCTGTGGAAGGTGAAGGTCGGGATTCTCGAGGACAGGCTGATATACGCATATCCCGTCGAGGTCAGCAGCCTCGGGCAGAACGCGACCGCGTCCTTCCGCGCGGCCAAGAACGGCGAGCGTACCGAGAGGCAGGAGCTGGAAGTCACGGCGCTCTACAGCGAGGTGCAGGGGCCGTGGCTCAACGTGCTCGCAACCATACGCAACGCCGGAAACCTGCCCGCGGACGACATACGCGTGGAGCTGGCAATCGGCGGCTACAGCGAGAAGCAGTACTCCAGCCTGCAGCCCGGCGAGGAGAAGCTAATCGCATTCCGCGTAGTCAACCCCGGCGGCAGCCTCGTGCGCGCCAACCTCACGATAGAATCCGGCGGCAATTCCATCTACCAGCCGATCGTGATTTCCCTGGAGGAGCCGTCGCCGGATCCCACGGCGGAAGGGTCGGAGGACGGGACTGCGGCGTCCGCGGACTACGGCGGGTGGCTGCTCGCCGCGGCGGCGATCCTCGTGTTCCTCTACGCGGCGAGCAAATTGGTCACAGTCAACTTCTCGGAATAGCGCAGCGGAACCGAGGATGCGAACCGCATAAAAAGGACCGGGCGCAGAAGTAGGCAATTGGGGGACCAGCTGCCATGTCGGATTTCCTCGGCTTATCGAAGGGGGCGGGCGAGCCTGCGACGGTGAGCATCGCCCGCGAGGCGCTTTCGCGCGCGCGGACCTCCGGGGTCGGCGCATTCTGCCCCATATGCCGCACGCGCGGATGCGCGCACCAGGAGAAGCTCGAGACCGAGATCAGGCTCCAGCGGGGACTGCGGCTGAAAAGGCAGGTCTTCGGCCCGAGCCCGCCGAACATCTTCGTCGGCTCGTTCGGATACCCCGGAGTCGACGCCGGCCCGCTCGTATCCATCGACTCCGGTTGGAACGCCGAGGCGCTCGACGACCCGCGCGGGTGGTACGGGAGCAGCCTGCAGGACATCGTCGCGTTTCGGAGCATGCTCGTGAGAGGCAAGAAGAGGACGGGCGTGCGGGAGAGCTCGAGGGAGGTCGACCAGATGCAGGAGGTCGTGCTCTCGCGAAAGACTGTTGACCTCGAGCTGTGGTTCAAGCACGAGCCGAGGTTCTCGCTGACGTTCTCGCCGGTCTCGCAGCCCATGGGCCCTTCAGCCGAGCTGGAGAAGATGAGGCTCGCCGGAAACCCGGTGGTGCCCAAGAAGGTCGATTCCGTCATAGAGGAGAACCTGAAGGCCCGCGACGCCGTCGGGGAGCTGCTCGGGAAGGGCTTTGAATACTACTACCTGCAGAAGCTGCTCACCGCAGGCATGCTCGGAAGGAAGGAGAGGCGGAGACTGGTGCCCACGCGGTGGAGCATAACCGCGGCGGACAGAATGGTGGCGGACGTGCATATCGGGAGGCTGAAGGCGATGCGCGAGCTCGAGGAGGTGCGCGTCTACTCCAACGAGTACCTGTTCAACCACTTCGAGGTGCTGCTGCTGCCCGGGCCGTGGGAGTTCGAGCAGTTCGAGGCGTGGCAGCGCGGGAGCAGCTGGAATTCCTCGGGCGGCGAGTGGGGGCTTGCCGCGGAATACGAGCCGTACGAGGGGAGGAGCGACTACGCCGAGAAGGAGGGCGGCGGGTACTACGCCGGGAGAATCGGCGTCGCCGAGGCGCTTGCGACGAAAATCAAGCGGCAGGCGAAGGCCGTGGTGTTTCGGGAAATCGAGAGCGAGTACAACCTGCCCGTCGGCGTGTGGGAGGTCCGCGAGAACGTCCGGCACGCCTTTGATAAACCGCCCGCGAAGTTCGCGAGCGTGGAAGAGGCAAAGGCCCACCTCAACGGGAGGCTGAAGATGCCGTTCGGGGGCTACCTCAAGGCCAGCAGGATACTGCCCCAGAGGCGCATCACCGAGTTCTGAACCGGGACATCGCAAGGCATATAAATTGTGGGGTAATAAGTGTAATTGGTGGTAGAAGTGGAATCCCCGTACATTACCAAGAAAATATCCAGGAAGACCATTCCGAAGCTGCAGAGGTTCAAGGCCGCGAAAATGCTCGAGGGACGCAAGATTACGGACATGCAGGCCATCGACGAGGCGCTCGACGCCGCGCTCATGAAAGCCGGAACGAAGAAAAAAGAGGCGAGTTTCTTCGACGGATTCGGCATGATCCGCACTAAACGGCCGACCGATTCCGGGGGAGACCTTGATGCCGAAATATACACGGGGGCGTGATGGACATGATTTTTTTGGACACCAGCTTCTTCGTCGCGTACTACAACCGCAACGACGCCAACCACGGCAAAGCGAAGGGAATTGCGACCGAAATCGAGGGCGAGACACTCGTATTATCCAGCCACAACGTTGAAGAGACGGCCACGTTCTTCCAAAACAGGGAGGGAGGCAAAAAAGCGCGCGAAATCGCAATGCAGCTCATGCAATCGCGTGAAATGGAAATAATCTTTCCGGACAGGGAGAAAATCATTGAAGCCATCGGGGTAATGGGAAAAAACGACGGGCTCAGCCTATGCGATTCGCTTGCCGTCTGCATAATGCATGAAAAAAGAATACGGAAAATCGCCTCCTTCGACGCCGACTTCGACCGGTTCCCCGGAATCGTCCGGCTGCACTAATTCCCGCCCCCGAAAATCACGGAGTCCCTATAGCCGCTAGCCGTACGCCCACCAGCCCTTCAAATGCAGGTAGGAGAAGTAGGAGAATAGCGCGAGGAAGGCCAGAAGGAGGATCCTCCCCCAGACGGGGTTGCGCGCAGAGAACCTCCCGAATACGAGGAAGAGCGGGAAGATTGAGAGAAGATAGCGGGGCAGGCCTATCTGCCACGTCAGCGAAAGCAGCGCGACGAGGGTCGCCCCGGCGAAGAAATGATAGGATAACCGCAGCCTCGTGTTCGCGTAAGCCAGCGCGCCGAGCACGACCGCGGTGCAGTAGACGCGGAGCATGGAATCATTCGCCAGCGTGAAGTCGAAGGGCGCCTTGAGGTATTCGGTGAGCGCCGTGGAAAGCGATTCCAAGGGGGAAATGAAGCGGTGCTGCCACTGCGTGTCGTAGAACTTCGAGAACATCAGGGGGTCGCCGAAGAGGTGGAAGTTGAGCGCGAAATATGCGAGCGTGCCGAGGGGCACGATTGCGAGCCACGCGTATTCACGCCACCTTTTCAGCCCGGCGCCGCGCACCGCCTCGATGACGAGCGCCGGGAACAGGAGCACGAAGCGCATGTTCGTCAGGCAGGCGAGCGCGCCAAGCGCGGACGCGAGAGGCCACTTCGCCACGCGCGCGTAGTAGAAAGAGGAAACCGCGAGCGCGAGGGCGAGGGCTTCGCTGTAGGGCACGGCAAGCGAGTAAGCCGTAGGGAAGAATATGAACAACGGCAGGCAGGCGAGCGCCGCTTTATCTCCGAATTCCAGCCGGCAGAGCTTCTGCAGGTAGTAGCCCGCCGCGACCGAGGCGGCGAAGGAAAGCGCGAGCGCGGAAAGAAGGAAGTCCTGGAAGACGAAATGGAAGAGCCAGACCCCCAGCGGGTAGAGGGGGAGGAAAATCACCAGCAGCCGGTCGTGGCCCTCGCCGGTGTAGCCGAACTCGGCGATATGCAGATACGAGAGCGAGTCCCAGCGCACCGCGGCCTCGGGAAGGAATTCCTCGGGCGGCAGGCCGTGAGCGACGTCGGTGCCCGCCAAGAGCGCCAGCCAGAGCAGGAGGAACCGGGCGATTACCGCGAAAGCCAGCGCACGGAAAAGGAATTGCCGGTCCATTGCGCCAAGACGGGGAACCAGTTTTGCAGCCGATTGCGCGCCGAAGGCCAACTGCGGTCAACCACTTGGGGTTAAACGGGCGCGGGCGGCTTGGGCGCGGCGAAGACCTCGGGCCTCCACGACCTGAAGATGAGGTAGACGTAGGTGATTGCGAACAGCGAGCAGACGGTCTGGAAGATGTTGGTCAGCGCCTGCCAGAGCATATATACGCCTTGTCCTGCCATGCTGCCCGTCGGGCTGGCAAAGAGGGATATGATATAGGTAGGGATGAAGAAGACGACCATCAACAGCACCGCGACAAGTATTCCCGTGGTGGCCGTGCGCGCTCCAAGGCGGACGACAATGCCGCCGGTAAGGTCCCATGCCTGCCTCGTCGCCTCGCGGATGCCCAACCCCTTTTCAAAGAAAATGAACTGGGACATGCTCAGGCGTACTGCGCAGTAGACCACGGCTATGACGTAGGGGATGAGCAACAAAAGAGCGAGGACGAAGAACGCAGGATTCACTAAGCCCAGAATGCCGGAAACGACCACGGCGGCGACCAGCAGCCTCAGGCGGTTGTCGTAGCCCCCGAAGAAGGCAAGCAGGCCCGTGAACATCGTCAGAAGGAAATAGCGCACGACAAGCATGGGCGAAACCGCGAAGGGCTTGAGGCCGGCGAGCTCGAACGCGCGCGACACTATCATCAAGGTGACGAAACCGAAAGCGAGGGCGAATAGTACTACCATGACGAGGGCGAACAGCACCGCGCCGAGGCCGAAGGCAAGGGCCGCGGAAGGCGACGCCACGCCCGAAAGCAGGGAAACCCCGAATGCAAGCATGAAGCCGCCCACGAAGACGAACAGGAACCCGACCATGACCCCCAGAAAGAGCATGGCATTCTTGACCGCGGGGCCGTCCTGGAGCCACGAGAAGCCGTGCTTCGCCGCCTCAACGGAATCGTCGATGAAACCAGCCATTCCCTCTCACCCGGACATTGACGCGCTCGCCTGAACCGACTAAGGCACTCTCCCGCCGAATATAAGCCTTTGGGGGGTGTGCGATTGCGGTCGGGGCGGAGCCTTCCGGTAAACTACTGATTTTTTTTCTGAAACCCGTTTTTCGAAGTAAATTCCTCTCAAACTCGTTCCGGCGAGGCCTAGAGCCTCGGAACCAACGCGCCGAGCATGGCTGCCGCTAGGCCGTTTGCCTTGCGCACGTTGAAAAACCAAGAAAACAATTCCAGCAAACGCCGGCCGCACTGGATTGTCTTGTAGCCTTTGAGGCTACGCAAGAAAGCCCTGAAAAAAGTGTTGCCGTGCTCTGCCTTGTTGTTGGAAAGCAGCCAAAACCTGCCGTCCCAAAAGAATTGGTCTGCTTGAAAATGGCCGACGTGATGCAACGTCTTCCTCCCAAACACGTCACTGCAAGCCTTCAGGTAGGCTTGCAGCCCATCTGATACGAGTATGCGCGGGCTGAAGCCCGCGAATGACTTTGCCTTCTGCAAAACCAGCTTCGCGTTCTCGTAATCCCTTTTCTCCGAAACGTGAGTTGCTACGACGTTGAGTTTGTCGTCGTAGACGACCCACAAGTAGTCGAAAAAACGGTGTTTTCCGCCGTCTATCTTCACGATGTGTTTGACGAAGATTTCGTCAACGTGCCACAAGTTGGAAAAATCGGGCTTGAATGCCTGCCGGAGTTCAGTCAACCGGCCTGCGAGGCGGTTGACCCAATCGCAGACGGTGCTGTTTGGCACCGTGAGTTGGAAGTGGTCTTTGAAGATTTGCTCGATTTCATTGCTTGACAACCGGTAGCGTTCTCGGAATTCTACGGCCGTCAGGACGACTGACGGCGTGTAGTGGCCGAACCAGAACACTGTTTCGGTGAAGGTGCTGAAGCTCTTTTTGCAGGCAGTGCAAAGGTATTTGTAAGCTGGTGCTTTACTTTGTTTTAACGAACCGTTTCGCACGGTTCGTTCCGAACGACAGTTCGGGCATTTAGGGCAGGCTTCCATAGCGGACACCTCTTTGAAAGATGGGTTAATCAGTCAAAGGGGCGCCTGCCCTAAAAAAATCAGTAGTCTTTCGGACAGTTCC
>JAZDGU010000023.1:0-3662 GCA_043806595.1 Microcaldota archaeon
CACGGGCAGCGTCGTGCACCTGCCTTCAACCATCCTCGCGGCGTTCTCCTTCCTCATGGCGTTCCAGATATGGGCGATAGGGCTCCTCGCGGACATGCAGCTCAAGGGCAACCAGCGGCTGGAGAAGCTCGTCCGCAAGGGAAGGGGGTAGCGATGCGGCTCGGCATCGGCGGCTTGTTCGGCCTTCTCGACGACCGGCCGTTCTTCAAAAACAACGTCATAGCCTCCGCCGGCACGCTCGTCACGCTCTTTTTGGCGTACCTCTTCCACTTCGTGGTCACGCGCATCCTTCCGCAGAGCGAGTACGGGGACCTGAGCGTGCTCGTCGGCGTGTTCTCCGTGGTCAGCATCCCCGCGGCGAGCGTCTCCGCGGTGCTCACGCGCGAGCTGTCGAAGCTTGAGGCCGCGGGAAGGCAGAAGGAGCTCAACTACGTGCTCAAGAAGTACCTGAAGAACACAATTATGCTGAGCTCGCTGCTCTTCGTCGGGGTGGCGGTTGCTGGGCTGTTCGTCTACAAGAGCTGGCAGCTCCAGCTGGGGCTGGCCATCATCGCGCTGGGCATCCCCGCGGCGTACTACACGAACCTCGCGACCAGCTACTTCCAGGCCAAGGAGAAGATAACGGTGCTGATGCTTATCGGCATAGCGAGGGAGGCCTGCAAGCTTGCGGCCGCCGTGCTGCTGGTGACCGCCGGCTGGGGGCTTGCGGGCGGCGCTGCCTCCTTCCCGATAGGGTTCTTCGCCGTGGCAATCGCCATCGCGTTCTATTTCTCCAAGAGGCTCGCGGGCGGGGTGCGCCACGAAATCAGCCTCCGGCGCTCGTTCTTCCTGATGATGGCCGCAAGCGTGCTCTACTCGGCGTTCATGTACCTCGACCTGTTCTTCGTCAAGGCGTTGACGGGAAGCGTCTACGCCGGAATATACAACGTCGCCTCGGTGACCGGAAAAATGCTGTTCTACATGTCCACGGGCATGGTGCTCGTGACCTTCCCGAAGTCGTCCAAGCTTTCGTACGCGAAGCACCCGGAGGTCATCCGGCAGGTGGTCGTCAAGACCGCGGCCCTCCTTCTGCCGCTGCTCGCGGTGTTCGTCCTGCTGCCGGGCCAGATTCTCTCGATATTCTATCCGCCGGAGTACGCCCCTGCCGCACCCGTGCTGTCCCTACTCGCCGTCGGGGTGTTCTTCTATGCGGTCTTCATCATACTCATGAACGTCATGTGGTCGCAGAACCAGGAGGTCTTCCCGCTCGTGCTCCTTGCGGGCGCGCTCGCGGTGCACGCGGGGCTCCTCAGTCTGCTCATACCGCGCATGCAATTGCAGGGCGCGGCCCTCGCGACCGTGCTCTCCTCGTTCCTGCTAGCGTCTGCCGCTGCGGCGCACGTCTGGAAGAGCACGCGAGCGAAGACGCAGCCGGCGGGCTAGCGGCCGCCCAGCGCCCTCCGGGCGGCCTTCACTGCGGAGAGCGCCGTCCTGCTGCGCCAGACCATGCAGTACCACTGGATCTCGTTCCAGTTCCGGGAGAGCGAGGCCATCGCCGCGTATTCGCCCTTGTTCGCGGAAAGGTTTCGCCGGAGGTCGGCCGCAAGGCGGGAGGTGAACGGCTTGGCATCGATGACCGCGGCGTCGGCACCGCCGACCCTGCCGAACTTCAGCACGCCCGAGCGCTCGAGCTCCTCCTGGCGGGAGGCGAGGAACCCCGGGGAGTTGCGGAGGAAGCCCAGCGCCCGGATCTCGCGCCGTCGGTCCTCGCCGGGGATCAGCAGGTAGTCCTGCAGCAGCACGTAGTCGCGCGCTTCCGGCGTGCTGTCCTCGACGATTACGAGCCTCTCGCCCAGGGTGTGGAGGCGGATTTCGACTTCCGAGCGCCTTCCGTCGTAGCCGACGACCCCTGCCTGCATGGACCCCGGGAGATGTGTCAAGGGGAATCCTGCCTGCAGCTCAACGTAGTGCACCAGGCTGTTGTTGTTGTTTCCCACGAGAAGTATCTTGCCGCCCTCTTTTGCCAAGTGGTCGTACGGCGTGCCGCTGCCGAATCCTGTGGGCGAGAGCTCGTGGCCGGCGAGCCATCTCCCGGCAATGGGACCCTTCGCGGAGACGGAATGCGTGGGGTGCAGGCTCCGCAGGACGCCATCCTGCTTCCTGAAGGCCTCGGCGACGATGCCGGTGTTGCACGGTGTGTTCCGCACGTCGTAGAAAAACTTTTGCGAGTATGACCGGGGGGGCTCGTTGAAAGTGGGGATGAGGAGCGTGCCTGCGGGGCCAACGCAGGATTCGAGGGCGCGGATGTAGGCCGGGGGGCCGCCGTCGACCGAGCCGATGCGGCTGAGCGCGGTCTGGGCCAGCAGCGTGTCGCCGCGGCGAAGGCCGAGCTTGCGCAGGCATTCCCCGATTTCGGCGGCGGATACCCTGCGGGGCGTGACCGAGGGAAGAGCCTTCTTCTTTTTGAACGCGCGGGCTGCGATCCTCTTCGCCCAATGCGGGGCCAACAGCCTCGCGGTCCGGGACACCTTCTTCCTGAAAGTCATTTGGCCTCCCCTAGCCTGCGGCCCACTTCCTCCGATCTTCCGGGATACCTGCGGGCCATTCCGTCCATGGTGACGAACTCGCAGCCCGAGTCCTTCGCGTGCCGGACGACGAGCTCGAGCGCCGGGAGCGCGAGCGTGCCCTCGAGGAAGCCGTGGCCGTAGAGCACCGCCGGCCTGCCCGCTGAAACCTTTTCGTCGATGCGCGAGCATACTCGGCGGGCGATCTCCTCCTGCGGCAGCCCCCGCGCCCAGAGGTCCTCGATCAGCGGCACCGTGTCGGCGCACTTCAGGTTGACGGGCACCTGCACGTGGCGGAATTTCCTTCCATTCAGAACGGGATGGAACGGCAGGTCGCCGTCCAAATCGCCCGCTGTGGCGTAACCGGACTCGTCGAGCGCCCCGAGGACGCGGGCGTCGGTGCGGAACATGGGCGCCGCGAAAGACCGCGGCTCAAAGCCGAAGACGGACTCGAACTCCTCACCCATCCTCGAGAATTCGGCGCGCACATCGATTTCGGGGAGGGAGAGGGCCCAGCGCTCGTGGCATGTGGTGTGCGCGCCGGGCATGTGCCCCGCATCGGGGATGCCGCGGAGCAGCCGGCGGTTCTCGCGGGCGAAGTTTGCGGGCAGAACTACGCGGCGGGCGAGCTCAGCGAGCGCGGTCTTGCGCCTGCGCGGCCGGGCAACTGCGGGGAGGTGCGAGCGGTAGCGGCCGCGGGACATGAGCTTTCCCGCCCAGAAAGCGGGCAGGAAGGGCTCGCGGCCCATGGCTATATAGAAGGTTGCGGGCGCGTCGTTGCGGCGGAGCATGGCGAGCAGCGCAGGGAGGCCCTTGCGCACGCAGACGCGCGAGTCCAAATCTATGCGGAGGGCGAATGGAGGTTTCAAGGCCGTGATACCCGAAGAAGGCTAATGGGGCAGGAAGGTATTAATAGAATGCTCCCTCCCCCAGCCCGCGTGGGGAAGGGGCCGCGGGCACCCCGCCGGCGGGGAATGAAAGCGTGCGCTTTAAAAACATCGTCGGCCAAATTTTCTACTTCTAACGGGGGTTCAAATGGTAGACTTGCTCACACTCGGAATCATAATGTTCGCCTCGTCGCTGCCGGGCGTGCTGCTCTCGTTCGGGCTCCTACGCGGC
>JAZDGU010000024.1:0-19993 GCA_043806595.1 Microcaldota archaeon
TTTTTCTTTTTCCCTTCTTTTTCTCTTTTTTTTTCCTTCCCCAAAGATTTTGGCTGATTTTACCTCAAACACAGCGCTTTTATACTTCCCGGTCCAAACGCTTATCCAGGTGGGTTTTGAATGAAGAAGCCGCTCGCGCTCTCTGCCGTAATCACCAAAGGCGACATCGCCTTCGTTTCCTTTTGCCCGGAGTTGGGCGTAACCAGCCAAGGCGGGACTGAAGAGGAGGCCTTGGAGAATCTGCGCGAGGCAGCCGGCCTTTATCTCGATGACGAAGACGTCAAGGAGATGCTGCGAAAGCATCCGATTCAATCGGCCCACATGACCCCCTTCCTGATTCCTGCATGAGGGTGTTTTTCCTTGCCGAAAATGCCAGTCCTTTCCGGCCATGACTTGGTCAAACTTCTTTCAAAGGCAGGGTTCGTCGCTGCTGGCCAGCGCGGAAGCCATGTGAAGCTCAAGAAGCGGCTTTCCGACCGCGTGTTGGTAACCGTCGTTCCGTTGCACAAGGCTTTGGACGTGGGCACGTTGCTTGGCATCCTGAGGCAGGCCGAAGTCAGCCGAGAGGACTTCCTGCAATTGTTGGAGAAATGATTTACGGCCCCTTGATTTTGCTGCCTAAGCGGCTTTAGCGGACACCGGCGGGTTCATCCGCGGAAAGGTTGAGTAGACAGCTCAACCCCCTTTTTCTTTTTTTCCTTATTTTTCTTTTCCAATCCGGCGGATTAATGTCTAATTAAGGTCTAATGCGTGCCTTGTGGCTAATGCGCTTCCAGCGCCTCGGCAAGCTCCCCGGTCTCCCAAACCCTGACCCTAGGTTGGAGGAGGTCCCGGTCCCGGCTCCACAAGTCCGCCCCTACGGCGAGCGCGCATGCCAGATAGGGCACGTCTTTCGCATCGCTGCAGAGGTGGCGCGCCGCGGGCAGGAACGGCGTGATTTCCCCGTCCTCGACCCAGCGGATTCTGGAGAGCAGCAGCCTTCCCAATTCGACGAATTCCTTCTTCGACAGGCGGCTCCGCATGCGCAGCTCGCCGGCATATTTGTCGAACTCCTTGAGCAGGAACCTCGGCGCGAAGAGAACCAGCCTGCGGTCGAAAAAAAGCTTGCGCGTCAGTCCCTCCCTGAGCATCGCAGAGAAGGGGACGTTTGCGTCGACTGAGAGCCGCATTCACGCCGCCTTGAAGTGCTTTGCCATGTCCTTGTCAACCGCTTCCGCCAGCTCCTCTACGTCTTTCTGCGAAAGCGCGCTCTTGGAGGCGATTTTCTCAGCGTTCTCCCATTCGTCGAGCTGCTGCACGATGACCGCGCGGACGACTTGCGACCACCGCACCCCGCCGAACTTCCGCATGCGCCGCAGGACGGCGTCGGGCACCGAGAGAGTCAAACTGGCCATTTACGTTCACCAACATAATTATTGCGTTATAGTATTTAATGCTTGCGTTTGAATGGACAATCCGCCAAACGCCCCCCCGTTCACTTCCTTGCGAAGCTTATCTTGCTTTCCTTGCGCTGGCTCAGTATCCTGGCCACCAGCTGCTTGAGCAGGTCCTCGCTCACCTTCTTCGCCTGCCCCTGCTGCACAAGGTACATGACCAGCCTGACCAACTGCTCGTAAAGTTCCGGGTTCGACAAGCGGATGTTCTGAAGGCGCTCGTACGCCGCGGGCTCCATGGCCTTCCTGAGCATCTGCCTCAGCTGCGCCTCCTTCTGCATCTCCTCGGCCTTCCTGCGGTAGGCCTCCTGCAGCGCCGCCTGCTCGTCCTGCCTGTCCTCTTCAGCCATCAGTATCGCATCTTTTACGGCGTAAAAGCATATAATAATGTGGTTTTACCACATGCACGCATGGTCCGGCTTTCCGCATTCAACCGGCGGATTCCCCCTAGCCTATCCGCCAAGCCCGCCGTGCGCGCGTTCGATGAAGACTTCGGGAAAGGGGACGCGACCGCCGAGGCCGTCCTCGGTCGGGCGGCATATGCCAAAGTCAGGGCCTTCATCAGGGCCAACCGTCCTGGCGTCCTCGCAGGCGTGCTTGAGGCCGCAGCCGTATTCAAGGCCGCGGGCGTGGCCGCCAAGCCGCTGGTGAAGGAAGGCACGGCTTTCAGGAAAGGACGCAAGCTGATTGTCTTGACGGGGAATGCCGGCGGAATCCTCGCCGCGGAGCGCACAGCACTCGACTGCCTGATGGTGCTCTCGGGCATTGCGACCGAAACCCGTGCGCTTTCAAGACGCTTCGGGCGGAGGATTGCAGCCACGCGCAAGTCGCACCCCGGTTTTTCGGCTGCGGAAAAGCGCGCCGTGCAGGTCGGCGGCGGGCTCACCCACAGGCTTTCCCTCTCCGATGCCATACTGGTGAAGGACAACTACGTCGAGGCAATCGCCCGGCATAGGAAGATATCCTATACGGCTGCCTTGCGCTGGTCGGTCCGGCAGGCTTTGGCATTCCGGGAAAGAGGGAGGGGTCTTGCGTTCGTTGAAGTAGAAGTCAGGAACCGCCGGGAGGCGCTCGCCGCGGCGGAGGCCGGCGCCCGTGCGATTCTCCTGGACAACATGCGCGCAAGGCAGGTGGGTCTCGCCGTCAAGGCTGTGCGCCGCATCCACCCGGGTATCGTCATCGAGGCCTCCGGAGGAATCACCCCGAAGAACGCCGGAAAGTTCCTAGCCGCGGGCGCGGACTTCGCCTCCATCGGCTCGCTGACTCTCCACAGCAGGCCGATTGACATGAGTTTAGTGCTGGACTTGAAATAGCGTTTTAATCAGACGTGTCTGCCCCAGAGTCTCCGCGTTTTCGCTTTATATATGTTTGCCGTGCTGGAAAGTTTTTAAAAAAGCCGCGCAGTATTCCGGGTTGCTGATAGCGTTTTTCAGAGGGGGGAGATTCATGGCGGAGAAGGAGTACACAGTCGAACTCGCGATAGAGAGCAAGCCCGGGCTCGCAGACCCCGAGGGCTCCACCATCGCCGGCGACCTCATGCGCAGGAACGGCTTCCAGATGGTTTCCGGCGTGCGCGTGGCCAAGCTGCTCCGCGTAAAACTCAAGGCCTCAAGCGAGGACGAGGCGCGGAAAATCGGGGAGAGGATGTGCGCGGACCTGCGCCTCGCCAACCCGGTGTCCCAGACGTATTCGATTGCGGTCAGGAAGTGATTTTGCGATGAAGCTTGCCGTCATCCGCTTTCCGGGCGCGAACTGCGACCTCGACGCCGTGCATGTTTTAAAGGAGGTAATGCGCATGCCGACGGACCTCGTCTGGCACACCGAGTTCAAGGAGTCGAAGTTTGACGCCGTGGTCCTTCCCGGAGGCTTCTCCTACGGGGACCACCTGCGCGCGGGAATCATCGCGGCCTACAGCCCGGCGATGGCCGAGGTCAAGAAGATGGCGGCGGAGGGCAAGCCCGTCATCGGCATCTGCAACGGCTTCCAGATCCTCTGCGAGGCCGAGCTTCTTCCCGGCGCCCTCGTCCGCAACGCGTCTACGCGCTTCATATGCAAGTGGGTGAACCTGAAGGTGATGACGCCGCGCACGGTGTTCACCAAGCAGTTCGTCAAGGGCGACGTCTTCCAGTCGCCGACGGCTCACGGCGAGGGCAATTACGTGATTTCGCCGGAAGCCCTCCGCGACCTCTACGCAGGCGACCAGGTGGCGTTCAAGTACTGCGACTCCTCCGGCCGCGAGACCCCCGAGTCGAACCCGAACGGCTCGCTCGAGAACATCGCCGGCGTGTGCAACGCGGAGGGCAACGTCGTCGGGCTGATGCCGCACCCCGAGCGCGCCTCGGAACTCATCCTGAGCCCTTACAAGAACGAGAACGCGCGCAAGATCTTCTCCAGCCTCAAGGAATTCCTCGGGGGCAAGGGTTGAACCAACATGCCTACGATAATCGACGGATTCAGCGTGGACCTGACAAAGGAAGAACTGAAGAAGGTGCGCGAGGCACTCGGCCGCGAGCCCAACGCCGTCGAGGCGGGCATGGTCGACATCATGTGGAGCGAGCACTGCTCGTACAAGAGCTCGCGCCCGGTGCTCAAGCAGCTGCCGACGACAGGCCCGCGCGTCGTGCTCGGCCCGGGCTTCGACGCCGGCATCGTCGACATTGGCGGCGGCGAGTGCGCCGCCTTCAAGATTGAGTCCCACAATCACCCGAGCGCGATCGAGCCCTACAGCGGCTCGGCAACCGGCAGCGGCGGCATCATCCGCGACATCCTAGCCGTCGGCGCGCGGCCCATCGCGTTGACGGACTCCATATTCTTCGGCAGGCTCTCGAGCGACCACTCCCGCTGGCTCTTCAACTACGTGGTCAAGGGAGTCGGCGACTACGGCAACTGCGTCGGCATCCCTACGGTTACCGGCGACACGAACTTCGACGAGGGATACGAGCGCAACTGCCTCGTCAACGTCACGTGCATCGGGCTGGTGAAGAAGGAAGACATAGTCGTTGGCAAGGCCAAGGACGCCGGCGACCTCGTCATCCTCGTAGGCAGCACCACCGGCAGGGACGGCATCCACGGCGTGACTTTCGCCTCGAAGAACCTGCACAAGAAGAGCGACGAGGAGCGCCCCGCGGTGCAGATTCCGGACCCGTTCACGAAGAAGCTCATCATCGACGCGACGCTCGAGGCGCTCGAGACCGGCAAGGTCAAGGCGGTCAAGGACTTCGGCGGCGGCGGCCTCACATGCTGCTCTTCCGAGCTCGCGCGCAAGGGCGGCAAGGGCGCGGAAATCGACGCCTCGGCGGTTCCTTTGCGCGAGCACGACATGAAGCCCGTGGAAATAATGCTCAGCGAGTCGCAGGAGCGGATGCTCTTCAGCTGCGCGCCCGCGGACAAGCCCGTCCTCGAGAAGATATTCGACAAGTACGGCCTCCGGCACTCCGTCATAGGGAAGATTACCGAGGAAAGGCGTTACGTCGTCAAATACAATGGCAAGACCGTCGCCGACATACCCATCGAGCTTCTCACCGACGCGCCCGTGGTCGTCCAGAAGTCCCGCAAGCCCGACTCGTTGAAGGCCCTGCTCGCCGAGAGGAAGCCCGCGCTCTCCATCTCGCTGTCCGAGGCGCTCTTCCGCCTCTTCAAGTCCGACAACCTCGCCAGCAAGGCGTGGGTCTACAGGCAGTACGACCACGAGGTAGGCGCGCGCACCGTGGTCAAGCCCGGCGACGCCGGCGCCGCGGTGATTCGCGTCTCCGGCAAGAAGGGCCTCGCGGTCAAGACCGACTCCAACTTCCTGCACTGCAGCCTAGACCCCTACTCCGGCGCCATGGCGACGCTGCTGGAATGCGCGCGCAACGTCGTAGCAGTAGGGGGCGAGCCTATTGCCATGGTCGACAACCTCAACTACGGCAACCCGAACAAGCCCGAGGCGTTCTGGAAGTTCTCGGAATCGGTCCGCGGTCTCGCGGACGCGTGCAAGGTCCTCTCCATTCCGTGCGTGGGCGGCAACGTCTCGTTCTACAACGAGGACGACGTCAACAAGCTCGAGATAAAGCCTACGCCCGTTGTGTGCATCCTCGGCCTCATCGAGGACCTCGACCTCGTCTCCACGATGTCGTTGAAGTCCGCGGGCGACACGCTCGTCGTCTTCGGCTCGGCTCCCGCGGAACTCGGCGGCAGCTACTACTCCTCGGAAGTCCTCGGCATGCGCGGCGGCCAGCCGCCCGAGGTAGACGCCGCCGAGGAGAAGAGAATAATGGGCGCGGCCCTTGAGGCCATCCGCATGGGGCTGGTCAGCTCCTCGCAGGACGTCAGCGGCGGCGGGCTCGCGGTGGCCCTCGCGGAAATGTGCTGCAAGGGCAACCTCGGCGCGCAGGTCTTCCTCGATGCCGTGCCTTCCGTAAAAGGCGCGGGCGCGGAGGAGAAGCTTTTCGGGGAGGGCGGCGGGCGTTTCATCCTTGCCACGAGGGACCCGCAGCGGCTCCTGAAGGTCGCCGAGGCGGCCAAGGTGAAGGCCGCGGTGGTCGGCCGCGTCTCGCAGGAGAAGCGCCTCGTCGCAACAGACTCGAAGACCGGGGAGAAGATACTCGACTGCTCGGTGACCGCGCTCAAGGAGGAGCACTCCAAGGCCCTTGATTCGCGCATGGGCACGTGACGCCCCAAGCTCACTGAAACCTTAAAATATGCGTACCCCCCGAATCACCTTGCGCAGCTGGTTTTTCAAAAGGTTTAGCCGTTGGTCGTATGAGCCTTCGAGAGAAATGCGGGGTCATCGGCGTCTCGAGCCTATCGGCTTCCACGGAAGTCCCCGCCAGCCTATTCAACGGCCTCATGGCGCTGCAGCACCGCGGGCAGGAGTCCGCCGGCATCGCCGTCGCAGTCGGGGGCGCGATCAAGGCGAAGGTGGGCATGGGCCTCGTCAGCGGCGTGTTCGACGCTGAAGGCATCGAGGCCCTCTCGGCGGGCGTGGGCATCGGCCACGTCCGCTATTCCACCGCAGGCACCTCCTCAATCGAGAACGCGCAGCCGTTCATCCTCGAGCACGAGGGCATACGGCTCGCGATATCCTTCAACGGCAACATCGTCAACTATGACGAGCTCAAGCGGGAGATGCGCGAGCTCCACCACTCGCCGTTCACGTGCTCCGCGGACACCGAGGTCGTCGCGCGCATGCTCGCGATGGAGCTCTCCGGCCGCGGCTCCCGGCACCCCGAGGACTACTTCTCCTCGATGGGGGCGGTCATGCAGAAGCTCGAGGGCGCGTACGCGATCGCGATACTCTTTTCCGACGGCACGCTTCTCGCCGCACGCGACCCGCAGGGCTACAAGCCGTTCTCCATCGGACGGCGCAAGACGCTCGTCGGCGACACCGTATACTTAGCCAGCGAGTCCTGCGCGTTCAACGCGCTCGAGGCGCAGTTCGACCGTGACATCCTTCCCGGCGAGGTCATCGTCGTGCGCGGCACGGACGTCAAGTCCAAGGTCGTTGTCGAGGGCCGCAGGGCGCACTGCATGTTCGAGTGGGTGTACTTCTCGCGCGTGGACTCCGTGCTCAACGGCAGGAGCGTCTACGAAGTGCGCGAATCCCTCGGCCGCGAGCTCGCCGAGCTGTACAAGGTCCCCCTCGACGTCGTCGTTCCCGTCCCCGACTCGGGCCGCTCGGCGGCGAGGGGTTTCTACAAGCAGAGCGGCGTGCCCCTCGACGAGGGCCTTATCAAGAACCGCTACGTGTTCCGCACGTTCATCATGCCGAGCGAGTCCTCGAGGAGGAGCTCCATCGGACTCAAGCTCTCCGTCGTCACCCCCGTCGTAAAGGGCAGGCGCATCGCGCTCGTGGACGACAGCATCGTCCGGGGCAACACCACAAGGAAGATAGTCCGACTGCTGAAATCGCATGGCGCGAAGGAGGTGCACGTCTTCTCATCGTGCCCGCCGATAGTCTCGCCTTGCTATATGGGCATCGACTTCCCGACCTACCGCGAGCTCGTGGCCTACGACCGCAACCTTTCCCAGATATCCGCCGAGATCGGCGCCGACGGCGTGCATTACATGACCGTCGACGCGCTCGTCAGGTCCATAGGCCTGCCGAAGGAGGACCTCTGCCTCGGATGCCTCACCGGCGCCTATCCCACGGAGAGGATAAACGGCTACGCCCGCGAGCGCAGGAAGGAGGAGCGCCGCGGCTTCAACATCGCGGTGCTCGCCAGCGGCCGCGGAAGCAACCTCCAGAGCATCATCGACGCGGTCGAGAGGAAGTACTTGAACGTCAGCATCGCCGTCGTAGTGAGCGACAAACAGAACGCGCCCGCGCTCCAGCGCGCGGCGACGCACGCCATCGAGGCGCTCCACGTCGACCCCAAGGCCTTCAAGGACCGCGCGGAATACGAGCGCAGGATACTGGAAATCCTCAGCGCGCGCAACGTCGACCTCGTGGTCCTCGCGGGCTACATGCGCATCGTCGGCCCCACGCTCCTCGAGGCCTTCCCCGAGGCCGTCATCAACATCCACCCGACGCTCCTCCCCAAGTTCAGGGGATGCATGGGCTCCGCGTGCCACCAGGCCGTGCTCGACTCCGGCGACGCCGAGAGCGGGTGCACCGTGCACATCGTCACCCCGGAGGTCGACGGCGGGCCCGTGATCGGCCAGGCGCGCGTTCCCGTCAAGCCCGGCGACACGGCGGAATCGCTGGCCGAGCGCATCCTCGCCGAGGAGCACAGGCTCCTTCCCGAGGTAATCAAGGTCATCTCCGAAGGCAAGAAGGGCTGCTGACCCTTTTACCCTCCCCCCATCAATCCGTGCAGTCCCAGCCGCAACCCCATTGCATGTTTACTTCCCGCGCCACCCCATTGGCGCTTCGTCGGTTGGCAAAGTATTATATACCTCGGGCCAATTCCCTTTGCTCAGACCCACTGTCGGAAGATTCACAGGGTAGAGCGGATGGAAGAAGAGCACCTGCAGGCGCTGCAAGCCCTTGGAGACGAGCTCTCGCAGCTCAAGGAAGAGCTCCGGGAGGCGCGCTCGGGCTCCGGCGAGGGCTTCCTCAAGCGCGCCTCGGAACTCGGGTCCTCCCTTGACCTGCTCACGCGCAGCATCGCCGGACTCGAGGAATCCCGCATTTCCGAGCTTTCCTCCCTCCGCAACGACATCAGGTCCTTCCGCGGGGACATCGCCGCGGTCAGAGCCGGTGCGGACGCCTTGCTTTCCTCGCAACTCTCGGGGCTGGGTTCCAGGCTGGACGGAGTCGCAGGCGAAATCTCGGAAGCCCGCGAGTCCTCCGAGGTCGGGCTCTCCGAGATCTCCGACCTCAGGAAGGAAATCGCATCGCTCCACGAACAGGTAATGGGCCTGCGCGAGGAAATGAAGGCTGCTGCGGAGTCCTCGTATTCCGCCGTCCGCGCCTTCGAAGGCCTCCATTCCTCCTCGAAGTCCTCGGTCTCCGCCGACGTCGCGGCCCTCAGCCACGAGATGACGGGAGTGTCGCAGTCCGTCGCCGCCCATTCCCACCAGCTTTCGGCGCTGGTGTCCAAGGCCGAATCAATCGAGTCCCACGCCGCCGCGGTCCACGATTTGCGTAAATCCTTCGAGTCCGGCAGGTCGCTGCTCTCCGAGGTCGATTCCAAGCTCTCTGCCTCGCTCTCCGCGCTTGCTTCCCAGAAGGCCGACCTTGATTCCGAGGCCCGCAGGGCGCAGCAGTTCGAGGAGCTCGCGCTCTCCATGCAGAACGAGCTCTCCGCGTTCGCCAAGGACATGGCCGCCCAGTCCCGCGCGCTCGATTCCCTCAACGCCACCATCCCTCTCCTTAAGAATTCCACTCCTGCTGCCGATTCCGCAGCTCTCGATGCGCTTGCGCCGCAGCTCGTGTCCCTCAAGGCCGCCCTCGAATACCAGTCCGGGGAGTTTGCCGCCCTCCGCGAGTCCGTCTCCTCCCTTGCCCTTGCGCATGCCTCCTCCAAGTCCCGCGGCATGGCGCCCGAGGGCCTTTCCAGGAAGATGGACTCGCTCTCGCAGTCCGTCGCCCACGCCAACGAGAACCTCGCCTCGATTTCCACCCAGCTTGCCGGCTCCCTGCCGATGGCGAAGGACCTCGACGCCTCCGCCTACAACCTCTTCCGCGAGGCGGGCCGCATGCAGTCCGCCTTTCTCGCGGTCCAGGACAAGATCGCCGGCCTGCATGCCTCCAAGTCGGACCTTTCCTCAATCGAGTTCCAGCTCGAGCAGCTGACCGGCGAGATGCGCCAGCTGCAGAAGCGCTCCCAGCACTCCGCTGCCCCCCTTGCCTCGCTTTCTCCGGCTTCCACTCCCCCGCCCGCGCTTCCGCCTGCAGGGCTGAAGCCGCTCGCTGTCGAGCTTTCCCGCCTGCGCAGCGAGTTCCACGCGCTTTCCCTGAAAATGAGCGCAGGGTGCAAAGACCCCGCCCCCGACCTCTCCAGGGCGCTTTCGCCGGTCCTCAAGGAGATGCAGTCCATTTCCCGCAAGGTCGAGGCCGCAAGGCCCCAGCCGGCGATGCCGTCCGTGGACCTCTCGCCGGTCATCCGCAGCATCGACGCGCTGCATTCGCACATCTCTTCCTTTTCGCAGGACAGGCCGGCTCCGGTCCCCGAGCAGGCCGCGGAGTTCGGCGCGCTTCGCACACAACTCGAGCAGCTATCCGCGTCTGTAGCCGAACTCAAGTCGCAGCAGGCAACCGCCGCCGTCGACCTTTCCCCCGTGCTTTCAAAACTGGAGGAAATCAAGTACGTCCGTCCGGCGGCCGCCGCAGTGCCCGACGAGGCCTTCACAAAGCCCGTGCTCCAGCGCGCGGTGCTGGAGGAAATCCAGCAGGAACTGAGCGTCTTCGAGTCGTTCGACTTGAGCGACCGCGCCAAGCTCGTCGTCAACCGGCTGAATTCGCTCGCAGAAAAGGGCCTCGGACTGGCTAAGTGAGGCCGCAGAACTCATTTATTACTTCCCCGGCGTAACCACTACCATGCCAGTCGACGGCAAGACAATCGAGGACCTGCAGAAGCTCGGCTATTCGTCGCTCAACCCGATGCAGGCCGACGCCATCGCCGCCGGCGTAATCGAAAGCGACCGCGCCGTGGTGTGCGCGCCTACTGCCAGCGGCAAGACCCTGATTGCCCTTCTGCGAATGCTCTCCAACCATGCCGCCAACGGCACCAAGGCGGTCTACGTAGTCCCGCTCAAGGCCTTGGCGCAGGAGAAGTTCCGCGAGTTCACCGAATCGCTTTCGCCCTTCGGCCTGCGCGTGTCCGTGTCCTCTTCCGACTACGACTCCTCGGGCGCCGAGCTCGCCGCCGCGGACGTCGTCATCGCCACCGTAGAGAAGCTGGACTCCATCCTCCGGCACAGGCCCGCGTGGTTTTCGCAGGTCGGGCTCGCGGTCATCGACGAGGCGCACCTGCTGGACGACGACTCCAGAGGCTCGACGCTCGAGATGGTGCTCGTCAAGCTGCTGCAGCTCCGGTGCCGGCTGCTCTGCCTGAGCGCCACCATCGGCAACGCCCCCGAGATTGCCGCTTGGCTCGACGCGAAGCTCTTCACGCACTCCTACCGGCCGACGCCGCTCTCGTATTCCATCGCGACCAAGAAATTCATCTACCGCGTGGTGCAAGGAAGGCTGACGGGCCAGGCCGAGGTCTCCGGCGACCCAGTGAGGCACGTATTGCGGGAGACCATTGACCGCGGCGGCCAGGCGCTCGTGTTCGTCTCCAGCAGGCGTTCCGCGGAGGCGCAGGCGGAGGAGCTCGCTTCCATACTCTCCCCGACGCTCTCCGCTGAGGACGCCGCGGAGTGCAAGACTCTTTCCGGAAAAGCGCTCAAGGCCCTGCCGAACCCAACAGTGCAATGCAGGGCGCTGGCGAACTGCCTCGCCAACGGCGTCGCCTTCCACCACGCCGGCATAGCCCCCAAACAGCGCCAGATCATCGAGGACGGCTTCAAGCGCCAGCGGGTGTTGAAGGCGATTGTCGCGACGACGACGCTTGCCATGGGCGTCGACTACCCAGCGTCCACCGTGGTCGTCAGGGACCTCAAGCGGTTCACGGGCGCGTTTTCCGAGTTCCTCCCGACCTTCGAGGTCAGGCAGATGTCCGGCCGTGCGGGAAGGCCGCGCTACGACAAGGAGGGCCTCGCTGTGCTCGTGTGCGGCGAGAAGGACATGGATTTCGTGCTCGACGAGTACGTGAACGGCGAGGTCGAGGGCATCTCCTCCAAGCTCTCCAACGCCGCGGTCCTCCGAATGCACTCGCTCGGTCTGGTTGCCTCAGGCTACTGCAAGTCGCTCAAGGAGCTGCACTCTTTCTTCGGCAGAAGCCTTTTCTCCCACCAGTTCAAGTCTTCTGACGAGTTCGCGGGTATGGTCGATTCGGTGGTTTCCGAGCTCAAGGAGATGGATTTCCTCGTCGAGCGGCAGTCCGGCTCGCTCGTGCCGACGCCCGTGGGCAGGCGCGTCTCCGAGCTCTACATCGACCCGCTTTCGGCGAGCACGTTCGTGGACTTCATTTCCGCTGAGGGCGGGAAGTCCTCCTTCGACGTGCTCATGGCCCTAAACTTCGCCACCGAGATGATGCCCCTGCCTTCCCTCCGGCGCGGCGAGGAGCAGCAGCTGTTCGAGGAGGCGGAAAAGACTGAATACCATCCCTTCATCGAGGGCCGCTTCGACGAGTACAATTTCGTGCAGAAGTTCAAGGCGTCCAGGATACTCGAGGCTTGGATCGAGGAGAGGACCGAGGACGAGATGCTCGAGAGATTCGACGCCGCACCCGGAGACATCTACGCCAAGCTGCGGAACGCGGAGTGGCTGTGCTATTCCATGCAGGAGCTCGCGTTCGTCCTGAACCAGCCTTCCTTCCACGCGCAGGCAAAACGCCTTCGCCGCAGGCTCAAGCACGGCATCAAGGAGGAGCTGCTTTCCGTCTGCAGCGTCAAGGGAATAGGCAGGGTGAGGGGCAGGAGGCTCTTTGACGCCGGCGTCACTACCGCCGAAGCGCTCGCCGCGATGCCCAAGGAGGCCGCGCGCGAGATACTCCGGGGCAAATAGCATTATTTTTAAACAAACCCCGCGGTATTCACGTGATGGTGCATGCCGATGGACCTTGATGAAGCGCGCGAGTGGTTCGACGAGACCTTCGAGTCGCCGGCTACGCGCGGCCTCGTCGTGCTCGCCGTGCTGCTCGTCGCCGCTTTTGCCGTCGCATACCTCGTCATCCGGCCGTTCTCCGGGCCGAAGTATTCCTCCCTTGAAGTGTCCGTGCTGTCCGAATCAGGCGAGGCGGTGCCCGGCGCGCTGGTCAGGCTGTTCGACTCCTCGGGCAATCTCCTGGAAGAGCAGAAGACCGGAGCCGACGGCACGGTTTCATTCGCCTCGGTGCCGCAGCGCGCGTTCGTTCGGGCCTCGAAGGCGGGTTTCGAGGAGGCCAGCGCTGCCGCAGTCGGCGGGAGCATCCGGCTCGAGCTTCCCGCGGAGGCCGGGCTTCCTCAGAAGGTTTCCGCAGAGGTCCTCGTCTCGGATTCCGCTTCCGGAAAGCCGGTCGCCGGCGCAAAGGTGGCATTCTCGGTAAAAGGCGGCAAGAGTGCGGAAGCCTCGACGGATGCGGGGGGCAAGGCCGTGCTTTCCGTCCCCGAGAACCGCCTCATCAGCGTGAGCGTCTCCCATCCCGATTACACCGGGACAACGGTTTCCTTCCAGGCCAAGAAGCAGTCCAAGCCCATTGAAATCAAGCTCGCGAAGCTTCCTGCAGGCGCCGCGAGGTCGACCCCGAGGCCCGCCGGCACGGAATTCGAGTTCGGCTCCCTCGAGGTCACTGTCTCCGACGGTGACGGCAGGCCCGTGGACGGCGCGGCCGTCGAGATTTCCGACGCATCCACCAATTCCCCGCTGGACTCGAAGCAGACCGTTAACGGCCGCGCAGTGTTCGACGAGCTGGCCATCGGCTCGGGCGTCTTCCTTTCCGTCACCGCGGAAGGCTTCGCCGCCTCCGCCGGCCGGCAGAAGCTCACCATCGTCAGGACCACGCGCTACGAGGTCGTCCTGCGTCGCGAGGGCGAGTCCGGCAGCTCGTTCCGCGTCCGCACGACGGACGAGGCGGGCGAGAAGATCGCGGCCGAAGTCCGCTTCTATTCCGCCTCCATGAACCGGCTGCTCAAGCGCGCCTCCGGCAGCGGCGACGCGTCGTTCTCGATTGAGGACGCCAAGTCCGCGCTCGGCGGCGAGTTTTCCGATTCCGACTCCTACTACGTCTCCGCCTCCTTCGCCGGCATGCTTCCCGCTGCAAGCGAGCGGTTCCCCGCCCCCTTCTCGCAGGACGTGACCCTGCAGCTCAAAACCGCGGGGGACAATGCGGCAGACCTTTCGGTGCGCGCGCTGGACGAGGACCGCACGCCGCTCTCAACCGCGTCAATCCGCGTCTCGGACTACCTCGGCGCAATCCTCTACGAGGCGGACTCCCCGGACAGGACCTTCCTGCTCGCGACCGGCGAGAAATACCGCGTGGAAATCGAGAACGCCGGCCGGAATGGCTACGGCCGCGTGCTGCTCGTTGGTGACATGGAACTCGACGTCTGGCTCGGCGGACAGCTGGCCTTCCTCCTCGTCTCAGCGGTTGACGCCTTCACCGGCAAGCCCGTCAAGGCCGATTTCACCTCTTCCTACGGGGACGCGGAATTCGACGCCTGCACGGGCACCGCGTGCTTCCTCCGCCTGAACCCGTTCGCCGAGGCTTCAGTCAAGGCCTTCGCCGGAGGATACGAGACCTACGAGACCACCTCGACCGCGGGAGCCGAGGACGAGTCGCTCCTCGAGCTCAGCCTCGTCCCGAGCGAGAGCGGCAAGCCGGTCTTCGTCAAACTCGCCGGCGTGTTCGACGCCCTCGGCCAGAACGTCGAGACCATTGCCGCGGGAATGCCGTACACCGCGAAAATACTCCTGTCCTCGAAGGACGCGCTCAAGACCGGCGTGTTCTTCCGCGTCGGCGAGGACGGCGCCTCCTCCATCACCTCAATTTCCGGCTTCTCCTCGAAGTCTACCGCTACGGAGGCGGTGTCGTCCGTTTCCTTCAACCCGAGCACGCCCTGCCGCTCCGCGGACGGCATCGTCAAGGACGCGCAGTGGGCCTCGGTGTCCTACGCCGGCGGCGTATCCGAGGAAGTCGAGTTCAAGTTCTCGCTCAAGCAGGCGCTCGCCGGCAAGAAAACCGTGACGCTCCACTACCGCGGGTTCGCGCTCCAGTCCGGCGGCGCGTACGCTCGCTTCCCCGACGACCCCGACCTAGGCACGTCGGAAAGCACCGCTTCCAAGGGCGGCTGCTACGCCGAGGCGTTTTCCGCGCAGTTCCCGCTCGAGGAGCTCAAGGACTTCAAGTGCAAGCAGCTCGGCTGCCTTTCGCTGACGCTCGAGCAGGACGGCCTCGAGGGCCGCGAGGGCTTCCAGGCGCGCACCATCCCCGGCTGCGACTCCGTTTGCACGGACTGCGAGAACTCGTGCTCGCTCGCTGCCCTGCAGGCCAAGTTCACCTTCGAGCCCTCCCCGGCATACGCCGCAAGCGAATTCGACTTCACGGTCCGGCACGGCGGAAAGCTCGAGTTCACCGGCGCGACGGTCAACAACGCCGCCCTCGCCGGAATCCAGAAGTCGAGCGCGACCGGCACACTCTCCGACACCAAGACCTATGATGTCTCAATTTCCTCGAACCCGCTCGCCCAAGGCGACGAGACCGTGACCGTCGAACTCTGGAAGAAGGACGACGAGGACCGCAAGATGACGGACTCCGTGTCCTTCCGCATCCTCGAGGGCTGCGGCGCGCGCATGCGGCGCTGCGACGACGGCACATGCACATACTTCTGCATTCCTTCCATCACCTCATCCCCGACGCCTTCCCCCGAGCCCACGCCAAGATGCCCCGCGGGCAAGACCTTCTGCATCGACGGCGTCTGCAGGACCGACTGCGGCATCCTCTCCCCGTCCGCGACCCCCCAGCCAACAGTGCAGCCGCAGGCCTGCACCGAGGACTACTACTGCGACACCGGCTACTGCAACCCGCAGACGCATGAGTGCGATACCCGGGGCTGCTCGTCTTCCTCGCAGTGCCCCGAAGGCCAGGACTGCGTCGGCGGGGAATGCCGGCCCCGGCCGTGCACCACGGACTTCCAGTGCCTGAACGGCATGGTGTGCAACCCGCCCGGCGTCTGCACCGAGCCGCCGACGCCGTGCTCGACCGCAGGCGACTGCTCGCCGGGCTACTGCGACTCTGCAACGAACCTCTGCGTCTTCCCCTCCCCGACGCCCGTGCCGACCGGAACAACCTCGCCTACGCCGACGGCGTCGGCAATCCCCTGCGCCTACAACTGGGAGTGCTACCCGCAGACCTGCAATACGGCCGCCGGTCAATGCAACGCCGCGACCGCGACCCCGGTTCCGACCTCCACTGAACCCGCTTCCCCGACTCCTTCGGAAGACCCGACTGCCACACCAAGCCCCGACCTGACCATAGACATCGTCAACGGCCGCCTCGTTTCCAGCGTCAATTCAATCGCGATGAAGGTGGACGCGGTGATGCCCGCGGATGCGGCGGTCATCAAAATCACGGCGAAGTGCCGCACACCTTTCGTCGCCGTCGATTCCGAGAAGGGCACGTCCTCGTGCTATTCCTTCGCAGGCTCAGTCCTCAAGTTCGCCTCACAAGCTTTCAACGGACAGTGCCCGCTCGCGTTCAAGGGCGACAAGCTCGAGGCCGACGAGGGCAAGCTCAGGATTTCGTGCACCGGCGACGCCGCGAACACCCTCGAGATCCCCATCCGCGTCACCGTCGACGACAGCGTCAAGGCGGTATACATCCGCCCGGCCGCGCTTTCCGGCTCGTCCTCCAAGCTCTTCCACATCGTCAGCCAGACGCAGGCGAGGCGCGAGCTCAGCCTCAACAACGACCTTCGTTCCAGCTTCGAGAAATCAAATGCGCTGACGTACGCGTGGTCCGGCAGGGACGGCAAGGTGTCCGCCACCGAGAACGGCGGCCTCGCCGGCGAAGTCTTCTACGGCCCGATTGAGACGTACTTCCCGAACATCGACGACCAGGGCGGCCGCGTCGAGAGCTGCAGCGACTTCTTCTGCTGCGCCGAAGGCTGGTGCACCGCGGGCGCCGCGGGGCAGGCGTTCGGCTTCTTCAAGCAGGCGGCGAAAGCCGTTGCGGACAAGACCGCGTTCCGCGACGGCCGGCGCCTGCCGCTGAAACACTTCACGGACAAGCCGTTCGTCTACACCACGGTCATGCGCCTCGTCGAGGGCGCCGCCCTTCCCAGCGGCATCTACGCCGCGGATTCGCCGGGCGCCTACGGCTGCAAGGCCAGCAACCCGAAGGCGTACGTCGTGCAGGCCTCCTCCTACGACGGCGAGTCGTGGGACTACGTCGCGCGCATCGCGCGCCTCTACCGCTACAACTACGTCTCGCCGCCTGCGGGCGGCCCGCAGTGCCCGTCCTCGGATTCGACGCCTGCGCTTGCAGGCAGCAACGTCTACCCGCCGCAGCAGTCCGGCGGCTTCCTCGCCCTCTGCGACTTCCTCACCGGCAAGCCCGAGTGCATAGACTCCACGGAGGACTCCACTCTTGCCAGCGCCGAGCAGGTGAAGGAGAAGAAGTCTCTCACTCCCATCCTCATCCCGAGCACCTTCTGGCAGATACCCTTCAAGAAGCACTCCTGTGACGCCCTCGCGATTACTTTAACCACAGAATGGAACATCAAAATAGCGGTATGCAATCCATACCTGGCTTTGCCCGTTGGTGGCGAGTTGCTCTGGACATCATGTGCCATGCAATTCTGGGCAGAAACTCAAGCCGAAGCGGAGGCTGCGGGAGCGGCATTGACGACCGTGGACGTGGACCTTCCCGGCGTATTTCCCCTTCTGCGGATTACCGGATTGGCTTGCCCTTGTTTTGTTCTTCCACCAATTCCGACTGGACCTAATGAAGTCATTTGCATTCCCACCTGCAAGGCCAAGCGCTCGTACGTCGTCTCCGGCATTTGCGGGAACAAATTATACGCAATAACCCACATGGGCGTCAACACTGCGTGCATGACCGACTTCAAGATACTCGGCCTCGCCGCTGTCCAGCTCGGCGTGACCTACAAGTACCCCGAGTATAGCTCGTATATATCCATCTTGAGCACGCTGGCGACAATCGAATGGGGCATCGAAGACCCTGAGACTCCCTTGGTCTTGAAGGCGCTCGAGAAAGTCCTCCCAATTAAGCTTTCGAAATCCCCGAGCATGAAATACGCTCTCTCCCAGGCCATCGAGAGCGTGTTCTACACGCAGTTGTGTAAAAAGCTCGGAGCATAACGGCTTCCTCGTGCCGTATCGGCTGGATGCTTTTTAATCGCCGCGGACCATAACCATTCCCATGCCAAAGCTGAGGAAAATCAAGGAAGGCAAGGCCGTGCTGCTCGTGCCAGAGCGGAGCGCGCGGGACCCGTTCCACTCCGACGTCTTCTACAACCCGGCGATGGAGTTCAACCGCAGCGTGTCCTCGCTCGCGCTCCAGGCGTCGCTTGAATTGCTGGAGTCGAAGCAGGCGCAAATCGTCGACGGCTTGTCCGCGACGGGTGCCCGGGGAGTGCGGTATGCCTTGGAGAACAAGGGCGTCGGCAGGGTCTGGTGCGTCGAGGCCAATCCGTCGGCGGTCCGGTTGTTGAAGAAAAACATCGCGGCAAACAAAATGGGTGGGAAAGTTGTCTCTGTTGAAGGAGACCTCAACCGCTGGCTGTTGAATTCCGACGAATTCTACGACTTCATCGAAGTCGACCCCTTCGGCTCGCCCGTCTATTACCTCGAGAACGCGGTCAAGAGGCTGAAGAAAAAGGCGGTGCTGTCCGTCACCGCCACCGATTTGGCGAACCTGTGCGGCGCGCGTGCGACCCCGTGCGTCAAGCACTACCAGGCAAGGCCGCTGAACAACGAGTTCTGCCACGAGAGCGCGCTCCGCATCCTCGTCGGCAAGATCGCGCGCGTGGCCATGGAATACGACTTCGGTGTGACGCCGCTTCTGTGCTTCTACCGCAGGCACTACGCGAAGGCTTTCATCTTGTGCGAGAAGGGCGCGGTCAAGGCGGATGCGAACATCAATGGCTCCGGTTTCGTGTTGTACTGCCCGAAGTGCCTCTGGCGTTCGCAGTCCAAGAGGCTTCCCGGGGAATGCCCCGAGTGCAGCTCGAGGCTGGAATACGCCGGGCCGTTGTGGACCGAGGGCCTTCAGAGCAAGGATTTCCTGCATCGCGTCGCCAAACTGACCGCTTCCCGGAATTATACGGATGGCGCGGAAATATCGAAGCTGCTCGGCCTGCTCGGCGGAGAGGATGGCTTCCCGCCGTTCTTCTACGATTTGCATTTCATTTCCGGCAGGCTGGGCGTGCAGTCCCCGTCTTCTGATAAAGTGCTGACGGCGCTCCGGAAGTCCGGCTTTAAGGCAGAGCGGACGCACTACTCCCCGACGGGTATCAAGACCGACGCGGGCATTTCCGCGGTCAAGAAGTCGGTCGCCTAGCCGGAATTGGATGCAATCAGTCCGATGAGGCTGTAGACCGCCTGCTCGATGCTCGGGAAGAGCAGCACTCCGCGGGACGCCGCCTTCATGTCCTCCCACAGCGAGCTCCGCGCCACGAGTTCGGCGGTGTCCGTTCCGCGGATCAGGTCGCTTGAAATCGAGAGGGCGTTGAAGGTGACCGTGAACTCGCCTTGGTCGGCGGCGATGACCTCGTACTGCATCCGCTTGACGGAGTTGTGCGGCACGAAGACGCGCTTCTTGAACGTCCACGCCGCGGGAAGGCCTTTCGTGACTTCGATTTCGAACGCGTCGCTGGCGCTTCCGGTGTTGCTCAACTGGAGCGTATAGACCGCGGGCTGGTCGACGCCGCTGCCGACGGAGTCCTGCAGGACGTCGAACTTGAGGACGTCGCGCGTGACCTTGACCTTCGCGCGGAAGGACAGCGGCTGCGGGCCGGTGTATTCCTCCACGGCCTGCAGGGAGAACCCGTATTCGCCGTCGTAGGCGTCCTTGGGCACTATCACGAACGCCTTCATCTTCCTCTCGTAGAACAGGCTGTCCTGGCTGGTCCACCCGCGGGGCAGGGACTCGGGAAGCACGTACATCCGGTCCCAGTATTCCTCGATGCCGCGGAAGTCCGCGTACCCGCTCGCCGTGGAAATCTCTATCTCTATCCTCTGGCCGGGCCCGACCACGCCGAGGTCGACAATTCCGCCCTCGCCGATTGTCACCTGCACGGGGTCGGTGACGATGATGTGCGCGGTTCCGGCCGCGGATGCGGCGGCGGTGAACGCAATCAGGATGAGCGCGAGCGCGTGGGCTTTCATGGGCCAACCCCTGTTTTCTTCGACAAGCGTATTCGGCTTGGCAGTTTTTTAACCCTTGCCCCGACGGAACTGTCCGAAAGACTACTGATTTTTTTAGGGCAGGCGCCCCTTTGACTGATTAACCCATCTTTCAAAGAGGTGTCCGCTATGGAAGCCTGCCCTAAATGCCCGAACTGTCGTTCGGAACGAACCGTGCGAAACGGTT
>JAZDGU010000025.1:0-12091 GCA_043806595.1 Microcaldota archaeon
AGGGGGGATGTGCCCCCCGACGCAAAGTATGGGGCTGCCGAGATTTGAACTCGGATCGCCGCCACTCCGGCCTTCATGCGCTTTGCAGCTGAGGCAGAGCGGGAGGTCCCCAAGGCGGTAGGTTGACCAGGTTGCCCCACAGCCCCAATGGAGAAAAAGTATTCTGTGAGCAGAGCTTTAAAAGCGGGGGTAGTGGATGATCTCGTCGACGAGCTCCTCCTGCGCGAGCAGCATGCGCCTGCAGCAGTAGCGGTCGAAGCCCAGCTCGTCGAGGATTTTGCCGACGTCGCCTTCCTTGTGCATGCCCTGCAGCTTGTCGACGCGTTCCTTGAAGTCGTAGTACTTGTCCGCGACGACTTTGCCGCACGTGAAGCACCGGACGGGGGACATCATTTCACATCATCCTCGAAATTTCTACCTGTAAGACTTGGTGAACCGCGCGCGCGCCTTGGGGCCCTTGAACTTCTTGGGCTCGACGCGCCGGGGGTCCTCGACGAGGAGCGAGCGGTCGTATGCGACCATCTCCTCCTTGAGCTTGTCGTCCTTGAGGTAAGCCACCATCGCCCTCGCGACCGCGGTGCGCGCCGCCTGCGCCTGGCCAGAGATTCCGCCGCCGTGCACGCTCACGCTTACGTCGAAGGTCTTCTCCTTGACGAACTGCAGCGGCTCGGAGATGATTTCCCGGGAGAGCGGCTGGAGCGCGTCCACAGTGAGGCCGTTGACCACGAGCCTGCCGTTGCCCTCGGTGATGTACGCGCGTGCTATGGCTTCCTTGCGCTTGCCGCGTGTGACGATGCTCTTCTTCCTGCGCTTCTTCTTTTCTTCGGCCATTACAGCACCTTGCAGATTTCCTCAATCGATATCGCGTTGCATTGGAGGCTTGACGCCGTCGCGGTGAACTTCTGGGCCTTGCCTTCGAGCTCCTTGGGCACGCCGTTGTACGCCTTGATGCGGCGGAGCGCTTGCTTTCCCCTTCCCGAGTGCTTTGGAAGCATGCCGCGGATGATTTTCTTGAGCAGGTAGTCGGGCCGCCGTGGCCATTTGGGGCTCTTGTCCGGGTCGCCCTTGTTCTGCTGGGTCCTGCGCCTCGCGTACTTCTGGACGATTTCTTCGGTCCTGCCGCTGATCATGGCCTTGCCGGCGTTGACGATGGCGACCTCCTCTCCCTGCAGCGCCTTCTTGGCCGCGGCTGCCGCAAGCCTTCCCGCGATGGCGTCCGTGGCGTCGTAGACTATCATGTGAGTATCACTATTCCGCTTCCCTTCGGGTTCTGTTCGACTAGCGCTTCAATCGTCATGATCTTGCACTTGGCCTTCTCGAGCTTGCCGCGCGCCGGCTTTGAGACGCGGAACGCCGCGACGGTGAACGGCTTGCCGATCGTGCCGAGGGAAAGAATCTTCCCGGGCACCACGGCCGCGACCTTCGCCGGGGGCGCGTGTTTTGCAAGCGTGTTGATGTTGACCTCGACGCGCCTGCGAGTGGGCCTGGACAGGAGCTTCGCTACGCGCGCCCAGATCGGCGCCGAGTTCTTCCTCGACGTCCTTTCAAGCGTTGCAATGAGCCTCTTCAGCTCAGGTATTTCCGTTCCCTTCCTCATCTTCCAACAACCTTCGAATTCCCTTTTTCAATCGTTATGCAGGGGCTGGGATTTGAACCCAGGCATCCTTCCGCGCCCTTTGCGCAACCGCGCGCTTCGGGCCCTACGGAACAGAGACCTCAACCCTGCGCATTTGGCCAAAGCCATCTAGCCGTTCTGTTCACAGGAGGACGGCTTTTCACGGGCTTTATTGACCAGGCTCTGCCACCCCTGCAATTACCATTTACCACCGTCTCGGCTCCTTCCCTTTTCCCGCAGTCCTCAGCTTCTCCAGGGGGCTTCCGCGTCCGTCATGCCTTCGAAAGCGACCTGCTTGTCGCGCGTCCTCGCTCCCTTCACGAGAAAGGCCCTGGCCCCTGAAACCCTGCCGAGTTCCCTCAGCAGTTCGTCGTTCGCCCTGGCCTCCTTCCGCTCGGCTCTTCACCCGCACGCGCACCGCGCCGCCGCCGGTCTCGACGGAGAAGCGTTTTGCGTTGGGCGTGACTCTTATTTGCATTTCCTACTTTAACTCCTTTTCCTTCGAGAGCGCCTCGGCCTTCCGCCTCAGCAGCTCGGCCGCCCTCTTGAGCTGTTCCTTGGCGGGCACGTCGTTGAAGCTCTCCACGAGGAACACGAATTCCCCGTCCTTGTACTCCATGGGCTTGCCTTCCGCCGCGTCGCGGTCGGCGTCCCTGATGTCGGACACCTTGCCCTTCGCGGGGTAGAACGCGTACGACGCGAGCGCGCATTGGAACTTCGCGTGCTGCTTGGCCGTGCCCCTGATTGCGAACGCCTCGAGCCTCAGCTTCTGGTCGGCGGCGAGCTTGATGATTGGGATGTTCTCGCTGAATACCCTGATTTTCTCGTCCGAGCTCCTGAGGTCGCGGCTGTAGACCATGCCCGGGCCCTCGGCGTTGAGCGAAAGCGAGACCTGCGCGTCTTCTGCGACGCTCTCCTCGTAGGAAAGCGGGATGAGCCCCAGCCTGTTGGCGAGGTACTCGTTGAACATGACGCTGTTGTTCTCGTAGAAGTCGACGGTGTCAATGGCGAAGCACTCCAAGTCGGAAATGACCGCGCGCCTCAGCGCGTTGACGAGGGCGATGCTCGCGCCCTTGACGTGCACCTGGATCCTGCTTCCCTCGTCCTTCAAGACCTCGAGCTGCATTTTCCATACGCCTCTATACGCGCCTGCCGCGCTTTCCGCCGGGACGCTTCGTGCTGTCCGTCGGGACCGGGGTAACGTCCTCGATCTTCCCTATCCTCAGGCCGCTGCGGGCGAGCGCGCGGATCGCCGCCTGCGCCCCGCTGCCGGGAGTCTTCGTCAGGTGCCCTCCCGGAGCGCGCACGCGCACGTTGATCCCTATGATGCCGCGCACCTTGGCCTTGTCGGACGCCTTGAACGCCGCCTGCATGGCCGCATACGGCGAGCCCTCCTCGCGGTCGTTCTTGACTATCATGCCTCCGCTGCCGACGGCAATGGTCTCGGCACCGCTGAGGTCGGTTATCGTGATTATCGTGTCGTTCTTGCTGCTGTAGATGTGCGCGATGCCCCACTTGCCCTCCTTGGGGATGTACCTGCGCTCGAACCCGCCCCTCCTGTCATGGAAGCCCGGCTGCGGCGCGGCTGCAGTCGTCGCCTCGGGCTTGGCCTCGGCCTCCTTCGGCGCCTCCTCCTTCTCCTCCACGGCAGCCTTCTTCTCTTCTTCAGCCATTCTACTCACTCTTAACCGCAAGTTCCTTCGCTTCCGTTATTCCCGCGCCGGCAGGCTCGGCCTTTTCCCCGGGAGGTACCGCTTCAGCCGAAATCGCGTGCCCGTACCACGAGACGGAATCCTCCTCGCCGTACCTTACGAGATACGACGGCGATGAAATCTTAATCCCGTTGACGCTCACGTGCCCGTGGGCGATGAACTGCCTCGCCTGCCCCATCGTCCTGGCGAGGTGCCGCTTGTAGGCGATGGTCTGCAGCCTGCGGTCCAGTATGTCCCTGACCGTCAGCGAGAGCACGTCGTCGAGCGTCGCGTCGCCCTTCTTCAGCACGAACTTCACGAGCCTGCTTATGAGCTGCCCCTTCTTGCGCTCGGTGTCCTCGCCGCGGCCGCCGAGCAGCCTGCGGGCCTCGCGCCTTATCTTGCGCAGGATGGTCTGCATCTTCCAGAGCTCGCGCGAGTTCTTCAGGCCGTACTCCTCGCGGAGCTTGCTCTCCTCCTCGATGCGGTGCTTGGACCACAGCTTCTTGGGCTTCTCGTACTGCTTTCTCAAACGCTTGGCTCCCATGTCAATTCTTCACTTGAAATCATTTCTTCGGCGCGCCGGCCTTCTCCTGCGCCCCGGCTGCAGCCGCGGCCTTCTGCTCCTTGATCGCCTTGCGGAGGACTCCCACGGTCAGCCCCGTCCTGCCGGTGGTGCGGTTGTGCTGGCCGCGCACGCGCTGGCCGATGCTGTGCCTCCAGCCCTTCCAGCTCCTGATGTCCTTCTCGGACTGGATGTCCTGCCTTACGGAGAAGACGAGGTCGTTCATGAGCATGTGCAAGTCCTTTCCGGAGTCGCGGTCCCTCTGCCGGTTCAGCGAATAACCTCTTATGCCGCTGAGCTGCGGGTTGTGGAGGACGACGTCAATCTTGTCCGTCTCCTCCTCCGTGAGGTCGCCGACGCGCGTGCCGGGCTTGATGCCGAGCTCCTTGGCGAAGACCCTCTCGAGTATCTTGGCGAGGTTCGAGCCGACGCCCCTGACCTTCAGGAGCGCCTTGTATATCTTGAGGTGGCCGTCGATGTCCTTGCCCGCCAGCCTCACGATCCCGCGGAAGTTCTCGGACTCCTTCGGCTGGGGAGCCACGGCGGGCCTGCCCTGCGGCGCGCCTTGAGGTTTCTGTTGAGGCCTCTGCTGGGGCTTCTGCTGCCCCTGCTTCGGTGCCGCTGGTTGCGTCGGTTGCTGCATCTCGCATTCCTACTTCATGCAAATTCAAGCGCCGGGACTGGGATTTCCGTCAAACCCTTCCTCGGCCATCAATGCTAATCCCGCTGTAGGGCATACCGCCCCGAAAACAAGCGTTTAGGCAACCTCTTGGAAGAGGGGATTTTCGAACCCAGGACCCCGTGAGGGGACCAGCTCTCCTGCAGTTTTCTGCCTAATGCAGGAAAAATGATTCCAGGCTGGCGCCTTAACCACTCAGCCATCCCGGCCTGTATTCCAGAGTTCTGCCCGAGCACCTTTTTAAGGCTTGCGGGCGAGATTTATTTTGATTCTGAATGCGGAAAGAAAAGCGCGAGGAGGAATCCAGCGTTCCGGCGCGGAGGGCCCCTCCAGTGCGCATTGCAGTACGGCGTTGGCTTTACGATGCCCAGAACGATGTGTTTCTCGGCGGTCCGACGGATCGCTTAATCATGGGCGCCCTTGCCGCAGTGTCTGCCGCCGAAATACTTGGAATCCGCCGGCAGAGGCGGGCTGACATGACACGCCTTGGCGGCATCTGGAACCGGACGTCTTTGATAAGCTACACCCGTTCCCGAAAGAAAGTGGCGTTACCGAAGGTAGAGGAAGAGCGCAAGCTGGACTTGCTTGACCCCAGCTACGGGAATAACCGCCTGCTTCATCTGGTCGAGGGAGTCCGACAGTCTCCCCAATCGCACCCACGCCGAATCGCAGCGTTCGCCCACCTCGTCGATGGCATTGTCGAAGAACGTTTGCAGGCGATAAGGGCCGGGGAAAAACGGACCATGCAGGCTAGCAGCATATGGCGGATAATCGACAAGGAACTCTACCATGCCGTGCTGGCAGGGCGGGAAATCGGGGCGGCCAAGCCGCATTATTCCACCCCCGCCTTCAGACGAGCGCTGATCGATTTTCTGTTGACCTACCCCCGTGCAAAATAGTGGAGCGCGCCTGAATTGCATCTTAAATTTGCTGAATTAAATTCCACTTATGGACCTTGTTTACCGCGAAAAGGCCGCCGCGAAGCTCTGGCGCGCGCTCTCCGACGCGGTCGTGCTCGTCGAGGGCAAGAACGACGAGCGCGCGCTCCGCGAGGTCGGCATAACCGCTGCAACCGTCCGCGCCGCAGGACGAACCGAAAAAATACTTGAGAAGGCGACAGCAATTGCGGCCGCCGGCAACAAGAAAATAGTTTTGCTCTTCGACTACGACGCCGAGGGCCGCCGGAAAATGACGTTCTTCGAGGAGGCCTTCTTCAACGCCGGCGGAAGGGCGAGTGTAGTAGAGTGGAGGCGGCTCCGCGAGCTGTTCGGCCTGCGGACAGTAGAGGACCTGCCGACCGCCTACTGGGAGCTTATGGACGAAATCGCCGCGGGCAAGAGGAGGGCTATTCCAAGGGCGTGACCGCGGCCTTCGCGACGTGCTGGTCCAATCCAAGGATTTCGGTGGCGATTGCCTGCAGCTCGCGCGGGCTCTTTGCGTCCAGCGGGTCCGCGGAATCGGCCGCAATAGCGAATTTGGCCTTGAATTTCACGCACTTCCCGAGGAAGATTTTTATTTCGCGGAATGCCTGCGGCCGCTGGGACGTTTGCAATTTGATTGCCGGTGATAGATTGATATGGAAGACCGTGCCGTGTTCCGCCGCAGTCTTCACGAGCACGTCGTCCTTCCAATAGTCGCGCGCCGCAAGCGGGTCGACCCTTGTCGCCCTCCGCTGGGCGATCGCCTGCTTGAGCCTCTCCTTGTCCGGGGAAGCGAATGCGGCCTGCATCTTCACACCAGCTGGCTCACGCACGCTTGTCGCGCATGATCACTTCGAAATACTTGAACATGCCGTCCTCGCCGACCCAGTATGCCGCCTTGGGGACAAGGTTCGGGAACTTCGTGCGCGTCTTGTTCATGGCGTAGTATGAGAGCGAGCGGCCGGGGTTTATCCTCTTGACGCTACGGCCGGGCTTGCGGCCCTGGTCGGGCTTGTCGCGCACGCGCTTGCCCCTGCGGATCCTCACGCGCGCGAGGTATATGCCGCGCTTGGCCTTGTATCCGAGCGCCCTCGCCCTCGGCAGGTCGCTCGAGTGCTCTATCCTCTCGACGGTGCGCTGCTTGCGCCAGAGCGACATCCTCCTCCGCAGGTGTTGCGCGCGCGTCTTGAACGTCTCCTGGAACGACTTCCTCATGTACGAGTAGGCTCCCATCAGTTTCACCCATATTCCGGGCTCCGCAGGCGGAGTGCTCCGACATCTTGGAATGGTTCTGCAGGCCCTGGTTTAAAACGGTTTTGCCTTTTTTTGTCAGCGGGGGATCGCCGGCCTCCTGCCGGCGAGCCTGCGCAGGAACGCGTTGATGCGGCCGAAGATGCCCGCGTGGATCGTCGGGTGGATGGCTATGCCGGTGAGGGTGACCACCGCCGCGTATATCCTTGTCGCCGCGGGAGACGACGGGTTGTAGAGCACGATGGGCGTGCGCGCGGCTATGCTCTCGGGGACGTTGCGGTCCTCGGGCACGTTGGCGAGCACCGGGATCTCGGTCATGCCCTCGATTTCCTTGTTCTGGAGCTCGTACGCGGAGTCGGTGACGCGGTTTACCAGTATTCCCGTGACCTTCTTGCCGACGTCCTTGCAGAGGTCGGCCATCTTCGCCGCGGAGGTGACGCTCGGGATGTCGGGCGTGGTGACGATGATGAGGTCGTCGCAGGCGTCGATGATGTGCTCGACGTCCTCGGTGATGCCCGGCGGCGCGTCGATCACGATGTAGTCGTATTCGTCCATGCCCTGGAGCAGCTTCTTGAGCTTCTTGAGCCCTATGCCCGGCCGGTATTTCAGCGAGGCTGGCAGGATGCGGACGCCGGTCTGCGGCTGGACGACGACTGCCTCGCCGATCTTGTTCTTGCCCATCAGCACCTCCTGTATGCCGACGTTGCCGTAGGAGAGGCCGAGGTGCAGCCCGACGCTGGGGTTGCTCAGGTCGCAGTCGACGATGAGCGGGTTCTTGCCCATGCGCTTGAGGAGGGTCGTGATGTTGACCGAGAGGAAGCTCTTGCCGACTCCGCCCTTGCCCGACACTACGCCTACAATGCGGTTCGCGCGGGCTTTCTTTGCGCGCATTGGTTTGACCCCGTTTCATTACGCGGGCGGCTTTTAATTCTATTGTTAAACGGGCAGCGGCGGCGTTCCCCCCCCGGGATGCGGGGAAATCACTTCTCCATGAGCTCCTTTATCTCCCCGAGGTAGGTGTCCCTGCCGGAGCGGTAGCGGAGGGCCTCGCGCGCCCTCGCCTTGCGCGCCTTCGACGAATAGTATACTGCTGCGGCGGCCACGAGCGCGGCGGCCCCGAAGAGCACGATGGGCAGGGGGACGAGGTTGAGCAGGCCCGCCGCCTCGATCTGCTCGCGCCCGCGGACGTGCAGCGACGCGCTCTTCGAGAGTATGCCCGCGGACGAGATTATGCGGAAGTTGACGAGGTGCGTGCCGGCGGAGCCCTTGGGCGGCCGCACGGTGAACCTTATGCGCGTCAGCGCGCGCGGGGTCAGCGTCTCGAAGGCGTTCCTCGGCTCGACGCTGAAGTCGAGCGGGGCCTCCAGCAGGGCGCGCACGTCCGACTGCGCTATGCCGCCGTAGAACACGTCCACGTAGACCTCTCCGAACCTGCCTTCCTCCAGCTCGGGCGCGAAAATCTGCTTTATGTCGATGAGGTCGGTGACCGTGGTCTCCCTTTCGGGCACCTCGATCTGCGTTCCCGCCCAGTAGACGTACTGCGAGTATTCCTCCAGCACTATGGGCACGGAATAGGTCGCGTACCCTATCTCGTTGGGTGCGAGCTGGAGGAATTTCCATGACAGCCTCAACGGCTGGCCTTTGGCGACCTCGCCGGGCTTGTCGAGGAACCGTATGTCCTCGGGACGGGCGATGATGCCTTCGGGCAGCTCGTCTCTGATTTCGACGACGGGAATGGGGGCGCCGCCGAGGTTGCGGACGTGCAGCGCGACGATAGTGTCCCGGGAGAGCCTGTCCAGCCTTACCGAGCGCAGGAGCACTGGGTACGGGTATGACGGCGGGTAGTCCTTGACGCGAACGACCATGTACTCCGTGGAGAACTCCTTCTCGCCGACCTGTATCTTGAGTAGGTAGTCGCCCGGGGTGGCGTACGTCGGCACGGTCAGGCCCAGGTTTATCACCCTCTCCTCGTGGGGTTTCATCAGGGTTTCGGCGGGCTGGAAGGAAATCCAGCTCTCCCCCGCTCCAGTGACGATTATCCTGACGTTCCTGTCCTGCTCGGCGTCGTTCTTGATTGTGAATGACTCGAACGCGCTCGTGCCGGCGAGCACCTCGGAGAGCACGGTACTGCGGAGGAACCTTATGTCCTTGTAGACCGGCTTGATGACGTCGGGCAGGGTAGTCGGCGCCTGCGGCGTGGCGTTCTCCGAGGGCGGCACGCCCGTGACGTACCCGCCCGAGCTTCCCGAGGGCGCGGGCGGCGTGACCGGGAGGTTGATTATCGTGAAGCACTTGACGTACGTGTTGCTCATGTTGAAGCCGTCGCCGTAGTGCGCCGCGACGTGCGCGCAGTAGGCGCCTGCCGGCAGCGCGCCCGCGCTCCATGCCTTGACGAGCACGAGGTTGGTGTTCGGGGAGATTATCGCGGGCGAGTAGTTGAAGGCGTCGACCCTCTGCGGCACGGAGTCGTAGATTTCCACGGCGACGGTGACGCTGGACTGCACCGTGCCGTTGTTGTAGAGCGTCGTCGCGACGTCTGCCGAGCCCCCGACGTATATCGCGCCCGGGGTGAACGTCACCTCGGTGATGTTCACTATGCTGAAGTTGGGGGCGCTGCTGATGAGGTATACCGCGTTCTGGGTGAACTCGGCCGAGGCTAGCCCCGAGAGGGAGGCAAGCAGGACGAAGGAGGCGAGGGCTTCATTCCTCATTGTACCTCAATGAACATCGTGTACCACGGCTGGCCGATGCTTTGGCTGCCGCTGCTCACGTAGTTTAACTTGTACTGCCAGAACCACTCGTCGCTCTTCTTCGGGTCGGGCGAGCCGACGTCGACTCCGAGCAGGTACTTGCCGGGCTTGGCGTCGGTTACCTTGACCTTCACCTTGATCTTCTGCGTCCAGTCCCTCTCGAACACCGGGAACGCCGGCTCCAGCAGGACGTCCTCGGGCGTGATGCCCGTGATCCTGAAGTATTTCTGGGTCTCGGCAGGGTCGACGGTCACGCTGCGCGTCCTGTCCGGGAACTCGTTCATCTTCAACGTCCCGCTGGAGGGGTACATCGGCTTCATCCCGAAGCCCTGGTAGGTCTGCACGAGCCACGAGGTGTACACGAAGAACGTGGCCTCGAACTCGTCGTTGCGCTTCGCAAGGACCACGACCTCGCTCGGGTACGTCCCGTAGCCGAACGCCGCCCAGCGGTCGCGCGGCGGGTACTGGTAGAGCTGGCAGCCCTGTTCGTCGAAGCCCGGATAGAACTCGGGCTGCTTCCAGTACTCCTCGCCGAAGTAGTTGATGTCCTGTATCTTGGCGAGCTCGAAGAGGAGCTTCATGGCGTAGAAGTCCTTCGGGAACGCCGGCATCTTCTGGAAGACTTCCGGCGGCAGGTCGCAGAACCTCCTGCTCTCCTGCTCCGGCGCCTGGTACTGCTTAAGTCTGGCCATCAGGTCGGGGTACTTGCTCCAGAAAGGCAAGGGCGTCGCCTCCGGAGTCGCTGCCGTGATTATTGCCGTCGGAACTGCAGTCGGCGCCGGCGCCTGCGGCGCAAGCGCGTCCATTACCGGCTGCCAGAATATCACCGCGAGCACGATTACGATGACGGCGCCTGCGAGCATGCCCTTGTCGTATTTGAGCTTCCTGCCTGCAGACTTTTTTTCCCTTGCCATGTGATAAACCCCCCTTCTGGCATGAAAGCGTAGAAATAAAAAAACGCCGGCGGCGCTAGCCGCTCGTGGTCTGCGTGCTGTTGTGCGCGAGCAGCCTCACGTTTATGCCTCCCTGCACGTTGGTGAAGTTGGCGTACAGCGAGACGTTCGCGTACTGGTTGCTGGAGATGTTCAGGTCCTGGAACGCGTTCGCCCAAAGCGAGTTGTTGACGTCGTAGAGTGCGGTGTGGTTGACCATGTTGTTGCCCGTGCCGCTCGCCGTGCTGTTGACGCCGACGACTATGCCGGTCGGCAGCGAGGCGTTGAACTTGAGCCACATGCTGATGTTCGTCGTCCCCGTGTTCTTGTAGGCGAATATGGGCACCGCAGGGCCGGTCTGGCAGCCTCCGCCGAACGCCACGGTCAGGCAGGGCTGAACGTGCGTGCCGGAAATGGATCCCGCCGCAAGGGTGAAGTTGATGTCAGCTGTAGCGTCCGCGCTCCACGGTGCAGTCGTACCCGAGGCGTTGGTCTGCACGGTATCAGGAAGGGTGATGGTGAAGCTGAGCCTGACGGGCACGTTGAAGTACACAGTGGTCTGCGCGAATTCGGCGTACGCGAAGCCGGCAAACGCGACCAGCAATGCCGCGAACGTCGCGATTCCCAGCCAGCTTGTTCCCTTCATATGCCATCAACCCCTTGCAATAGACTCACTCATTAACGTCGGTCGGTATATAAATATATCCTTCTCCCAACCCCTAGCTCTGCGTGCTGTTGTGCGAGAGCAGCCTCGCCGAAAACCCGTTGACGTTCGAGAAGTTGGCGTACAGCGTGACGTTCACGACCATGCCAGCGGAGATGTTGAGGTCCTCGAACACGGCGGCCCACTCGCTGTTGTTCACGTCGTAGAGGTCGGAATGGACGACGGCGTTGTTTCCGGTGCCGCTCTTCGTGCTGTTTATGCCGACGGTGACGCCAATTGGCAGCGTCGTGTTGAACATGATGTACATGCTGATGTTCACGGTGCCCGTGTTCTTGTAGGAGAATATTGGCACAGCCGGTCCCGTCTGGCAGGCCGAGCCCCACGCCGCGGTCAGGCACGGCTGCAGGTGCGTTTCCGTGCCGGTCAAGGACGAGAAGTTGAGGTCAGCCGTCGCGGGAGCGCCAGGCGGTGCCGTCGCGCCCGAGGCGTTGGCTTCCGTCGACTCGGGCAGGGTGACCGTGAAGGAAGTGCTGATGGGCACGTTGAAGTAGACCGTCGTCTGGCCGAATTCGGCGGCGGAAAGCGCCGCGAGCGCGATGAAGGTAAGGACTACTGCCTTGAATTTCAGGCTTGCCTGCCCCTGCGCCAGTTTTCCCATTATCCTTTCGGCCCCCATTCAATTATTTGGGGGGGTTAAAAACGGTTTGCCTCGCGCGGGCTCTGTCCAATTTCCAAACGTTCTACGAGCAAAGCCGGCCAACAAAATCCATGCAAACGCTTATTTGGCCAACGCATTGCTGGCATAGCCGTAAACCCCCGCCAAAGACCGTCATTATGCTTTCATGAGAGGAGCAAACATCCTCACGTGCTGTTCGTGGTGTTGTGCGTGAGCACGCGGACTTCCGTGGTCCCGCCGTATATGCCGCTGAAGTCCGCCCAGCACCACATCTCCTCCGTCAAGCCCACGGGAACCGAGGTGTTCGCCTGGTAGAAGCTCGTGGTAATGGTCGTGGCGCTGCCGGGG
>JAZDGU010000026.1:0-3391 GCA_043806595.1 Microcaldota archaeon
CGGCGAAAGTTAAAATAGTTGTCATGGCATTATTCTTTAACGTTGGTTAAACTGTTTGTTTAACTGGGTGGGTTGCATGGACGTCTACGACAACTATTATTCCGTGTTCAGCTGGCGCTACGGAGGCAAGGCCATGCGCCAATTGTTTTCCGAGAGGAAGACGCGCCTCCTCTGGCGCAAGGCGTGGATTTCGCTTGCGAGGGCGCAGAAGGAGGCCGGCATAATCTCAACGCCGGAACTCACGGAAATCGAGAAGCACGCCGAGGACATTGACATCGATAAGGCGCACCATATAGAGCGGGACATCAAGCACGACCTGATGGCGGAGCTGCGCGTGTTCGCCTCGCAGTGCGGCCCAGCAGGCGGAAGGCTGCACCTCGGAGCGACGAGCATGGACATCGAGGACAACGCCGACGCTTTGCGCACGCGCAAGGCGCTGAAAATCGTGCGCGAGGGCGTCGTATCGGTGCTTACCGCCTACGGCAAGCAGATCAACCGGCATGCAGGCCTGGAGTGCATGGCCCTGACGCACCTGCAGACAGCTGAGCCGACGACGCTGGGCTACCGCTTCGCGAACTACGCGCAGGATTTGCTGCTCGACCTGCAGCAGCTAGACTTCGTCTACGCGCTCGCCAAGGGGAAGGGCTTCAAGGGCGCTGTTGGAACCTCGGCAAGCTATGCGGCCCTGCTGAAGGGAAGGAAGATGCCGCCGGAGGAAATGGAGAAGATGGCGATGCACGAGTTCGGGCTTCCCGCGTTCGACATTGCGAGCCAGGTGTCCCCCCGCAAAATCGACTTCATGGTCCTCAGCGCGCTTGCCGGAGTATCCGCCTCGCTCCACAAGTTCGCCTTCGACCTGCGGTTCCTCCAGTCGCCGTACGTCTTCGAGGCCATGGAGCCGTTCGCCGAGATGCAGGTCGGAAGCAGCGCCATGCCCTTCAAGCGCAATCCGGTCAAGAGCGAGCGAATCTGCAGCCTCGCGCGCTTCGTCTCCTCGCTTCCGCAGGCGGCTTGGGGCAACGCCGCCAACTCCCTGCTTGAGCGCACGCTCGACGACAGCGCCAACCGGCGCATAATCATCCCCGAGGCGTTCCTCGCCACGGATGAGGCGCTCAGGCTTTCCGCGGAAGTCGCCGCCGGCGTGTACGTCAACAAGGCCGCGATAAGGCGCAACTACGACATGTTTTCGCCGTTCTCGTTCACGGAGCCGCTGCTCATGAAGCTCGCGGAGAAGGGAGCCGACCGGCAGGAGATGCACGAAGTGCTCCGCAGGCTCTCGCTGGAGGCTTGGCAGGAAGTGCAGACGGGCCGACTGAACCCCCTGCAGGCTCTGTGCAAGGCGAGCAAGGCGGTGCGCAGGAAGCTCTCCGAGCCGGAAATCGACTCGGTGTTCCGGGCGGGTCATGTCGGCCTTGCGGAGAAGAAGTGCCGCGAGTTCTCCAAGGCGCTCGGAAAGGCCCTCGAGGGCGCCGTGGTCAAGCCCGAGCGCGCGGAGTTCTAGCGCGCTCCCCTTCCTTAGGTCCGGGCAATGGCAGCCTCAATGTGAGAATCCGCGGGTGCGCGTTTTTCTCCTGCCTGTGCGACGACTGCGAATGCGGGATGTCCTCGATTTCGATGCGCCCGGCGAGCTCGGGCGTTATTCCGTGTTCGTCCACGAAGCCGTAGTGCAGTATCATCTTGGTAAGTTGCTGTTTGAATGATTCGAAATGGCGGTCGCGGCTGTCCCTGTGGAAGGAGACGACGAGCTCGCGGGATGCCATAGGGCCGTGGGCGGGACCGACGTGCTTTACCCTGTAAAGGGCGTTGTCCTTGAGGCCCAACTCCCTCGCCTCCTTCACCCTTCTCTGGAGGTACGCCATTGCATGGGAGAGATCGGCGTATTGCCGTTTTGCTTCGGCCATGCCGTGTACATGCCCGAAATTCTTTTTAACCAGTTGTACGCATAGGGAGGCGTGTTGCACGCTTAACGGTGAATTGCATGGCCTTGTTCGGCATCGACGACTCGACGGTGATAATACTTTCAATCATCGCCGTCATCATCATCTGGCAGGTGACGGAATGGAGGGCGCCGGAAGCGAAGAGGGGCAGCGAGTGGAAGATGTAGCCCATGTTGCGACACGTGACGCATCGGGCCCTTCACGGTTTCGGCGTCTGCCGTAGGAATCTTTAAAATCTCGCCTCCGGTTACACTCTCTACGCGTCCGACGGACGCGATTCAATACCAAATGAAAGGAGGGGTGAAGTTGATGGCAAGAGACGGGGGCATGTGGCCTCAAATCGGCGCCTGGTCTTACATAGCGGGCCTTGTGATTGCCATACTAGCGGCATTCACAGGGGTGTCTTCGAACACTACGTTCCTGCTTGCGGGCCTTGGTTTGCTGGTGGGGCTTCTGAACATCGCGGACAAGGAAGTGATGCTGTTCCTTGTTGCCTCGCTGGTGTTCCTGGTTTCGGCTAGCAGCCTGAACGTGGTGATGATGGCGATTCCGGCGATAGGCGGCTTCATTCCCGCCATCCTGTCGAACATCGTCACGTTCGTGGCGCCGGGAGCCGCAGTCGTCGCGCTCAAGGCTCTCTACGACGTCTCCCGCTCCAACTGAGGCGCGGGGGAGTTTTCTTTTTTTCTTTTTCTTCTTTTTTCCACTGCCAGCAGGCTTCAGAAGTAGTATTCTCCGCCGACTTCGAGCACGACGGGCTTGACCTTGCCGTCCTTCTTCGCCTTCGTCTCGAACTCGCGGACGTCCGCGCGGATGTCGCTGAAAGTCCCGTGGTGCATGGGTATCGCCACGCCGCAGTTCAGGCGCTTGACGGCGTTGAGCCCGGAAATGACGTCCATCGTGTGCCTTCCGCCGACGGGCACGAGCGCGACGTCCGCATGTATCTGGTTCATCTCGAAGAACTCGAACGTGTCGCCCGCGTGGTACACGCTTGCGCCGCCGGCGCTGAATATGTAGCCGACGGGGTACTGGCTGCGCGGGTGCTTGGCCTGCACGACCTTGACCTCGATGCCCCCGTGGGTGAACTCGTCTCCAACGTATGCAGCCATCCTCTGCCTCTCGCCGACGTCGAGGTTGGCGAGCGCGGGCTCGGGCGCGAGCACGGGCGCGAACGTCTTCTCCTGAATCCTCTTGACGTCGTACTTGTCGCAGTGGTCGAAGTGCTCGTGAGTTATAGCGATCAGGTCCGCCTTCTTGATGCCCTCGGCGTTCGTCGCAGGCTTCACGAGCCTCTCCACGTGCAGCGGCCGGGGGTCCAGCCACGGGTCGACTATGATGTGCCTGCCTTCCAAGTCGATCTCAAATGAAGAGTGCCCCAGCCACCGGATTGCCGCCATTCCTTATCCCCCGACTAATACAGCCGGGGAAGCAAAATTATATACCTTTGGCTGGGG
>JAZDGU010000027.1:0-20178 GCA_043806595.1 Microcaldota archaeon
AATTGGAAGAAAAACCAAACAGAATAAGGGACAACCTTCACGACGCGGTTTTCCCTTTACAACCCTTTCCCTGCGCAGCGGGCCTCTCATCCCCGCCTTCCCCCTCACGTCAGGCGGGGGTTTCCCGGCCCGTCACTAAAAGATAAGATTATATATCCTTTTAGTAATATAAAAATATACATTTCGTGGTGGTATATATGGAGGTAATGGTCCGGCTGGACCGCGCTGTGGAAGACGTCGTCGAAAGACTGCTGGAATACGGCTACTTCAAGACGCGTTCCGAAGCCATCCGCGCAGGCCTGTTGGGGCTCGGCAAGGAATACGGAGTGCTGCCGACGCCGCAGGAGCTCGAGGACGAGCTTGCCGTGAAGAAGATGCAGAAAATGGGCGAGGAAGTTCGGAGCGGCAAAGTCAAATTAACCCCGCTGGACGATATGCTGAAAAAGAGCGCGGCCGCAAACCACCGGAAACGAGGCTAGACAGCGCTTTAAAACAGAGGCCCGGGCCGCTATATGCATGGATGCGGAAAAGAGCCGGGTGCTGATTCACCCCAATGCCGAGGCGGGATTCCTCAAGCTCGACGAATCTGTCAAGGGCAGGATAAGGAAGAAGCTCAGACAATTGGAAGGGAGCCTGCCTTCAAGACACCTCGGGCACGGATTACCGTACTTCGTAGAGGAAGCCGGCCAATACAGAATTGCGTTCGAAGTTGACTCTGAGAGGAAAATGAAGATCGTCCATTTCATTGGATCGCACAAGGAATACGAAAAGTGGCTCAAGAGCTGAATTCGGCAACTGGCGAATTTTCATTGCGCGGGCATTGAATTTTTTAACCCTCGCAGGCTAAACGCATTGACTCGCCAGACTCAACTAGAGGTGTTCAGGCATATGGCAGACTTGTCGTTCATGGCCCAGGCGGTTTCCGAAATCAGGGCCAACAAGCTCGAGTGGAGGCTCTACACGCTGCAGGGCCCGAGCGTGCCCCACGCGCGCGTCAACAACAAGAACGTGCTGATGCTCTGCTCGAACAACTACCTCGGCCTCGCGAACCACGAGAAGCTCAAGGATGCCGCAAAGCGCGCGGTCGACTCCCACGGCGCGGGCAACGGCAGCGTGCCCGCCATCGCCGGGACGATGGACATAATGCTCGAGCTCGAGGACAAGCTCGCGAAATTCAAGCACTCGGAGGCGGCGCTCGTGACCCAGACGGGCTTCGCCGCGAACGCGGGGCTGATTCCGGCGATGACCGGCGAAGGCGACCTCATCATCAGCGACGAGCTCAACCACGGCAGCATCATCGACGGCGTGAGGCTCAGCAAGGCCGAGCGCGCGATATTCAAACACCGCGATCCCTCTTCGCTGGAACAAGTGCTCAAGGAGAAGGCCAAGGCGGCCAAGCGCGTGGTGATCGCGACCGACGGCGTGTTCAGCATGGACGGCGACGTCGCCCCGCTCAAGGACATCCAGAAGCTCGCCGACGAATACGGCGCAATAACCTACGTGGACGACGCGCACGGCGACGGCGTCATGGGCCCGGAAGGCAGGGGCACCATACACTACTTCGGCCTCGAGAGCAAGGTCGACGTCGACGTCGGGACGTTTTCGAAGGCCTTCGGCGCATTCGGCGGCTACATTTCGGGCAAGCGCGAGCTCAAGGAGTTCGCGTACAACAAGAGCCGCACTTGGCTGCTTTCCGCGGGCCTTCCCCCGAGCGTGCTTGCTACTGTCTCGGCCGCGATCGACGTCATGCTCATGGAACCCCAGCATTTGAAGAACCTGTGGGACAACACGCGCTACTTCAAGAAGAGGCTAGCCGAAATAGGCTTCGACACCGGCTCCAGCGAGACGCCGATTACGCCCGTCATCGTCGGCGAGAGCGCGAAGGCGCAGGAGCTGAGCTCGCGCCTCTTCGCCGAGGGCGTGTTCGCGCTGCCGATAGTGTTCCCGATGGTGGCCAAGGACAAGGCGAGGATCCGCACCATGATGAACGCCGCGCTGACCAGAGAAGACCTCGACTTCGCCCTGCAGAAGTTCGAGAAGATTGGCAAGTCCCTGAAGATCGTAGGCTAGGAAAAGGGTTTTAAGGCCGCCGCTCGGATTCCCTTCGGCAGAACCGCAATGGAGGAAACCAAGCTTCACCGCGACATCCAGGACGCGCTCTTCGACGTCGACAAGCTGTGCGTGACGAAGGAGTGCATCGCGCAGCTCCGCCGCTACCGCCAGATGTTCCCCACGAAGGAGGCGCGCCAGCGCAGCAAGCGCTCGGTTTTCTTCCAGAAGTTCTTCAGCGATTTGCACCAGGACGCGATGATATGCTACCTCGAGAGGGCCAAGGGATGGCCGTTGAACCACATGCAGGAGCACCTCGCGAGGCTCGAGGTCGACACGCAGGTCAACATCGCCATCGCCGCCAACTGGAACCACGTCATAGACTTCTACTCGCAGTGGTTCGACCGCTTGGAGCAGGAGTTCGACCGCATGTACTTCACGCCCGGGAGTGCGGCGCAACAGGAAAACAACCGATGGTGAGCAGGCATTCCACGCGAACCTAACAATAACCCGAAGAAGAGCCTGTTGGTCGTCAAAACCCCGATCCGACTCGCCGGCGGAAAAACCGCGGTTGCAACGCTTTTCCATCCCCCTCTTGAAGCCGAAAGATGGAGGCTGGCGGGGTTGGTGGTCCATGTCGTAAGCAAAAAGAGAGTGCTGCCAGAGGCGGCGCTCGACGGGATGAGGAGGAGGCTTGCCGAGCACGGCATCGCGGTGATGGAAATCGATTCCGGCATTCCCCGGAAAAAGGCGCTTGAAGCCGTCGAGGCCGCAAGGAATGCGGCGGGGGTCAGGGGATTGCTCACCCGGAAAACCGCGGTTCTCGGCGAATCTTTCGGCGCGAGCTCAGCGCTCGCGCTCATGCAGGCAGACGCCGCCAACTACGCAATCATGCTGAACCCCCGAGCCGGAGGAAATCACGTGATCGAATACAACCTCCTCAGGAATTCAAAGTTGGTCATCCATGCCGACAAGCCATCGGGGAAACCGGGCGAGAGGAAACTTCTAAGGGGAATTAGCGAGCCGTTCAGCCAAGGAAGGTGCTCGTTCATCCACGTGCAGCACCGCGAGGGCGAAGCCTCGCGCAGGCACTGGCAGACCACGGGAATGGCGATAGCGGAAGCGCTCCGCAGCCACATGCAGGTTCAGAGGTTCAAAGACAAGGAATTCGGCAGCTGGCCCGAATCTGCCGATAGCGTTCTGGACAGGCACGAGAAAGACCTTCACGACCGCATCAGAACTTACAGGAAAGACCGAAAGTGAAGTGCGGAGGCCGGCATCCGGAATCAGCGCAGGAGCTCCTTCGCCCTCTCCGCGGAAACCCGGCCTTCCTTGGACATTTTCTTAGCGACCTCGTCGATTTCCCTTCCCTTTGCCCCCGCGGCGATTGCGACGTTGCGGGCGTGCAGCTCCATATGCCCGCGCTGGATACCTTCCGTGGAGAGAGCGCGCAATGCCGCGAAGTTGTTCGCGAGGCCGGCGCACGCGGCGACTTCCGCGAGCTCGCCCGCGGACTTGACGCCCAAGATTTTCAGGGAAAGCTGCGCGAGCGGATTCGACTTGGTCGCGCCGCCGACGGTGCCAAGAGCGAGGGGGAGGGCTATCTCGCCCTCCAGGTCGCCGGACTTGGTCTTGCGGAATCTCGCGAGCGGGGAATAGCCATGGCCGTATGCGGCGTAGGAGTGGCACGCGGACTCTACCGCGCGCCAGTCGTTGCCCGTCGCAAGCACGACGGCGTCGACGCCGTTCAATATGCCCTTGTTCGACGTGGTCGCGCGGAACTGGTCGGCTTCGGCAAGTGCAGCGGCTTCGACGACTCCGTTGACCACGTTTTCGCCGACGACGCCTTTCTTCCACACCGCCTTCGCCGTGGCCAGGCGCTCGGGGCAGAGGTTCGACAGAACCTTCAGCCTCGCCCTTCCGCCCGCGGCCTTCTCCAGCAAAGGTGCGACTGCCTCGCACATGGAATTGACGGCGTTCGCGCCCATCGCGTCCCTCACGTCCACGAAAAGCTCTGCGATGACCACATTGCCGAGACCCCTGCCGTCGACGGTGCGGGCCTTGAGGTCCCTCGCGCCGCCGCCGAGCCTGACAAGCACGGGGTCGGCGGAATCCGCAGCCTGCAGGATTTCCTCCCTGTCCGACACAATGGCCTTGACCGCGGCGTCGGCATCCCTTAAGCCTAGAAGATGGATCTGCCCGCGCATGACGGAAATGCCGGCCTTGGCGGTGAAGCCTTCGGGCAGGCAGAGCTTGGCTGCGTGGCTCGCGGCGGCGATGACGCTCGGCTCCTCGAGGGCCATCGGCACGAGGACTTCCCTGCCGTTGATTCTGAAGTTCGTCGCCAGCCCCAGTGGGAGGCCCAGCACGCCGATGCAGTTCTCGACCATGCGGTCCGCAGTCTCGATGGAAAGCGCGCCGCCGGCGGATTTCCTTAACAAGGCAATGTCGTCGGCGGAGAGCACTCCCGCGGACTTCAGCGCGTCCAGGCGCTCTTCAACTGACTTCCTGTAGAAGCCTTCCGTTTTCACGACGACCACGCTCGCATTGTATCCGACAACCGTTATAAACCGATTCGGCGCACGAGCGGGGGTTCTGCAAACGACGAAAAAAGGTTCGCTGATTGCTCGGATTTTTAAAACCGCACCGGCATATAAAGGCCTGCACGGAAAACTCACCGTCAGTGAAACGTTCATGGCAGCAGGCGGGCAGGCAAAGGCGGGAATCGTGGGCTACGGGACGTTCGTCCCGCGGCTGAGGATAAAGGGCGGCGACATCGCCGCGGTCTGGGGCAAGGATGAAACGCGCGTCACGGAAGGCCTCGGCATCAAGGAGAAGGCCGTCGCCGCGATTGACGAGGACTCGTGCACGCTCGCTGTAGAGGCCGCAAAAATCGCGGTGAAGTCCGCTGGAATCAAGCCGTCGGGTATCGGCGCGGTCTTCGTCGGCAGCGAGAGCAAGCCGTATGCGGTCAAGCCCACCGCGGGGATAGTTGCGGAGGCGATACATGCCACGCCGCACTGCACCGCCGCGGACTTCGAGTTCGCCTGCAAGGCCGGTACAGCTGGAATACAGGCGTGCGCGGGCATGGCCGCGAGCGGCATGATAGAATACGGGCTGGCAATCGGCTCGGACGCGGCGCAGGGAAGGCCGAACGACGCTCTCGAATTCAGTGCGGGCAGCGGCGCCGGCGCGGTCATCGTCGGCACGCGGGGCTGCATCGCGGAAATCGACGGCACCTACAGCTATACTACTGACACGCCGGACTTCTGGAGGAGGCAGCACGCGGAATACCCGATGCACGCGGGCAGGTTCACCGCCGAGCCGGCGTATTTCCGGCACGTGCTTGCCGCCGCAAGAGGGCTCATGGAGAGGCTGAAGACGACGGCCAAGGACTACGACTATTTCGTGCCGCACCAGCCGAACGGCAAGTTCCCCGTGCGCGCCGCGAAGATGCTGGGCTTCGACGACGAAAAGGTGCGGCAGGGGCTGATTACGCCGTTCATCGGCAATACGTACAGCGGGAGCACGATGATAGGTCTGGCGAGCGTGCTCGACGTCGCGAAGCCTGGCGAGAGGATTTTCGTGACGTCGTACGGCTCGGGCGCGGGCAGCGACGCCTTCTCGTTCACGGTGACGAAGGAAATCACGAAGCCGGGCAGGCGGCAGGCCGTGCCGGTGTTCGAGCAGATAAAGGACAAGCAGTACATCGGCTACGCGGTCTACGCGAAGCACAGGCGGAAGCTGAAGGGAATGTGACATTCAAGGGGAATACGACATGGACCTGAACGAAATCAAGGCGGGGTTCGACGCGCAGGAGTTCTTCGAGCCTACGCCGGCGAAGATCGGGCTGTTCATCGTCGCGTCGTTCCTGCTCATCGCGATATACGCATACGACCTCTACTGCCCGGCCAAGATGCCGCCGGACCCGTTCTCGAGCGACTGCGTGTTCTACTTCGGCGGCTACTGGAGGATAGTCGGGTTCGTAGTCGGCTCGTACGTGGTCAGCGCGGCGGCAGTGTTCGCATTCCACAGGCTGGTGAAGAAATGAGTTTCTTGGAGCAGGCAAAGGACTTCCTGAGGCCGACGGGATGGAAACTAGTAATTTCGATGGGGATATGGGCAATATCGGTGTTCATGCTGAAAATATCGCATTATGACCTGTTCGTGAGGGGTATTTCCGATGCAGTTGACTTCGCCGATATCATCAAAGGGAATGCCATCGCGTTAATTGGATACTATTTGGTTGTCTGCATCCTGAGTTTTGCAAAAAGCAAGTTGATGAAGAAATGAGGAAGGTTTCCATTGTCGGTGCGGGGCTGTCGGCGTTCGGCGAGCGCTGGGACGCGAGCTTCCGCGAGATGATGTTCGAGGCGGCGAGCGCAGCCCTCGAGGACGCGAAAATGGAGGGCAAGGACATACAGGCGCTCTACGGCGGTTCCATGGCGCCCGGAAGGCTCATCGGGCAGGAGCACATCGGCGCGCTCATGGCCGACCAGCTCGGGCTAAACCCCATCCCGTCGACGCGCGTCGAGGCCGCGTGCGCCTCCGGCGGCGTGGCGCTGCGGTCGGGCTACCTAGCCGTCGCCTCCGGCATGTACGACGTGGTAGCGGTCGGAGGGGTCGAGAAGATGACGGAGGTCAGCACCGAGGAGGTCTCGTTCGCGCTCGGCGGCGCCGGCGACCAGGAGTGGGAGCTCTTCAACGGGGCGACCTTCCCGGCGCTCTATGCGATGATGGCGCGCAGGCACATGCACGACTACGGCACGACGGAGGAGCAGATGGCGCTGTGCAGCGTGAAGAACCATGCGAATGCAGTGCACAACAGGTTCGCCCAGTACCGGAAGGCGGTGTCGCTGGACGCGGTCATGGACAGCGGCGTCGTGGCCGACCCGCTCAAGCTGATGGACTGCTCGCCGATCACCGACGGCGCCGCGGCGGTGATAATGTGCGCGTCGGATACCGCGAGGAAATTCACGGACGCGCCCGTCGAGATCATGGCGAGCGCGCAGGCCTCGGACACGCTCGCGCTGGCCAACCGCGCGTCGCTGACGGAAATCAATGCGACGAAGGTTGCGGCGAAGGACGCCTTCCGGCAGGCGAAACTCCAGTCCAAGGACATCCGGATGGCGGAAGTCCACGACTGCTTCACGATAGCGGAAATCATGGCGATAGAGGACCTCGGGTTCTGCGGGAAAGGCGTGGGCGGGAAGGCCACGCAGGACGGCGAGACGCAGGTCAATGCGAGGGTTTCGGTGAACACGAGCGGCGGGCTCAAGGCTTGCGGCCATCCCGTCGGAGCGACGGGAGTCAAGCAGGCCGTGGAATGCGTCTGGCAGCTGCAGGGCCGCGCCGAAGGCCGGCAGGTCAACAAATTGGAGCACGCTTTGGCGCACAACGTCGGCGGCAGCGGCGCGACCGCGGTAGTGCACATATTCGGGAGGGGTTGAGATGCCGCCGTATCCGTTCAGACCGTTGGAAGACGCGGTGAAAAAACCGTACAGCATGAGAAGCGAACGCGAGAGGCACTTTGAGTCTGCCGTCAGGAGCGCGAAGTCAAGGAGATTTAATGTGAGCAACCATGCTGCGGAGAGGTTGGACGCCCTCGTCAGAGAAGCCGTTAGGTCGAGCATTCCACTCGTGAAAACAAAAAAGGAACCGTTGAGGTTGCAGCATGTCGCTCACATCGTAGGCTTTCTCTCCCGCGAGCTTGGCGTGAGGCGTCAAGACGTGCGGAGGCACGTGAGGGACTTAGCGCTCAACAAAAAAGCCGGTGCATGAAAATGGTAAAGGGAGCGATGCCGCTGGTGTGGAGGAGGATTCCCGAGCGGTATTACCTGCGGGGCTCGAGGTGCGAGAACTGCGGCGGCGAGTATTTCCCCCAGAGGCAGTTCTGCCCCAAATGCCGGAGGAAGGGCAAGATCGTCGAGAAGAACATGCCCGAGACGGGAAAGATCTTGACGTTCACGCGAGTGCACGTCGCGCCCAAGGGCTTCGAGCACGAGGTGCCGTACTTCATGGCCATAATCGAGCTCGGCAACGGCGTGAAAATCCTGTCGCAGGTCGTCGACAGCGACCCCGCGGGCGTGGCCATCGGCGCGCCCGTGAAGATGGTCTTCCGCAAGGTCATGGAGGACGACTGCGAGGGCGCGATTGCCTACGGCTACAAGTTCAAGGTCACGGGCTAGCGGCCTTGCGCGTGTAGGCTTCCCGAAAGCGTGCCAGGATAGCAGAAGCAGTCTTGCGGGGAAGCCAGCCTTCAATATTCGGTTCGAATTCATAACGATGCGGCTTTTCCGCAAACTCGACCATGCGCCTTCGGAATTCAGCCTCCGGCAACCCGACGCCTTGGTTATCGTGACTGGAATAAGATAGAGTACGTCCTGACTTGTCGATAACATGGCTTCCGGTGACGAACCCTGCCGAAATTCTCGAAACTTCAGGCACTCGGGAATCGAAGCGAGTTTCCGTGAATTCCACTTTAAGGTTTCCCTCCGGCGTGCGGGTGACCCTGAGCTTCACCGAACGCATCGCGATTTCCTCCTGCGATTTCCGATGGAAAACGGATCGGCGGACGCTCAGCTCCAAGGACTCGGTATTGAACACACGGGGGTCATGCTTGAAAGTCAATTCCCGGCCAATGCCGATTTCTCGGGGGGGTATCGCAATCACGATCTCAAGGCGTAAGCCGGTTCCTGTCGCGGGGGAAGAGCGCGGCCTCGCGGATGTTCTGCAGATTGCAGAGCTTCATCACCAGGCGCTCGGCCCCGATGCTCCAGCCGGCGTGAGGAATCGCGCCGTAGCGGAAGGCGTCCAGATAGCCCTTGAAGTCCGCGGGGTTCAAATTGCGCGACTGGAGGGCCTTCTCAAGCAGCTCCACGTCATGAATCCTCTGCGCGCCGCTCGCGATTTCGATTCCGCGGAACATGAGGTCGTAGGCCTTGCAGGTTTTCCCGTCGGCTTCCGGCATGGAGTAGAACGCGCGCGCGGCAGCGGGCCAGCCGGTTATGAGGAACGCCTCGTCGCCCGTCAGCCGCGACAGCCGGTCCTCCTGCTCCTTCGAGAAGTCCGAGCCCCACGCCAGATGCTCGCCGTTCTTATTCAGAAGGTCGACAAGGTCGGAATACGAGTGCCGCGGCACCTTCTTGGGCACGGAAAGCGGCGACTTGAGGAGCTCGAGCTCGCGCGCGCAGTTCTTCGAGACGCCCTCGAGCATTCCGATGAACACCCGCTCGAGGGAGTCGAGGGCGTCGCCGTCGTCGGCGAAGCCCATCTCGGCGTCCATCTGCGTGACCTCGTTCAGGTGCTGCGTCGTGTTGTGCTTTTCGGCGCGCCAGACCGGCGTCGTCATGAACACCTTGTCCATGCCGCCGAGGACCGCGAGCTGCTTGTACAACTGCGGCGACTGCGCGAGGAACGCCTTGCGGCCGAAGTAGTCGACCGTGAAGAGGTCCGTGCCGCCCTCGGACGCGCTCTCAAGGATGCACGGAGGGTTTATCTCCTGGAAGCCGAGCGAGAGGCAGGTCTCGCGGAACGCGCGCTGGACCTCGGCCCTCACCTTGAAGACTGCCTGCACTTCGATTCTTCGGAGGTCGACGAAGCGGTTGTCCAGACGGACGTCCAGGTCCGCGGGCACCTTGCCGGTCAGCTCGAAGGGCACCATGCCCCTGACCTTTCCGACGACTTCCAGCGAGGACGGAACCAGCTCCCTTCCCGCATTTGCAATCTTGCTGGCTCGCACCGCGCCTTCGACGACGACTGCCGTCTCCTTCACGAGCGACTTCGCCTGCTGCAGCAGCGCCTCGGAGGTCTCGCCTTCCTTGAATATGACTTGCATCAGGCCCGAGCGGTCGCGAAGGATGACGAAGTTTATCTTGCCGAAGACGCGCGTCTCGTGCACCCAGCCGGCGAGGCGCACCTTCTGGCCGTCCATCCCCGCGGTCACGTCCGAGCAATAGTGGGTCCGCATCATACGCTTTCGCAAACAACTGCGCGGTCAACATTTAAAATGGATATGTGGTTCACGCCCGGGGGTCGGCGGGGGACGCGCGGTCGAGCGCCTCCTCGAACGCATTCAGCACTAGACGGACTTTCACCCCGCCCCGCTTCGACTTGTGCGGGAAATCCGCCCTGATTTGCTCCAAATGCCGGCGCAGCTGGCCTGCTTTGATGCCTCGGTCGCTTTGTATTGCCTCGCGCACCACTTCCTCCAACGCCGATGCAGCCGCCTGCCTTCCCTCCTCGAGTTTTTCCGTGGGCTTGCCCGAGAGGTGCACCGAGAGGGCGTCATACAGGAGCTCGCGCACGCCCTCCTCCTCGCCGTTCATCAGCGGCCTTAATCCGGCGGGATAAACTTTGGGAAGGCTTCCCTGCCGGGGAAACGCCGAGCCTAGAGCGAACAGCCGCGATTTTGCAGGCACGCCCGGCCCTCGCTCCGGGTGGTGGAACAGCACGGCTGTTACCCGCTTTTTTTCAGGTTCTTCGGGCTTCGGCTTCCGGGATTCCTTCCATTCGGCGATGGTGCGGGCCGGCTTCCTCGCCGGGGCGGGCTCGGGAGGTTTTCCCGCGGAGATTTTTAACGCAAGCCGGAAATGCTTCAACCGCGCCTTGACGACCTGTGGCACGACATTCCCAGGGCGCAGGAGTCTCGCCATCCTCCCGAGGTTTTCCCTGTCTTCGGATGCAGCGGTTTCCATCCTCCCAAGCCGCCATCCGCTTCCGCGGGCCGCGCCGCGGATGCCTTCGACCAGCAGCTCGTGCGGGACGGAAATGCCCTCGGGCCGTTTTTCATAGGCTTCGTTGATTATCCCCGCGACCTGCTTGTGGGGGTAGAGGGCATAACGCACGTTTTCTGGAACGCCCGCAAGCCACCCACGCAAGCGTGACGCCGCCATTTTTCGCATCACTCCAAAAAGGGGAAGGGCGAAGGATAAAAAGGTCCTACCCGAGGGGTGCGGAAACGCCGGAAGGAGGAGAACCGCGACCGCACGGGTGCAGGGAAAAGGGGGGGCGCCTCACTTCCTCTTCTTGGGCCGCATCCCGAGCGGGTCGGCAAGCGACGAGGCCTCCTCCGTGACCGCGGTGCTGAACTCGTCGAATTCGCGGAACTTCGCGACCCTGCCGAACGCCAGCCACGACAGCGGGAAGCCCAGCAGCGCGACCGCCAGCCCGGCATGCGGGTTGTCTGAGGTCACAAGGGCCATGGATGACAGCGAGCACGCGCCGATCACCGCGAGCGCCGCGCCCTCCATCTTCCACACGCGCCAGCCCCAGTAGCCCGTCAGCAGCCTGCCCTGGACGCGCAGCGTCGGGAGCCAGCGGATGCCGCCGGCGGTCAGCGAGTCCTGCCAGAGATGCAATAGGAAGCCGCAGCCGATGCCGAGGCAGAAGAAGAACCACCACGCGAACAGCTCGAGCGCGCCGGAGAGATATATCAGGACCGTGCCGAGGCCGAGCCAGAAGAAAGCCACGAGGCCAGCGCCGGCGAGCGAGTGCAGCCCGCCCCGGTGGCCCCAGCTGCGCCTCCCGAAGAGCCTCGCCAGCAGAGTCACGGGTTTGTAGAGCACCCATTTCGTGGTGTACGCGAGGAGCTTGAGCGAGAGGCCGCCCCCGCCCCGCAAGCGGAACGCGAGAGCGTCCACCGCGTCGACGTCCGGCAGGAGTGCGCCGGCGAGCGCGCCGAGGAAGACCGCGAGCGCCTCGAGGAACCCGAAGTAGGCCATCGCAGACAACGCATACAAGATTGCGCCTGCGTGCAGGAACGTTATGAGCAAATGGCTGCGGCCCAGCATGCAATCACACAGCAGACGCGTGCAAGGAATAAAAAGCCGGGGGTGGCGGGAGAAAGGGCGTGCCGGAAAGAAAAGCCGACGGAGGCGAGCCGGCCTCCCCCCTTACTGGGAAAGCTTCTGCGAATGACTGCTCAGCGCCGTTGCATGGAACGCACGGCGTCCAACATGGCGTTCGTGACGACCAGCGCGCGCATCTTTTTCAGCTCATCGGTGCGAGTTTGTCTCACCTCATCGGCCTGCAAGACGATGATGCGTCTGACCTCGGTCTCGACGTCTTTGAGGGGAATGCCGCGCGAGCGCGCCTCGCGGAGGGCGGCCGTGAACTCACGGTAGGCAGGCGCGTAAGCATGCCTGGGGGGGCCAAGTATACGGCTCAGCTCGTCAACGCCCAATTTGGCTACGTGCTTTCTGTGAACCGCATCTAGTAGTCTAAAGACGTGGCCTTGTTCAGCGGACTCCAGCATAAAGCCCGGCCGAGGCGAGGTGAAACCTCGGACCGAGTTTGGAGGGCCCTCCTTCGGAGGTTCTGCCGGGGAGCTTGCTTTGGGCGCGCGAACAGGAATGCTCCTGGGCGAGAACTTGTCCCTCACGCGTTGGGCATGGCTTTCCAGCTGGCCTGGCGGGCGCCAACTCCGGCTCTGCATTTCCTCATCGGGACGGCGGCCAGCAGGGGGCCGGTCGCGTCGCATGGGCGCTTCGGCGGGCGAAGACCGCACCTCTCTCGGATGTCGGGGCGAAGGCGATGAGGGCGACTCGTAACCCGCGCCGAAGAGCGCCGTGCGGAACATTAAAAGAAGCCGTCTGGACTGCGTGCGCAATTCCTCCATGTGCGGCGCGATTTTTTCCGGTTCGAGCGTGGCGCGGAACAATGCATCCAGCCTGTTCTCCCGGCCGGGTCCGCGCCCGGCTTCGCGTTTGATCCTTTCCGCCAGCCCCGAGGCGCCCTCGTGCTCTGCAGAGGAAGCCAGAAGGAGGCGCGCCACGGTCTCATGCGTGCCTTTCGGAATTTCACGCGGGGTTTCGGGCATGAAGTCGTATTCACATGCAAATGCATTTAATCATTCGCACCGGAAACGACGCCCCGTAAAGGGCTTATTCCCCGCCCTCCGCATAGAACAGTTACCCACAAGATCACGGAGGTGATGCAAAATGACGTGCAGGAACATACTCTTCTTCCGGGGCGAGAAGTACCCCGTCCTCGGCGAGGAGGATGGCAATGATTGAGGACGAGCTCACGCACTGGTTCAAGGACGACAACGGCGGCTCGCACAAGAGCTCGCTGAGGCTCGAGACCGAGCAGCCGGTGCTCAGCAAAGGCTATCCAAAGGACGGGATAATCACGGTGCGCATCCTCAACGGCGTCGGCACCATCGGGTTCAAGCTGTCGCCCGACGAGGCTCTGCGCGTCGGCACGCACCTGCTCCAGCTTTCCAAGGAGCATCTGCAGCGCAAGCGCAAGCTCTGGAACGAGAAGGACGAGACATACCAGAGGGATAGAAGGGAGGATGAGGGCTTAGCGAGAACGCAGGCCCAGAAGGCCGCCGCGGAGAAGCAGAAGGGGTGATTTCAGTGGCAAGGCGCGGGAGGATGCGGAAACGCGCGGGGGCGCATACGAGGAGGAGCCGTGGAGCGAGGATACCGGAAGGCACTGATTAAGGGGGGAGCGCTTGCCGGCACCCGGGCTTGAAGGGTTGGACTGATTCAGGGGGAGGCGGAAGGAGGGGAAAAGGGCGGCAGGGGCATGGGAATAAATAGTTATAATATTATAATCGAAGCATGGCGAAGATTGCGTATAAGATGATTCCTGTGACTCCCGAAGTCTACAAGGCATTGGAGGAACTCAAGCAAAAGCTGGGGTACTCAAACTTTAATGAGATGCTGCGCCAGCTTTCCGGCCGCAGGAAGACGGACGACTTCGGCTGCTGGAAGGGCAAGGTCTGGGCGGCGGATTTCATGAGGGACAGGATTGAACGGCTTTAGCGTGAAATCGGATGGAGAGATTTTGCCTGGACTCTTCGGCTTGGATGGAATACTTCCAAGGCACCGCCAAGGGAGCAAGGCTGAAAAAGGCGTTCTTAACAAACGCCAGCTTTTTCACTCCCGTGGTTGTCCTGACCGAGATTGGCTCGAAAGCAATCCGGAACAACGAAGACTTCTCGTTGAGACTGCAGACAATTAAGAGCCTGAGCACCATTGTCCCGACATCCGAAAAGATCGCGGTGGCGGCCGCCGGCTACAAGGCAAAACACCGCCCGTATGCTCTGGATGCGCTCGTTTATGCATCCGCAATCGAAGTTGATTCAATCCTCCTTTCGGAAGACTGGACGATGCTTCCCATGAAGGGGGTTAAGAGCCTGCGGCAATTATAGGAAGGCCTCGCCGGCCTCGACGTCACTCACCGCTTCCGCGATGCTCTGCTGCTCCTCGAAGCGTCTGGCTAGGTCGTCCAGACCCTCGCCCGTGCGCGACTTGCGGCTCTTGCGCGCGCGGATTCCGACGAAAACCGGCTGGCTGACGGCTTCGCCGAGAAGGATGCCCTCGCCGGTCTTCAACATGGTGATCGCGCCTGCTGCGTCGGCATCAACCGCTTCGCACGATTCCTGAATGTGTTTGAGGTCGTAGGGGTTGGTGATGCGGAGAATCAGCTGGGTGTTGCATTGGGACAACGCCGTCGTGCTGAGGTGGACCGGGCGCTGCGAAACAAGGCACAGCGAGGCGCCGAACTTGCGGCCCTCCCTCGCGACGGTCTCTATTGCCGCCCTCGACACCGCTTGGCCGCGCTCTGTGTGCTCGGGCGCGAAGTTGTGCGCCTCCTCGACGATGCAGAGATACGGGGGTATCTCCTCCCTGCGCCTGAGCCTGAACATCTTGCGGGAGAGGTAGGACACGATGGCCTGCTTCTGCCGCTGGTTGACGAGCATGGAGAAGTCGAACACCGCGAGCCTGCCGGGCTTGAGCGCCTGCTTGAGCGAAGGCTGGTCGTGCTTCCCCACGATGCGCATCTGCCGGAGCTCGCCGAGCCACGCCATCAGCGCGTCCTTCGAGTTCTTGTTCATGTCCGAAGACTCGACCGCTGAAACGACCTCCTGGAGGCCGAACGGCTCTCCGGACTGCCGGCGCTTCTCCTTCAAGGAATGAAGGATCGGGGAGAGGTCGCGGAGCTGGGCCTTGCTGACCTCTGGGACGAGCTCGGAAATCAGCTGGGGGGTCAGGTGCGCGGCGCTGATGCGGATCTTGTCGCCTTTGACGACCAAAGACTTGTCCGCATAGTCGGGGTTGGCCCTGCGGTCGGCGAAGCACGAGTATTCGCCGTGCACGTCGAAAACCGCGACGGCGAGCCTGCCCTTCTCCTTCGGCCGGTCGAGGAGCTCCTCGATGAGGCAGGCCATGGCGTACGACTTGCCCGCGCCGCTCATGGCAAGCACGGCGAGGTGCTTCTGCAGCAGGCGGCTGACCTGCGGCCTTACCTCGACGTCGTGGTGGAACATCTTTCCGAGCAGCAGGCCGTCCGGCTTGAAGCCGAAGAACTGCGTGAGCAGCTCGTCGTCGGCATCCTGGACTTTCGTCCCCGGCGCGGGCGGGTAGGACGAGCGTTTCAGCTGGCCTTCTTTGAACGCGCCGAGTATCCTGCACCTTGCTACGGCGTACTCCCATTCCTTCGCCGGGAAGCTCTCGAGGAACGAGTTCTGCGCGGAGTGCTTCTCGTACTCGTTGACGCTCTCCGCGCGCTCGAAGTAGCGGTTGCCGCGGGTAATCTCCTGCACGACGGCGAGGAGGAGGCCCTCGTCGGACTGGAGCTGCACGTGCCTGCCCTTGCGGACGCCTGGCGAGGACGCCACGAAGGAGAAATGGCCGGTCGCGGGCGAGTCCTCCGTGGTCACGACGGTCCCGAGTTCCATGGAAGGGTTTCTGCTGCCGCGGGTTTTTATTGGCTTGCCGGCCGGCGTTCCGATGCGCGGCAAAGAAAATGCGAACGCGCTTCAAATAAGTGAGAGCTAGGTTGGCTCACGGGACGGAATCTGCTGCAACCTCCTCGGCCACGGAATTATTGGAACTAGCCAAGGGTTATTAATCGTAGCAAATCGGCGCAAGGCGTACACGCTCATGGCAACTTGAAACTCGAGGGATTACCTTTCCTGCGACCGCCTTCTGACCTCTATTCGGCGCAAGAACACAAGCCGCTCTTGCTCGACGCCCATGGCGTGGGTGTCAAGCAGTTTGGCTATGACCCTGCCGCGCCTGTCCGCGCTTCCGGCGTAGCGGATTGCGGACTCCAGCTTCTCGTGGGTGCGAATGAAGTCCTTGGCAGCATCGTTGAGGGCGCGCTGGTGATCTTCCAAAGCCCCGTAACCCGGCTCGCGCGAAAGACTCATCCACTTAAGCCTTGCGGCGACCGCGTCATTGAAAGCGCCTTGCACCTGCGGGTGGATCTGGCTAAAGGCCACGGTCAACAGCCGCCGCCTGTAACTCCCGGGATTTTGCTGCGCCATGCAGAACACGTTTAGGGTTGGTTCTTAACTAATAGTAGGTAAACCTTGCGCTTGCGCGCGTTGGAATAGCTGTCGGTCTGCATCCTCACGGAGAAGCCGCGCGCGCGGAACGCCTTGGCGTACCCCAAGGCCTCCTCCTCGCTCGCGGGATAGAACTGCACGACAGCGCAGCCGCCGGCCCGCAGAACGCGCACGAATTCAGAAGCGACCCTGCCGGCCTGCCTTACGGAAACCCACTGGAGCGCGGAAACCGAGACCACGGCATCAAACGACGAGCCGGGGAAGGGGATCTTCCGAAGGTCGCCGACGACCGCATCGAGCTTTTTTCTTTTTGCGATGGCCACCATGTCCGGCGAAACGTCGAAGCCTGAGACGGAATACCCCAGCCGCCCGAGCAGCTGCATGCCGAAGCCGGTGCCGCAGCCGGCGTCCAGCACCCTCGCGCCCTCCGGGATTTCCACCAGCTGGAGCGCGCGCAGGAGGATCCTCTCCTGTATTTTCCTCATGGCGTTCTTCTCGTAGACGGCGGCGCCGGGACGGGAGTAGAACTCCTCCGGCCGCGCATCGTCCTCGGGCCTGCGGTGCCTGACCTTCCAACCCATTTTAAACCACTTCCGGATTATTGCGTGCATGCCGGAGATAAAAAGCGTTTCGCGCGGGCGCACGCTCTGGAGGGAGTGCGAAGTCGCCGACACCGCATGGAAGAGGTTCAGTGGCATAATGCTGAGGAAGAGGCTGGACGCGCCCCTGCTCTTCGTGCTGCCGCGCGAGGGCCGCATGCGCGCCGCGATACACTCGCTGTTCTGCATCAGGTTCGACGCCGTGTTCCTTGACTCGGGGAAGGCGGTCGTCGATTTAAGGGAAGACGTACACCCCTGGAAATTCGTCATCATCCCGAAGAGGCCCGCGAAATACCTGATAGAGTGCGCCGCCGGGGAAGCGCAAAAGCTCGGCATAACGGAGGGCGAGCGGCTGGAGTTCTGATCTGACTTTCTGCCGCACATACCGCACATTTTAATACTTATTGCACGGTATATCTGCGGAGGTGAAGTCGTATGCCGAACATGACTCTCGCGGTTCCGCCGGACTTGAAGAAGGATATGGACAAATTCCCAGTTATCAACTGGTCGGAAGTGGCCCGGCAGGCCTTTGCGGAAAAGGTGGAGGAACTGGAGCTGCTGAAGGCGATAACCGCCAGGAGCAAGCTTACGGAGAAGGACGCCATAGAAATCGGGAGGAAAATCAGGAAAGGGGTTGCCAAACGCCATGGCGGATGACCATGATGCTCGTCGTCGACACTAATGTGATTATCGCGGCGGCGATAGCCAGGGGAAAAACCCTCGACATAATCTATGAGGCCGGACTATCCCTGGCCATGCCTCAAGCCGTCGTGGACGAACTCGCCGAACACTTGGAGGAAATCGGGAAAAAATCCGGCCTCGATGAGAATGAATTGAATCGGCTTTTTGGAGGCCTTTTCGCACGCATGCGGCGCATAAAAGAAAAGGAGTACAAGGCTTTCAAGAGCTTGGCACGAGAGATTTCGCCTGACAAGGACGACTGGCCGTTCTTTGCGCTCGCATTAAAGGAGGGTTGCGCCATCTGGAGCAACGACAAGCGGTTGAAAAGGCAGAGCACGTTAAGGATTATCGACACCGGCGGGCTGATTCGGATCTTAATGAAAAAACGGCCACAATCCTAGTCGCCGAAATTTGCCTTGCCGGGGTCGGCGAGGAAGTCGAATAGCTTCGGGCTCTTCAGGTACAGCGCGTAAAGCCCGGCCTCGGACAGGTCTTGCGCGAGCTTGGGCGAGACCTTCGTCGTGAACTCGTTGGCGCCCATCTGCACGGCCTCGGGAAGCTCGGAATAATCGTCGTTTGGCACGAGGCCGCCTTCCGTGTCGTAATACGCGGCGCCGTGCAGGCGCTTGTACGGCTCGTATTCGCTCTTGAAGTCCTTTTCCACGAGGTTGGCCATGACCAGCGGGCAGTCTGTCGGGTTGATGGTGACGTGCCCGAAGTTCGGCGGAATCACGACCTTGTCGCCCTTGACGGCATGCACCCAGTAGACCTTGTCCACCTTGTCGGACTTCGGGTCCGCGCGCTTCTGGAGGACGTAGTGCGCCTCGCCCTCGAGAACCTGGTATACTTCTGTGAAGCTGTACTTAGCGTCGTGCATCGCGTGGTAGTGGCCGAGCGTCTTGTTGTGCTCGCGGCCGATTTCGACGAACGGGATTACCGTGAGGTCGTACCGGATTGCGGACTTGGCGAACAATGGCTCGTCGTTTTTGAGTGCCACACCGCGGTACATGTAATACATCGGGGTCTCCGAGGGCATCACCGAGGCGACGTCGTCGAAGAGCAGCACCGGCTTCATCTGCTCGAGAGTGCGCACGTCCGGCTTGAGCTTCTTGCCCTCGAGCGACAGGTGGCCGATGCCGTCGACCTGAAGAGTGAGCGGCCCAGTTACTACCTTCATCAAATACACCTCCCTTATTGGTATAGCCACGCCGGGAAAGAATAAATAAGTTGGGATTCGCTTGAAATGAAAAGCCAGGGGCTGAGCCGCGCCCGGAAATCAGGTTATAATGCATGCCAGGCAAGTTGTATTCGGTGGTAGAATGCCCAAGGAATTGCCATTGACAAAGCAATTGGCGGTAGAGCAGCTCGAGTCCACGCGCAATGCCCAAAGAGTGCAATTATTCCGCGGGGTACCAGAAAGGGAGAGGCCGCCTCTGGACAAGTTCGGCCTGCTCATCCATGGAGCGAGGGGTGTCGGAAGTATGCGCTTGGGCATATTATTAGTTACCGACAGCGCCGCATTAGGAGCAGTCCTTGGCGACGGCACAAAAGAGGGAGAAATAAATCCAGTGAGAATCCGCGGTTTGGACGAAGGCGTTGAAAGGGATATAAGAACGGACGAGAGAATTCCCGACTACGAATCAAACTCGACAGATTTGCTCAGGTTGGGGGCCATATCCGGACGCAATAAGCTCAAGCTATTGGCAGCATCCAGTCTTGCCAAATCAAGGCATAAACGGGGTCTCAACGCGAAAGGCGTAAAGCAGGTCGACGAGTTCGTAAAGGCGGTACAGGAAAAGGCAAGGAAAGCCGGGGAAGAAACGCTCCACGAGTTGACCGGAACCACGCTTTCGCAACAAGAAGCGTTCAACCATTTCTATAACGCAGCCAGACGCGCCGTCGCCCACATTCGCGTCCTTGAACAGGACAACTCCGCTTATGCTGAAATACTCCAAGCAATCCGCGCCAATCGCAAATTGCCAAGAGTAATGACCACGTAAACAAAACGGGCCTGGTGGGATTCGAACCCACGGCCTACAGCTTAGAAGGCCTGCGGGGGAAAAACTGCCGCCTGCAGGGGTTTCCCTTGCCGCTCTGTCCAAGCTGAGCTACAGGCCCGTGAAGTAAACACAGTAGTGACCAAGGAATAAAAGGGCATCTGGGGTGCTACCTGGAGTTACCGCGGGAGGGCCACCCCGAAGTGGGCCAGCGCCCACCTCAGGCCGCCGAACTCGTTGCCGTAGTTGACGAGGCTCAGCAGGAACATCGACGCCGCGACGATGCGCAGGCGGGGATACTTCACCCAAATCAGGTAGGCGAGCGCGGCGCTCGCCGAAATCGCGCCCCAGAGCAGGATCAGCTTGAACTCCTGGTCGCGGAAGGCGGAAGCGAGCTGGCTTGCAAAGCCGTGCGCCCAGTGGCTGGAGCCCCTGCTCGCAAGGGAGCCCCTGGAGCTGAGCCGGTAGGACATGTCCTCGAACATCTCGGAAACCGTATATCGGTGGGTTGGGAGAATTGCATCCGCAGGCGGTATATAAGCCTATGCCC
>JAZDGU010000028.1:0-3787 GCA_043806595.1 Microcaldota archaeon
CTGTTCAACGATTCGGACCTGCTCGTGTTCGCGAGCACGCACAAGAGCGGCGCGGGCGTGCCTTCCCTTACCGTGCACGCGCCAGGCAACTTCACGGACGAGGCGCTCCTCGGAGGCAACCCTTCCGAGCTCGCGATGGCCAGCGCGAGGGCCAGCAAATGCGGCCTGCTGTTCCTGCTAAGGCAGGAAAACCGCGTGCCGGGGTACGAGGCCGCGCAGGAGGCCACGCACCACGGCCCGACCTCGCTCAAGGCGCCCGTGGTCTTCGCGGAAGTCGGCAGCACGGAGAAGGAGTGGGCGAATGAAACCGCGGGGGCTAAGGTCGCGGAATGCATAATGCACGTGTGCGCGAACTGGAAAAAAGAGCCGCTGGAGAAGGCCGCCATCGGCTTCGGCGGGCCGCACTACCTGGACAAGTTCTCCGGCCTCATCAAGGAAAGGGGCTGGGGTTTCACTCACGTCGCAAGCAGGCACACCGCCGCCAAGATGAAGCCCGGGATGGCCGCGCAGGCCGTGCAAAAGAGCCTCGAGGCCGTCGACATCGCGGTCGTCGAGAAGAAGAGCTTCAACGCCCAGCAGAGGAAAACCGTACTCGACGAGATTTCAAAGGCGGGGCTGGACGCCGAAATAATCTAACCGCGCCGCGCGGCTTTCCCGCGCCTGATTGCAAGCACGGCAACGAACGCCACCGCGGGAAGGAGCAAAAGGCTGAAGTCGGGCACGCGAATCGGCTCGGACTTGACGCGGTTTATCTTGCACGCGGACGTCGAGCCGTCTAGATTATTCGTCGCGGTGACCTCGTAGACGCCCTCGTTGACGATGAAGACCTCGAAGAAGTGTATCCAGAGGTCGTCGCTCTGCCCCGCCCAGACGGCGTTGATCGTGATGTCATCCTTATTGCAGGGCGCCATGGCGTAGACACAGTGCAGCTTTATCGTGGTGACCTCGCCGGTGGCGAACAGCGGGCACTGGAGGTAGGTGAGGTTCGCCGGCACGTCCTGCGGCGTCGGCGAAGGCGGCGGAGGCGGCGGGGGACCTACGGGCGTGGAGTCGACGACGTGCAGGGCGGACTCTCCCAAGAAATACATGTACCACGCCCTGCCGAAGCCGCTTACCGGCGCGGTTACGATGTCGATTACGAAGTGGCTCAATGGCGGGGCGAACAGGTTTCCTTCCTGGTCGAACTGGCCTTCAGGCAGGGTGGCGTTCGTATGGTTCCAGGTGAGCGGCGGGCACGGCATTCCGGGTTGGAGGTTCGACGTGCAAGTCACAGCGAATGGCTCAAACTGATGGGGACCGCCGGTAAACACGTCGAAAGTGTGCTCCGGCGGGGAGAGGGTAATGCCAGTGAGGTACTCGCATTCCGTCGCGCCCGGGACCCAGCGCTTGAGTTCTATATGCGCCGACGGGTTGAGGTCCGGATCCAAACCCGGCGGATAAGCGGGATAGACGATGAAAGGCACTCCAGTCGAATCGGTCGCGTTCAGCCTCATCTCGCCGCCGTGCCGGTTGTTCCACGCGTCGCTGTCCGAGCTCACGTTCAACGCGAAGGTAACCCCCGGCCTTCCTTCCGCGTCCACCCAGTCGGAGCCGTCCCATTTGCGGTAGAACACCTCGGTTTTAACTGCCGCCCCGTTTTGATTCCGCCAGGAGACATGCGGGTTGCCTGAATCGTCCACCTGCATGCCTAGGATGTAGTCGTTATACCCGAAGGCACCATTGCAGTCCCAGCTCTTGCTGACGTTGGCGGCCTCCGAATATGGGTCGGTTCCTCCAAGCATGTCCTCCCATCTTGAAAAAACGGGGTTCCACTTGCGCAGGAACAGTTCCACCGGAAAGTCGCTGCCTCCAGCCTTTTTTGTGGTCGTTCCATAGGCAACATACGGAACCACATTGCCTCCCGATTCAAAAAGCGAAATCTTGACCTTGCTGGCGGAAGCCGCGCCAGTGCCTGCTGGCTGCGTTTCCGCACACTTATCCATGCAATCCAGCTTGCTCACGTCCAAATCGGCCGTGATTCCCTTCAGGCCGTTTGCGTCCACCCACGCACCCAACCCCGGCCCGTCCGCATCAGGATTCCATTTGCGGTAGTACACTTGGTATGTTTCGGTGCAGGGGACGTCAACGCGGTCAAGCCACGCGATGTGCGGATTGCCTGCGGAATCCAATGCCAGGGACACGGCTTCAATCTCCTGGCGGGACACGGCTGCCGGGTATGCATGAACCTCTTGCGTCTTGCTGACGTTCAAATCGTCGGTTATGCCCGTCTTGTCGTTTGCGTCCACCCACGCACCCAACCCCGGCCCGCCCGCATCAGGATTCCATTTGCGGTAGAAGACGCGGCTCCACACGCCCTGGCCATTCCATTGCGAGTTGTTCTCCTCGACCCAAGCTATGTGCGGGCGGTTTAAGGAATCGAGAGCGAGCACGGCGAAAGTCGAGTTCGTGAGGGCCATGTCGCTGACGTTCGAGGTCACGTTCTCCTCGGTGTTGTTGAGCGCGTCGAGCCAAAGCCCGTACGCGCTGTTCCAGTAAAGGTAGAAAACTTCGGTCTGGTTGTTGTACGATTCCAAGTCGAAACTCCCTTGGAACAACCCCGCGACGTGGGGCTGGCCTAAGGAATCGACCTGGATGGAGTAGAGGCGGCGCGTGATGTTGAATACGCTCTCGTTGTTGTTCAGCACTATTGTCGCGTTCGAAGCGTTCGAGAAGTTGTGCTCGCCCGTCTCCGGCGCCCACTGAACGCGGTCCCATTTCCGCGCGTAGAGAGAACGGTTGAACACCGCATTCCTCAAATCTATTTCGCTTGTCAGCACCCAGGCTACATGCGGTATTTGCCGCACGGTGTCGAAGGCTAGGGAGGGGTAGCGCATGGGGCCGGCGTTCTCCGTCGTGAAGCTCGCGTTCAGGCTCTCGGGATACAATCCCAGAGGGCACCATGCTGCGCCGGCATAAGTGGCTATTAGAATGAGTAGGGCCGATGCAAGAGCGAGTCTCCGGTGCATAGGGCAACAGTAGCACTAGACGATGGGCGGGTTATAAAGGTTTTTGCGAACGAGCGGAAGCAGGCGGAAAGCGCTAGTCGGTCTTGTCCAAGGCCTTGAGGAACGACTCGAGCTCGTCGGCGACTGCTCCAGCGGCCCTATGCAGCTCGCGCTTGGGGTCCTTGGCACGGATGCGCAGTACGGAATTGCCCTTGAGCGGGTGGTCGTAGGCAGCGGCGGCGAAGGAGACGGACTTGCCCTTAAGCAGCTTCTCGACGAGAAGGTTCGCGAAGCCGACGTCCTGCCTCTCGAACTCTATCTCGAGGAAGTCCTTCTCGTCGGAAACGATCTTGTACGCGACCTCGCCGTGCGCCTTCTTCTTCTCGCTCATGCGCCGACACCCTTGCGGACGACCTGCAGCGGCAGCGCGCCCTTGTCGAACTCCATGGCGGCGAGCTTGACCGCGCTCACCATGGTCTTCGGCGTGGCGACGAGGCACGGCGCGCCCGCGGCGAGCTGGAGTGCGCGCGCGCCGATTATGCGGGCCTTTTCGTATTTCGTGAGTTCGTCGGGCATGCCACCACCTAAAACCGTGAGCTCTGGTATCAGTCCAATCAGGGAATAGTAGTTATCCCGGCAGCTGTTTAAAAACATTTCTTAAGGCCGGGATTGCCGGATACTCGCCTTCAATACAGACCAAATTCCGCAGAGACACGTGACGCGGACAACAGGCAGCCCTCAAAAGCATCCGCCAACAAAAAACACGCCAAGGGATTATGGGACAAGCCTCATTGATGGCCGCC
>JAZDGU010000029.1:0-87575 GCA_043806595.1 Microcaldota archaeon
AATTGGAAGAAAAACCAAACAGAATAAGGGACAACCTTCACGACGCGGTTTTCCCTTTACAACCCTTTCCCTGCGCAGCGGGCCTCTCATCCCCGCCTTCCCCCTCACGTCAGGCGGGGGTTTCCCGGCCCGTCACTAAAAACACGCCGAGAATGTTCCAATACTTAAGCGATTAGCTATAACCTGGCAACACAATAAACCGGATAGGGATGCCAAGAATCTATAGCACTTTAGTGGGCCCCCCTTCTTGCCCCGCTGGGGCGGGGACATTTCAGGGCACGCCGCTTCGGCATCCTCCAACACGCCTTATTTCAAGTAACGCGCCTTTTCCCCGGGGTTTTTCGGCAACCAAAACCGTTTTTTAAGGTGTCCTGCGTCTATTCTCCCGGTGGCGATGACGACACTGTCCCAGGTTGAGCTCACGCGATGAAATCCGAGGTAGCTACCGAGTCACCTAAATATTCCAAAACAGGGTAATAGCATGGACGCGCAAAAGCCGCCGATGATATCGCTGACCACGGACTACGGCGTGCAGACCCAGAAGATTGCGGGAATGCGCGGAGCGATTTTCGACGTCTGCCCGCACGCTTACGTCGTCGACCTCATGCACGGACTGCCAGACTTCGACCTCGTCGTCGCCGCGAGGACCATGGAGACCGCAGGGTCGCTGCCCGTTGGCGTGCACGTGTGCGTGGTCGACCCCGCCATCGGCGTGAAGAGGAGGGCGCTTGCGATACTTACGGGACGGGGCGACGTGCTCGTGGGCCCCGACAACGGCATCCTCCTGCCGGCGACGCGCTTCCTCGGAGGCATCAGGAAAATCGTGGAGATAACCAACGGGAGGTTCACGCGGCAGCCGGTGTCGCCCAACTTCCACGGCAGGGACGTCTTCGCCCCCGCGGCGGCGCACATCGCCAACGGCGTCAAGCTCGAGGAGTTCGGAAGGGAGGTCACCGCAAGCGAGCTCGCTGTCGCGCCTTACGACGAGGCCGTCCGCAAGGACGGCGGGCTCGTCGCCACTGTCATCCACGTAAACAAGTTCGGTTCCGTCCACTTCAACGTCACGAGGGAAGTCGCGCGCGAGACGGGCCTGGTGCCCGGGGGCAAGGTCATAGTCGAAATCAACGGGGAGACCGCCATCGTCCCCTTCGGCGAGAAGTTCGGGGACGTACTGATGGGCGCGGAGGTCATGTTCTACGACGACTACGGGAGGATCGAGGTCGGGGTCAACCAGGGGAGCTTCGCCGGCAGGCACAGGGTCCGCGTCGGCCACATCGCGAGGCTCTCAAAGGAGGGAGGGTAACGGCCCATGCGGCGGCAAGAGATGGACAGGGTGTTTTGCTAGGATGGTTAAAATCCCGCTGATTACGCTGACAACGGACTTCGGGGTGCAGACCCACGGCATCGCGGCGATGAAGGGCGCGATATTCGACATCAACCCCAACGCGAGGGTGATTGACCTCGCCCACGGCCTCCCGGACTTCGAGCTTACCGCGGCGGCGCGCACGCTGGAAACGGTCTGGACGATGCCCCGCGGCACGCATGTCTGCGTTGTGGACCCCGGCGTCGGCACCAAGCGCAAGGCCCTCGCGGTGAAGACTGCGAGAGGCGACGTGCTCGTGGGGCCGGACAACGGCGTGCTCGTCCCGGCATCGGGCTTCCTCGGCGGCATCACGAAAATCGTGGAAATCGCCAACCCGAGGTATTTCCGCCACCCCGTTTCCGACACATTCCACGGCAGGGACGTGTTCGCCCCCGCCGCAGCATACGTCTCGAAGGGGGTCCCATTTGAAAGGCTCGGACCGCCTGTCGGCGCAGCAACCCTCAAAAAGAGCCCGTACTCGGAGGCAGCGGTCAGGAACGGCGCGCTCGAGGCGGAAGTCATTTCGGTCAACAAGTTCGGCTCGATAAGGTTCAACGTCACCCGAAAGGCCGGGGAGGCGTTTGGGCTCGCGCCCGGAGCGAGGGTCGTGCTGGACATCAACGGCAGGAGGCTGCGCATGCCGTTCACCCGCACCTTCGGCGACGTTGAGCAGGGGGAAGAGCTCATGTTCTTCGACGAGTACGGGAGGGTCGAGGCCGCCCTCAACCGTGGAAGCTTCAGGGAAAGGCACATGGCGAAGGTCGGCCAGCGGGCGGCCATCAGGCTCGCGTGAAATCCGGAGGTGCATCCGCATGGGAAAATACAGGATTTTTTCGATCGCACTGATTGCCGCGGCGGTAATCGCTGCGGTCGTGGCCTATCCGTACCTGCCCGCCAAGTCGGCCACGCACTGGAACGCCATGGACGAGCCCGACGGCTTCGCCGGCAGGGAAATGGCGGCATTCGCGCTGCCCGTGGTCATGCTCGTGCTATTCGCGGTATTCCTCGTGCTGCCGCAGATCGACCCGTTCCGGGCGAATTACAGGCTGCACGAGAAGGAGTACGACGGGTTCATCGTGGTGCTCATGGCGTTCATGCTGTACATTCAGCTTGCGATGCTCGCGTACAACGTCGGAATCGGGTTCGGAATGGGGCAGGCAGTAATCCTCGGCATCGCCGGCCTGTTCTACTACATAGGCACGATAATGCCGCGCATACGGCGCAACTTCTTCTTCGGCATCCGCACGCCGTGGACCATCGTGTCCGACAGGGTCTGGAAGAAGACGCACGAGTTGGGCGGGTTCACCTTCAAGCTGAACGCCGCGATAATGCTGCTCGCGCTCCTGCTGCCGAAGTACTTCATCGTGGTAGTGCTCTTCCCGATACTCCTCAACATGCTCGGGCTCGTCGTATACTCCTACCTCGAGTTCAAGAAAACCGTTAAAAACAAGCCCTGGCTTAACAAGTAATTCGGTGGGAAAAATGGGTTATGACGTGCTAGTCGTTGGAGCAGGCGCGGCCGGCCTCAGCGCCGCCATATACTCCGCGCGCAAGGGGCTGAAGACGGTCATCGCCAGCGTCGACACCGGCGGCCAGCTCAACCTCACCAGCCACATCGAGAACTACCCTGCAGCCGACCCCATGTCCGGCCCGGAGCTGGCGTCCAAGATGTCCGAGCAGGCCGGCAGGTTCGGTGCCGAAATGGTGCACGGCAAGGTCGTCAAGGTCGCCAAGTCGGGGGAAGGTTTCGAGGCCGCGCTCTCGAACGGCGAAACGATTCAGTCGCGCGCAGTGGTGCTCGCGTTCGGGCAGGTAGCGCGCATGATGGGCGTGCCCGGCGAGGAGAAGTTCCTCGGCAGGGGCGTGAGCACGTGCGTCACCTGCGACGGCCCGCTTTTCCGGGACAAGGAGGTCGCGGTCGTCGGAGGCGGCACGCCCGCGGTCGAGGGCGTAGTCGAGCTAGCGGCCCACTCGAAGAAGGTGTATTCGGTCAGCGAGAGGAAGGAGTATTCCGCCGACAAGGCGCTTGTGGAAAAGATGGCGGCGCTGCCGAACGTGGAAGTCGTTTCCCCGGCCAGGCCCGTGGAAATATCGGGAGAGAAGGCCGTGCAGGCGCTTGCCGTGGAGAAGGACGGGAGCAGGCGCGAAATCGCGGTACAGGGCGTTTTCGTCGAGCTCGGGCACGTGGTGGACACTTCGGCGGTCAAGGGGCTCGTCGAGCTAAACGATGCAAACGAGGTCATCGTGGACGCAAACGCGAACACTTCCGTGCCGGGGGTGTTCGCCGCAGGCGACTGCACGACCGTCAAGTTCAAGCAGGCGGTGATTTCCGCGGGCGAGGGGGCCAAGGCCGGGCTCGAGGCCTACCGCTACCTCAGCGGGGGCAAGGGAATCGCAATCGACTGGAAGTGAACAAAAACCCAAGATATAAAAGACTCCCACGGCAGGAAAGGATGCAATAGCGGAAGACAATGGGATTTCCGATGCGAAGAAATGCTGAGGACACCTCAAAGGAAATGGCGAAATTCGTTCTCGTGCTGGCAGCAGGGACGGTCCTCGGAATCGGCATTTCTGCGGTGGCCTTCCCCCACGGCGTAGAGCCCCCCGCGGCAATCTCAATGCAGGCTCTTCCCCCCGATTTCTCAACCGTAATCACGCGAATCCCCGTGCTTGCGGTAAAGAGCAGCGACAACACCGGAATCGTGACCTTCGCGAGCGTGGAAATCAGGCCGGGCAAGGGGCGCGTGCTGATAAACACCAACCCGTTCGTGGAGCCCGACACGCAGTATTCCGCGGAGACCGCGGTCAAGATTGCGCAGGAATACACCAAGAAAAGCATCAACCAGAAGGACGTGATACTGACCTTCGAGGCCGAAACCCAGCTCGTCGGCGGGCCCTCGGCGGGCGCGGCGATGACGATTGCCGCGATTGCGGCAATACAGAACAAGACACTCCCCGCGGATGTCGCAATGACCGGAACCGTCGAGGAGGACGGCAGCGTCGGCCAGGTCGGCGGCGTGCTGGAGAAGGCCGAGGCCGCTGCCGAGGCCGGGATCCGGCTGTTCCTCGTCCCAAGGGGAGAGGCCAGGCTGCGGTATTACGAGGCCCAGACCGTGCAGAGGCGGATGGGCGCGTTCGTCGTACAGGAGACGCGGTACGTGCCCAAGACCCTGGACCTCGTCGCGTACATGGAGGAGAAGTACGGCATGGAAGTGCGGGAGGTCGCGGACATACGTGAGGCGGCGGGCGCCTTCGGCCTGTGAAGCCTTTTTAACGTTCGCCCGCCAACCAGAATGCTGGAAGACCATGGAAAGCATAGCGGAGCGGCTGATGGCCGTGGAGAAGAGGCTGGCTTCGGCCTGCGCCAAGTCCGGAAGGGACTTCGGCGACGTGAGGCTCGTGGCGGTCAGCAAGGGCCGCTCCTTCGACGAGATGCGCGAAGCGTACGACGCGGGCATCCGCTGGTTCGGGGAAAGCAGGGTGCAGGAGGCTGAAACGAAATGGCCGCTGATGCCCGCCGGGGCGGAACTGCATCTCGTGGGGCACCTGCAGAGGAACAAGGCGAGGAAGGCGGCAGAGATATTCAGCCTAGTGCACTCCGTGGACAGCATCGATCTCGCCCAGAAGCTCAACAGGAGCGCGGAAGAGCTCCAGAAACGCCTGAAAGTGCTGGTGCAGGTCAACGTCTCCGGCGAGGCCTCGAAGAAAGGATTCTCGCCGAAGGCGGCTGGTGCCGCCGTGCCGGAAATCGCCGGTTTCGAATGGCTCGAATTGCAGGGCCTGATGACCATCGCCCCCATCGTCCGCGACGCCGAGCTTGCTAGGCCCGTTTTCCGGAAGGCGAGGGAACTACGCGACGAAATCGGGAAGAACGCGGGGCTATCCCTGCCCGAACTCTCAATGGGCATGAGCCAGGATTACTGGATAGCGGTGGAGGAGGGCTCTTCGATGGTCAGAGTCGGGCAAGCGGTGTTCGGGGAGGAAAGGAGGAAGACCGCGGCGGAAAAGCTCGAGGAGCTCGAGACCGAGGCCTAGGCCGGCGTCATCGCATCCGAAATCTTCTGCCGATACTGCTCGATTTCGCCTTCCGCGTACGTGTTCCTCGGCCACTTGAGGAGCAGGCCGTCTTCCGGATAGCGCGGGATCACGTGGAAGTGGTTGTGCATGATGAGCTGCCCGGCGTCCTTGCCGTTGTTCTGCAGGACGTTGACCCCGGGGCATCCGAACGCCTTCTTCAGCGCGCGCACCACGGTCTGGACGACGAGAACCATGCCGGCCGCCTCCTCTTCAGTGAGTTCCTCAATCTGTTCGGAATGGCGTTTGGGAAGGACAAGGACGTGGCCCTTGTTCGCGGGGTAGAGGTCCAGAATCGCCAGGAACCCTCCGTCCTCGTAGACCTTCGAGGAAGGTATTTCCCCGGTGGCTATCCGGCAGAACACGCAGTCGGCCATCGGAAGACATGGGGCGGCCGTGGTTTAAAAACCTGTTTGGGCGCCCCAGCAGGTGAACATGTCGCTTGCCGCCGGGGTCACGGAATAGACTGCGGATTTGTGCCCCCTCCCGGCGGAGGAGCGCTTCAGCAGCTTCCTCCTCTCGAGTTCCTTCAAACGGCCGGCGAGGACTGCCGGCGTTATCCCTCGCAGGCGGCGCTTGAGCTCGTTGAAGTGCATCGGCGAGGAATAGAGCTGGCGGAGGATGCGCACCGTCCAGCGCTTCTCGAGCACGTCGAAATTGAGTACTATGGGGCACCTGTGCGGCATGTCGACAGCACCGGCAGGTATGAAAAACATACTTATTAATAAAGGTTTCACCAGAATGATGGGGTAGAGGGGTGTCTAGTCTTGGCAACGCTTGAAATCAAAGACTTAAGCGCGAGCGTCGGGGGAAAGCTGATACTGAAGGGCGTGAGCCTTGCGGTCGCAGGCGGGGAGAGGCATGCCCTGATGGGGCCCAACGGCAGCGGCAAGAGCACGCTCGCCAACGTGATCATGGGAAACCCCAAGTACCATGTTGAATCCGGCGACATCCTGCTCGACGGTAAAAGCATTCTCAAGCTCGCGGCCGACGAGCGCGCGCGAAGGGGGATCTTCCTCTCGTTCCAGTACCCGCAGGAAATCGGCGGCGTGCTGTATCCGAGCTTCCTTCGGAGCGCGTTCGAGGCCGTCAACGGGAAGGCCGAGAGGATGCCCGTGGGCGAATTCAGGAAGATGCTGCGGGAGAAGATGGCTATGCTGAAGATGGACAAGTCGTATTCCGACCGCTATCTCAACGAGGGCTTCTCCGGGGGCGAGAAGAAGAGGAGCGAGATCCTCCAGATGGCAGTCCTCTCGCCTAAGATCGCGGTCTTGGACGAGCCGGACTCGGGGCTGGACATCGACTCAGTGAAGGTCGTCGCCGAAGGCGTGAATTCGATCCGGAAAAACGGGATGGGCGTGCTGTTGATCACGCATTACCCTCGCATCCTGAAGTTCTTCAAGCCGGAGTTCGTGCACATAATGATGGGCGGGGGCATCGTGCATTCCGGCGGCCACGATCTGGCGCAACTGCTGGAGGAGAAGGGCTACGGGGAGGCGCTCAAGCGCATGAAGGCGAAGGTCTGAAGGCACATGAAGAAATCACTCGGGATCCGGGAAGGGTACGGCGAGAAATACGGGTTCCGGACCGACACCAAGGGCGAATTCGATACAGGCCGCGGGCTTTCACGGAACGTGGTACGGCAGATATCCGGGATGAAGGGGGAGCCGGAATGGCTCCTCGCGTTCCGTCTGAAGGCGTTGGAGCACTTCCGGGAAAGGGCGTTGCCCAAGTGGGGCGCCGACCTCTCGGGAATCGACTTCGCAGACGTAGTATACTATGTAAGGTCGACGGAAATGCAGGCCGAGAGCTGGGACGACGTGCCTAAGGAGATCAAGCGCACGTTCGAAAGGCTCGGCGTGCCCGAGGCCGAAAGGAAGTTCCTCGCAGGCGTCGGCGCGCAGTTCGAGAGCGAGAACGTCTACCACAGCCTGCAGAAGGGGCTGCAGGAACAGGGCGTGGTGTTCGTCGACCCCGACACCGGATTGAATCCGACGGCGAAACGCAAAGCGCAGTTCAGGATCAGCGACGCGGCAATGCTGAATGCGCACGCGAAGTTCCGGGAATGGTTCGGCAAGGTGGTGCCGCTCACGGACAACAAGTTCGCGGCGCTCAACGGCGCGGCATTCAGCGGGGGCAGCTTCATATACGTCCCGCCCGGAGTCGAGGTCGCGATGCCGCTGCAGGCATACTTCCGGATCAACCGGGAGAACATCGGCCAGTTCGAGCGCACGCTCATCATCGCGGACAAGGGAAGCAGGGTCCACTACATCGAGGGCTGCAGCGCGACGATGTACCAGAACGACAGGCACTCGCTGCACTCGGCGGTGGTGGAAATCGTGGCGCTGGAGGGAGCGAAAGTCCGGTACACGACCCTCCAGAACTGGTCGGACAACGTTTACAACCTCGTCACCAAGCGCGCCTTCGCCTACGAGGATGCGGTCGTCGAGTGGATGGACGCCAACATCGGGAGCAGGGTCACTATGAAATACCCCGCGGTGCACCTGCTCGGAAGGGGGGCGAAGGCGGACATCCTCTCCGTGGCATACGCCGGAAAAGGCCAGGTGCAGGACACCGGGGGGAAGGTCCTCCACCTCGCCCCTGAGACGACTTCGAGGATAATCTCGAAGTCCGTCAGCAAGGACGGCGGCAAGGCGACCTACCGCGGGCTGCTTCACATCGCCAAGGGCGCGACCGGCGCGAAGTCTACGGTCAGGTGCGACGCCCTCCTCATGGACCCGCAGTCGAAGACCGAGACATACCCTTACAACAACGTGCGGGAGAAGACCGCTACAGTCTCCCACGAGGCGACGGTCGGGAAGATCGGCGAGGAGCAGGTGTTCTACCTCATGAGCCGCGGGCTGTCCGAAACAGACGCGCTGGCGCTCATCGTCAACGGGTTCCTGGAGGTATTCAGCAAGGAGCTTCCCATGGAATACGCCGTCGAATTCAACCGCCTGATACACCTCGAGATGGGCGGAGCGGTCGGGTAGTGGGGGAAGGGGGAAATGCTAGCGGATCCGGTGAAAATCAGACTCGGGGAGAAGCCCACACTCAGGATTTCAAGGGACAGGGGCGAGCCCGGCTGGCTTGCGGGAATGCGTGCCTTGGCGTTCGCGAAGTTCAAGGCCCTTCCCGTGGAATCCTCGGAAACCTTCAAGAAATACGCCGACGTCGGCGGCATCGGATGGGAAAAACTGCGCATCCCGGCGGAAGAAACGGACAATGTGCTGCACGGGCCGCTCGCGGAAATCGCAGGCGACGGCGGCATTGACCTTCTCCAGATCAACGGGAAAACCGTCAGACTGGGCAACAGGATAACTGGCAGGGGCGTGGTATTCGAGGACTGGAAGACCGCGATGGATAAGCATCCCGAACTTGCGCACGCTGCGTTGAAGGGGGTGCGGGCGGAAGGCAAGTTTGCGGCGTTGGGGCTCGCGCTTCACACCGGGGGAGTGCTCGTCCACGTGCCGGATGCGGCGAAGACCCGAGAGCCGATGCGCGTCGTAAGCATTTCGACGCGGGAAAACGCCATCTCCTCGGAATTGAACGTCGTCTCAGTTGGGAGCGGAGGAAAGGCGGCGGTGTCGTTCGAGCAATATTCTGCCGGAAAAGGCCGGTCGGTCGCACTCCGGTTTACGTACGCGAAGGCGGGAGAAGGCGCGCGGCTGGCCGTTTCGGAAGTGCAGGCTCTTGGCGGCAACGATGCAGCAATAGGCGGAAGGCATGCGGAAGTCAGGAGGGATGCGGTGTTCTCCTCGTCCGGCGGGCACTTCGGGGGGTCGACGGCCATTTCCACCGCGGACGCTACGCTTGAGGGCGACGGCGCGGCCGCCGAAGACGTCTGCATAGCCTTCGGCAACGGCACACAGAGGCTCAGCATCACATCCAACCTTTTCCATGCGGCGGCGAACACCGTCGGCAGCGTGCACTCGAAGGGCGTGTTCGCGGAGAACTCCCGGGGCCAGTTCAAGGGAAACATCGAGATTGCAGCCGGCGCCCACGGCAGCTCGTCCTATCTCGCGGGCCATTCCATCCTCCTAGGAAGCGGAAGCTCCGCAGACTCGATGCCTTCCCTGAAAATCGGGAACAACGACGTCAAGGCCACCCACTCCGCTTCCGTATCGCACATCGACGGGGACAAGCTTTTCTATCTCGCGACCCGCGGGTTAGGCCGGAAGCAGGCGGAGAACATCGCGGTCTGCGGGTTCCTCGAGCAGCTGGTTGCGCGGGCAAGCCAACCCAGGCATCGGAACATGCTCCGCGGGTTCATTGCGGCCAAAATCGCGGGCAGCGGAATCGAGCACGCATGGAAGCACGGGGAAACGGATGACGAAAGGAACCAAGCCATGAATGCCGGCAGCGGGATGTTCGAAGGGCATTATAAATATCGCTGAAGCATATTGCAATTTTGGATAAATGGGGGATGGATGAATGTTCGACGCCGCGGAAATCAGGAAGGACTTCCCGATATTCAGGAGGAAGGCGAACGGCAAGCCGCTGGTGTACCTGGACTCCGCGGCCACGTCGCAGAAGCCGGGGCAGGTCATCGGGGCGATGACGCGCTTCCATGAGGAATGCAACGCAAACGTCCACCGCGGCATATACAGGCTAAGCGAGGAGGCCACCCAGGAGTACGAATCCTCGAGGAAAAAAACCGCGGGGCTCGTCGGCGCAAAGCCGCAGGAAATAGTCTTCACCAGGAACGCGACCGAGGGGATAAACCTCGTCGCATACAGCTACGGCTCGCTGCTCAAGGAAGGGGGTACCGTGCTGCTTACGGAAATGGAGCACCACAGCAACATCGTGCCATGGCAGCTGCTCGCCGCGAGAAAGAAGATCAATTTGGAATTCGTGCCAGTTGACATCGGAACCGGAATGCTGGACATGGAGGCGTTCTCCCGGATGCTCGGGAAAAAACCTGCGCTCGTGGCATTCACGCAGGCGAGCAACGTCCTCGGGACGATAAGCGACGCCCGGAGCATGACCGCGGAGGCGCACGACGCCGGCGCGGCGGTGCTGGTGGACGGCGCGCAGGGGGTGCCTCACATCGCGACCGACGTCGGAAAGATCGGATGCGACTTCCTCGCCTTCTCGGGGCACAAGATGCTAGGGCCGAGCGGAATCGGCGCATTGTACGCGACCGGGGAAATGCTCGAAAAAATGCCGCCGTTCATGGCCGGCGGGGACATGATCCGCGAGGTCAGCCTGCAGGAGTCCACGTGGAACGACGTCCCGTACAAGTTCGAGGCCGGCACGCCGAACGCGGTCGGCGCGATCGGCATGGGAGCTGCGGCGGACTACCTAAAGGGCATCGGCTTCGACGTCGTGAGGGAACACGAGAAAAAAATCACGGAGCATGCGTTGCGCGGACTGGGCGCAATCCCGGAAGTCAGCATTTTCGGCCCCATGCACGCGGACAATAAGACGGGCGTGGTGGCGTTCAACGTCAAAGGCGTGCACGCGCACGACCTTGCCAGCATAGCCGACTCCGAGGGTATTGCAATCCGCGCGGGGCACCATTGCGCGCAGCCGCTCCTGAATAGGTTCGGCGTCACGGCGACCGCGAGGGCGAGCTTCTACGTCTACAACACGGAAGAGGACGTCGAGGCGCTGGTCTTGGCGGTCAGGAAGGCGCTTGAGGTGTTCGGCTGATGCCGGATTCATCGCTCTACCGGGAGAACATCCTCGACCACTACAAGCACCCGCGCAACAAGGGGAAAATGGAGGGCGCGGACATGCACCGCAGGGAGGCCAACCCGCTGTGCGGCGACGTCATCGAGGTGTGGGCAAAAATCGGGAAGGACGGCAGGGTTTCCGCGGTCAAGTTCGACGGCGAGGGCTGTGCAATCAGCGTCTCCGCGGCATCCATGCTGACGGAAATGGCCAAGGGAAGGACCGCGGAGGAACTGCTGCGCATGGACAAGGGGGAAATGCTTAAAGAGCTCGGCGTCAACCCCGGGCATGCGAGGATAAAGTGCGCGCTGCTCGCGTTCAAGGCGCTCAAGACGGCCTCGTTCGAGTACCTCGGAAGGAAGGCGGACGAGGACACGAGGGCGCTCTGAATGGCCGGATTCGGCGGCCTCGTGTTCGGCAGCTCCGGCATCCCGGCGAGCGCGGAGCACAGGAATACGGCAGGCGGCATCCGGCAGACCGCGAAACTCGGGCTCGGCGCCATGGAGCTCGCGTTCGTGCACGGCGTGAACATCTCGGAGGCGGGCAGCCACGACGTTCGCAAGACTGCCGAGGAGGAAAAAATCATCCTGACCTGCCACGCGCCCTATTACATCAACCTGAACTCCGGGGGAAGCAAGCTTGCCGCGAGCCAGAAACGACTGTACGACAGCGCGCGCATCCTCGCGATGGCCGGCGGCTGGAGCGCGGCCTTCCACCCCGGATTCTACATGGGCATGGAAAAGCAGGCGGTCTACTCCCGCGCAAGGGAGGGCCTCGCGCAGGTGAGGAAGAGGCTGGAGGACGAGGGCAACACAGTCTGGCTGCGTCCGGAGACCATGGGCAAGGGCTCCCAGTTCGGCTCCCTCGACGAGATCATAAGGCTGTCGCAGGACGTCGAGGGCGTGCAGCCGCTCGTCGATTGGGGGCACATGCAGGCGAGGGACAACGGCACGACGAACGGGAGGGAGGCCTTCGACGGCGTCCTCGCGAAAATCGAGCAGGGCCTCGGCAGGGAGTCGCTCAGGAACGTCCATTTCCAGGTCGCGGGCAACGAGTTCACGGATAAGGGCGAGCGCAGGCACCTGACGCTCATGGACGGCACGCTGAAGTACAGGGAGCTCGTCGAGTCATGGAAGGCCTTTTCCTGTGCAGGGGTGGTCATCAGCGAGAGCCCGAACCAGGAGCTCGACGCGCTGCTGTTGCAGAAGCTCTGGCGGGGCTAGCGCGGCAACGGATTTTTATTTCTATCCTCCGCAAGTCAAAAGCTAGGGACAGGGGAAACGGGGGGAAACACTGATTGGAGCCTGAGCAAGCCATCGCCGAGATACGCGCTGGGGACAAGCCGGAGCCGCAGCAGGCGCCCGGCCTGCCGGTAAAGCAGGAGGCCGCCGGGGAACTCGCCGTGGTCATAAGCGCGCTCAAGGACAAGCTCACCGACGTTAGCAAGAAGAACCGGAGCCTCCGGCTGACCACGCTAAACATGCGCTCGCATTTCGACCTCGGCACGCTCGCCGAGGGCAAGCCCGCAGATGCGCTCCTCGAGAAGATCACTTCCGGCAAGAAGGCGCGGCTTGTCAGCCTGTTCGCCCACGACGAGGAGAAGATGAATGCCGCATACAGGCTCTCCCAGCTCCAGCTCGAGGCCGACTTCTTCGAGAAGGAGACGGGCAACTACGACCTCTACGTCGGGTACCCGTTCGCGGAAGGCGCTTTCGCCGACGGCACCTACTTTAAGTGCCCGCTCGTGCTCTTCCCCGTGGTCCTGAGGAAGGACTACCGGAGGCTTGAGCTGGCCCTCGAGCCCGACCCGGACCGCGCTCCCGTGCTCAACCGCGCCTTCCTCATCGGCTTCCAGAAGTTCAACAGCATAGCCTTCGATAACGAGGTCCCGGAGGAAATCGACGAAAACGGCGACCCGTTGGAGAAGGCGTTCGCGAAATACGCCGAACTCGGAATGAAATTCGAGAACCGCAGGACCCTCGAGAACAACCTGCAGACTTACGTGCAGAACCGGGGCAAGACCACGTCATCAAGGCTTCGCGGCAAAATCAAGGTCCTCAAGAACGCGGTGCTCGGACTGTTCCCGCAGACCGCCAGCACGCTTCTCTCGGACTACGAGGCGCTCAAGAGGGACCCGCCCACAGCAGGCCTCCTGCACGACTTCTTCCAGGAACCCGACGACGGCAACCCCGCGCTCAGGCTCAAGCAGACGCGAATCGACGTCCCCGTCGTAACCGAGGTGGACGACAGCCAGGAGGAGGCCCTCGCTGCGGCGCGCGTCTTCGACGGGGTGGTGGTGCACGGCCCGCCGGGGACCGGCAAGTCGCAGGTCATAGTCAACCTCATCACCGGCGCGGTGTCGCAGGGGAAGCGCGTGCTCGTGGTGTGCGAGAAGCGCGCGGCGCTCGACGTCGTCCACAACAGGCTCCTCGGAATCGGCCTCGGCGACCTCGCCGTGCTCGTCCACGACCACGGGAAGGACCGAAACGCGGTGTTCGAGAAAGCCGCGAGGATACTCGCCGACTACGCCGACCGCAGGCTCCCGGGGGCGGAGTTCGACGGCGCGAGAATGGAGGCGGTGCTCGACCGGCTGTACGCGAACAACCGCGCCATGCACGAGAAGCTCGCGTGCGGCGCGAGCCTGCACGAGCTTTATTCCGGGGACCCGATGCCCAAGGGCCCGGCGCTTCCGACGCTCACCCTCGAGGACCGGGTTACGTTCGCGGGGCTCAAGGACATCCGGGCGAGGCTCGAGGACACCATCCCGCTCGCGGTGCGCCACGATGCGCTGCAGGAGAAGACGCCGGCGAGGCGCAACCTCAGCGAGGTGTCGTCCGCGGAATGGAGGACGCTCGAGGAATCGCTCGAGACCGCGGAGCGCATGGAGCCGCTGCTGCACGGGCTGTGCTCGTCTTCCGCATGGAAGCTGCTCGAGCTAGCGAGGCTCGGCATACACTATCCCGTCACCCTGCGGCTCGAGGAGGACCTCGTCAGGCTCACGCGCTCGGGCATTGGCAAATTCACGGACGCCGCGTACTGGAAGGCGGCGCGCTACCTCGACGGGCTGGTCAAGCGGTGCGGCGAGGGCCGGAAGGAGAAGGACGCTGCGCTGAAGGCGATTGCGGGCGCGAGCACGGCACACCGCCCCAAGACGCTGGAATCGATAGAGGCGCTCAGGACTTACAACTCGTGGATGAGGAACGTCGCCGGCGCGCTTGAGGCGCTGGAGGGCACGTTCGGGCAGGACGCGACGGGAAGGGCGATACAGAAGGCCGCCGCAGGCGGGGACTACTCCGCGGAGCTCTCGGAAATCCGGCAGGCGCTCAAGGACAAGGACGGAGCGCTCACGCTAGACCGGCAGATCAAGGCGCTTTCCCCGGAGGAAAGGATCGCGTTCGAGATAGTCTACCCGCTCGTGAAGTCCGGCTACGGCGTCTCGAAGTCGCTCGACTCACTCGAGCACGCGGTGTACTCGAAGTGGATACAGCTGGCGGAGCAGTCGCGGCAGGACTCTTTCCTGGAAAGGGGCCAGCATGAGAAGCTGCAGCGCGAGGCGAGGTCCTCGGCAAAGAAGCGCAAGCATTTCGCGCGCAGGCAGGCTGCAGCGGCATGGCTCGCGGGCATCATCCAATTGCCATACGGAAAGCGGAAGGACCTGCAGTTCCAGGTCGAGAAGCCGAGGCACAAGTGGCCCCTGCGCAGGCTGATGAACGAGCACGCGCCGGCGCTCCTCAAGATATTCCCGTGCTGGCTCGCCTCGCCGGCGACGGTCTCCTCGATTTTCCCGCTGAAGGAGGGCATGTTCGATTACGTGGTGTTCGACGAGGCCTCGCAATGCCCAATAGAGCACGCGGTACCCGCCATGCACCGGGGCAGGCAGCTCGTGGTCGCCGGGGACGAGAAGCAGCTCCCGCCGTTCGATCTTTTCGAAGCGTACCTCGAGGAGGGCGAGCGCGGCGACGACGAGGACCCGCGGCCGAAGCCCCTGCAGGACGTCAGCGAGACCAAGTCCCTGCTGCAGCTGGCCCGCAAACGCTACCACGAGGTCCTGCTCAAGTGGCACTACCGTTCGAGGCACGAGGAACTGATCGGCTTTTCGAACCATGCCTTCTACCGCGGGCGCATCGCGCACACGCCGAACGCCTCCGCCTCCGACGAGCCGCCCATCGAGTGGGTGCGCGTCAACGGCACGTGGGACCACAGGAAGAACAGGGCCGAGGCCGAGAAGGTCGTGAGGCTCGTGGACCAGCTGATCTCCGGCCGCAACCCGCCTAGCGTCGGCATAATCACCTTCAACGCCAACCAGAAGGAGCTCATCCAGAACCTCCTCGAACGCAAGGCGAGGGACGACCCTGACTTCTACAGGAAATACAAGCGCGAACGCGAGCGCATGCAGAACGAGGAGGTGCAGGGCCTCTTCGTGAAGAACATCGAGAACGTGCAGGGCGACGAGAGGGACGTGATCATCTTCAGCATCGGCTACGCGCCGTCTCCAGCGGGCAACGTCGTCGCGCAGTACGGAAGCCTCGCCGCCGAGGGCGGCGAGAACCGCCTCAACGTCGCCATTTCGCGCGCAAGGGAGATGATTTACGTCGTCGCCAGCATCGCTCCCGAAGACCTGCCGGTGAACGAGGACTCGCCGACGGGCCCGAGGCTGCTGAAGGAATACCTCAGGTACGCGAAATTCGTCTCGGACGGCAAGACGCGGGACGCCGACACTCTTCTGCATTCGCTGAGCAGGATGTCCGGCGGGACGACGATGCATGCTACGGAGGCAAACCCGCTCGCCGTCAGGCTGGCGGAAACGCTGCAGGACCGCGGCCTCGAAATAGACTCGAAGATCGGAGCGTCCGCGCACGGCCTCGAGCTCGCCGTCGTGAAAACCAAGAAGCCGCTGAGCTATTCGCTTGGCATCGAGTTCGACGGCAAGGAGTACGACGGCATGCGCGAGCTCAAGGAATGGGAGCTCCACCGGCCGGAGTTCCTCGAGACGCGCGGCTGGAAGCTGCTGCGGCTTTCGAGCAGGGAATACTGGCAGGACCCGGACTCCATCCCCCAGCTTGTCAAGCAGGAGGCACGGCGGTGAAGTTCACGGAGGAGCCCCGACCTTTTGCGAATACCTGCCAATCTTTTCCGTAAGTTCACGCAGGTATTTTTTCGGCGCGCGGTTGGCGACGTCGGCCGCATCAAGGAGCGCAAGCGATTTCTGCGGATTCTTCCGGCCAAGCTTCAGGAGTATCGCGAGTACCGTGCAGGGCTGTTTCATGCCCGTGTCGGGGATATTGAGCCCGTCAACGAGGGAAACGAACGCCTCCTCGTCATAGGCTTCCAGCATGCTGGAAAGGAGCCCGGGCTCGCGAATGAAGATTAGGCGGCCGTGCTCCCTTACCTTCTCCACGACGGCGGCAGCCGATGTTCCCATGGAATCCTTGGCTCCTTCGCCCAATTTATTAAGCTGTCGTAACATAGCATTACTACACATGTTGAATATCGATGCGGGGGAGATTGCGCTGCAGTTCGAGCTCACCCTCGGCCAGGCGAAAACGTACTCCGCACTGGTCCGGCTGGGCAACGCCTCCGCCCCCGAAATAGTCAGGGAGACCGGCATCCACCGCGCGCTCGTCTACGACTACATGAACCAGCTCGTCGAGCGCGGGATGGCGGCCCGTGCAGAGGTAAACAACCGGCTCGAATATGCCGCCGTCTCGCCTTCAGCGGTGGCAAGGGGATTGCGGGAGGGCTGGGAAAAGGAACGCAGGCTCGAGGACGGTCGCAGGAAGAAACTGGAAGGATTGGTTTCGGAGCTTGAGCGCCAGTTTGCCGCATCCGAAAAGCCGAACGCGTCGATACTATACGGGATGGAGGGAGTCAAGGCCCTATTCAGGGAGATATCTTCAAGTTTGGGCCCGGGCGAGGAGGACCTCGTCTTCATCGCCAACAGCGAGGGCAGGGCGCAGTTCGGCCCGACGATATTGAAGTATTACCGGGAGATGGGGAGGAACGGCGCGAGGGCGCGCGTGATATTTGACGGAAGGCCCGAGACCGTCAAGATCGGCCTGAAGACCGCCAAACTGCCATTTGTCAGCGTCCGGTTCTTGCCTGCGGAGTTTTCCACCCTGACTACCCTGCACGTCTTCCACGACACCGCGTGCCTCCTGCTTTTCTCCAAGGCCGAGGTATTCGGGCTCAAGATAGGGAACGGAAAAGTTGCCGACGGGTTCCGGAAGCAGTTCGAAGCGCTGTGGGAACTGGCCTCGCCCCCGGCCCGCTTCAGAACCGCTCGTTCCTGAAGATGGAGGAGAGCTTCCTGCGCGGGAACCGCACGCCCTTCTCCGCGGAGTACCCCAACGTGATCAGCGCCACGGGGTACATGAAGTTCGGGGCGCGAAGCAGCTCCATGACCTTCTCGGGAGCGAACTTGCCGACCCAGCAGGTTGCAAGGCCGGCGTCTGCCGCGGCGAGCTGGAAATACGCGGCGGCTATCGTCGCGTCCTGGATGCAGAGGAAGTGAGCGCCGCGGAAGCCGTATTTCAGCGAGCAGCGCGCCGAGTCGGCGAAGAAGGCGAGGACCACGGGGGCAGAGAGGACGAACTGCTGCCTGTTCGAAATCCCGTATAGCGCGCGCTTGGCCGCCGCGCTGCGGACCGCGACAATGGAGTACGACTGGAGGTTTCCCGCGGAAGGCGAATCCTGCATCTCGGTCAAAATCTTACGGAGGACAGGGTCGGGCACCGGCCTTTTTTGGTACTTCCTCGTCGAACGCCTTGCCTTCAGCACGCCGATGAAATCCATTCCGACCACCGATTGAGACGGAGGCATTACGGGAAACCATTTAAAAAACTCGGCGCTTCCGAATAAAGCAGGACTGACGCGTTCGAATCAAGGGGGGTGCATTGGCGTGCAGATTGCGGACAGGCAGAAAGTGCTCGGGACGGAGACCGCCTTCGAGGTCTTGGCGAAGGCGAAGTCACTCGAGGCGAAGGGCAAGAACATCGTCCACATGGAAATCGGCGAGCCCGACTTCGACACGCCCACGCACATCAAGGACGCCGCCAAGAAGGCGCTAGACGACAACCAGACGCATTACACGCCCTCCGCTGGGACGATAGAGCACAGGCAGGCCGTCGCGGGGTATGCGGGAAGGCTGCGCGGCATGAAGTTCGACGCGGAAGAGGTCGTAGTGGTGCCCGGGGGCAAGCCCATCATCTTCTACAGCATGCTTTCCATAGTGAACCCCGGGGACGAGGTCGTCTACCCGAACCCCGGCTTCCCGATATACGAGTCGATGATAAACTACGTCGGCGGAAAGGCCGTGCCGTACAAGCTAGGCTACGAGAAGCAGTTCCGCTTCGACCCCGACGAGATACGGAAGCTCGTGACGCCGAAGACGAAGATGATCGTCATCAACTCGCCGGCGAACCCGACCGGCGGGGTGCTGGAGAAGAGCGACATCGAGGCCGTGGCGCAGCTGGCGCTCGAGAACGACCTGTGGGTGCTCAGCGACGAGATCTACTCGCAGATAATGTATGAGGGCAGCCACTTCAGCATAGCCGCGCTGCCCGGCATGAAGGAGAGGACCATCATCCTCGACGGCTACAGCAAGACGTACGCGATGACCGGCTGGAGGGCCGGCTACGGCATCATGAACAGGACGCTCGCGCCGCACATGACTAGGCTGATGACGAACAGCAACTCGTGCACCGCGACTTTCACGCAGAAGGCGTGCATCGCCGCGCTGCAGGGGCCGCAGGAGCCGGTGTTGAAGATGGTCTCGGAATTCCGGAAAAGGAGGGACTTCATCGTCGACGGCCTCAACGAGATTCCGGGATTCGAGTGCCTTAAGCCGAAGGGCGCGTTCTACGTGTTCCCGCGGATCACGAAGGCCGCGAAGGGCAAGACCTCGCAGCAGGTAAGCGACCATCTGCTCTTCAACGGCGGCGTGGCCGCCCTCCCGGGCACTTCCTTCGGCAGCTACGGCGAAGGCTACCTGCGTTTCTCCTACGCCACAGACATCCCAGTTATCGAGGAGGGGCTCAAGCGGGTCAAGGAGGCGGTAAAGGCGCTCTGAAACCCGCTGGCAAACCGCGGAGGGGGGAAATGGTTTAAATAGTGCAAGGGGCTAGAGGGCTTCATGGGCATCATATCCCGCCTGGGGGAGAAGCTCAGGGCCGCTGGAGGCAGGAAGCCGGCCGAAGAGGTCCGGGTTGACTCCTTGAAGGGCCGCGTCACCCTTTCCGCAGCGGACATCCGGGTAAGGATGGAACTTTTCAAGCTTTTCCCGGGACGAAGGGCGTGGGGCTTCGAAATCGTCGTCGAGAACGTCTACGGCAAGGAACTCCACGACGTCCTCATCTGGTTCACGTCATCCAAGCATGCCACGCTGGACAGGCTTCCCGAAGGGAAGATGGCGATAAAAACCGTCGAGCTTTCGATGGACGAGGCCCCGCTTGCGGATATGGCGGTGCGCATCGAGCGCGCCCACGCACAGGGTCGCCTCACAAGCCACTTCACGGTGCCCCTGCAGAAGGTCATGCGGGAATTCCGAGAGGCGGGAAGGATTGACGTCATCGAGGAGGAGCCGGCAAGGCGTCGGGTTTCCGAGCCGGTTCCAACGTGGAGGAGCAGGCCGCCGGTTACCGCGGCCAAACCCGCGGTGGAAACTGCCGTGCCGGACCCGCTGCAGAGGCTAAGGGAAATCAATCGCGAGAAGGCCGACCTGACCGCGAACTTCATGAAGCGCAAGGTCGACTACGCGGCATACTCCCAGCTGATGAACTCCCTCCAGAAGGAGGAACTCGACATCAAGGCGAGAATCGACTCGAGGAAATGAATTCCAGCCAAGGCCAATGCACTTCGAGGTAAGCGCCAGACATCAGACATAGGTATGCTCGTCACGGCGTTGGAAGTCGAGCACCTGGATTTTCTTGGCAGACCAGTCGACGAAATACTTAATCCTGAAACTAGACAATCGGACTCTGTAGAATCCATCGCTTCCGGATAATTGTATTTGTTTAGCTGTCCCCTAGCCAGCTGACTGGTAAATAATTGATTCCTACCGAAAAGTATATATTCTTAATATGTATATAATATATATTATGAAAATCGAGATTTTCGTGTGCAAGAATTGTGGCAGAGAACACCGAAAGAAAGTGTACGCCAATGCGTCTGAAGGAATAGCCGACCTTTTTACCGAGCGTTTTTTCACGCCCATCTGGGAGAAATTCAAAGACGAACCCCACGAGCCGCTGGAAAAATTTTGTAAGGACTTAATGTTTTTCACCATCTACACCTATCACTTGAACAAGAGGCGAATTCACATTGCGAAAGATAGCGTTGAACACTCAAACGGAACTGAAACTCCACAACATTAGAGGGTTCCTGAAGAAGACGGTCACAAAATTCGGCACCGGCGCCAAAGTCGACTGCCCTAAAGAATATCTCGGAAAACCAGTTTACCTAGTGATCATCGATGAACGTGAGAATACGACTTGAGCGAGCATTGCTTCAAATTGCAGAATTGGAAGAAAAGATAACCGTGCTCGAGAAGGACAAGAAGTTGCTCGAAAACGAATTGCGGAAGTACCAGAACCCTAACACCCCACCGTCCGCACACCCGCACCTGAAACCAGACTCGACACCATTTGGAAGGCGCCGCAAACGCGGCGCCCCACTCAACCACCAAGGCGCTACGCGCCCGTGGAAGAACGCAGATGAAACCAGAGAAATCACTGCCAGAGAATGCCCCGGATGCCACAGCCCGGATATCCGCGTGATTGGCCAGCGGCACCAACAAGTCGAAGAAATGCCGCCAGACATACAACCCAAAGTAATTGATGTTGCCCGCGAAGTCTGCCAGTGCAACGCCTGCCACCTCAAGTTTCAAGCCCGAGACGGCCGCACTCCCATACAAGGACGCTTCGGAATCAACCTAATGGTCCTCACAATCTTCCTCAAATTCATCGTGCGCGGCGTCCTGCGCAAAACCGCAGGCTTTCTCGAGGCAGGATTCGCCTTGCGAATCACTCCAGCCAGCGTAAACGCAATAATTACCCGAGCCTCACAGGCTGCCGAGGGTGAGTACGAGCAGTTGAAGCAAAAAATTCGCGTGGCGCGAATCGTTTACGTGGACGAGACGAGCTTTTCTGTTCTCGGCGCGAAATGGTGGGTCTGGGTCTTCCGTTCAGATACGGACTTGCTCATCGTCATCCGGCACGACCGGGGGAACCCGGTCGTGAAAGAAGTGCTTGGGGTGGCTTTCAGTGGAATCGTGGTGTGTGACGGCTGGCGGGCTTACGATTGCCTTTCGCTTGCGAGCATCCAGCGTTGTTGGGCGCATTTGCTTCGCAAGTCGGCCGAGTTGGAGGAACAGTCGGTGGCGGGAAGGCATTTTAACGAGAAGCTGGAGCGGTTGTTCAAGTGCATCGAACGGTTTAACCGGAAACCGCGTACTGAAGAAGAACGTTTGCGAAAGTACGGGTTGTTGACGGTTAGGCTGCGGGAAACGATTCGGTATTACTCGGGTTATCCTGAGTGCGGGGGGGTAGCGAATTACGTGGGCAACCGTTTAGGGGAGTGGTTTACTTGTGTTTGGCTCGAGGGAGTCGAGCCTACGAACAATTTTGCCGAGCAGGCCATTCGCGAGACGGTCGTGGTTCGTAAGATTATCGGCGCGTTCCGTTCACAGGGCGGTGCGAGGGCTTATGAGAAGTTGGCTTCGCTTCTTGCCACATGGCAATTCCAACGGCGTGACGTGGCGAAAGAACTTACGCGAATGTTGTCCACGGGATTATGCTGACCAGCTAAACAAATACGGATAATTTACTTAAGTCGAAGCGTTTTGCGGGGACGGGTTCGGTTGCAAGTACGCCGACAAGTTCGTGAATCCTTTGCCGCATTCTGGCATCCGTTTTTCGAACGGTCTTGAGCGCCTTTGGGCTGAATTCTACGGAAAACACGCCAAGCACCCTGAATCAGAACAAATCCTTGGAATAAGCAATGGATTTCCCGGCGTCCATATCCTCTTTTATTCGGCGCAGTCTGGCCAGTTCGCTGGCGGATACTTTTTCTTCGGGAATCAGGCTCAGGAGCAAGGCGTTGTTTTTTTCGACTTCCTTCTGAAGATGCTTCACTTCCTTGAACAAATGGTTAACATTGACTTCCATCCAAAACACCGAACTTATATGGATTTGGCCATATTTAATGCCGTCGTTTATGCAAATTTAAGCGCATAATTTGCTATCGTGCCGAATCCGGCACAGTGACGCCAATATTTTTTTCGGAGTCCAACCCACGGCCAGCAGCTCGGCCAGGGCGCCTGATGACTCACTCCCTTGCGCTACTTCCAGTGCCGCAATGTTTCAACGACGAGCCTGACGCCGAAGCCCGTCGCGCCCTTGGCGAGGTACGGCCGCTCCTTGTCCGTCCAGGCGGTGCCCGCGATGTCTAAGTGCACCCACGGATAGTCGCCGACGAACTTCTTGAGGAAGGAAGCGCCCGAAATCGTGCCGGCTGCGCCGTTCGACCCGATGTTCTTCACGTCCGCGCAGTCGCTCTTGACGTCCTCGTCGTAGGCCTTCCACAGCGGCAGCTGCCAGACCCTCTCCCCGCAGGCGTCGCCCGCACGGCGCAGCTTCTGGAAGAGGGCCTCGTCGTTGCCCAGCGCCCCGGCCGCCTTGTCGCCGAGGGCGACGACAACCGCCCCGGTCAAAGTCGCCAGGTCGATGACCGCCTGCGGCTTGTACCTCTGCGCGTAGGAAAGCGCGTCGGCGAGGACTAGCCTTCCCTCGGCATCCGTGTTCAGTATCTCGATGGTCTTGCCGTTCGAGGCCCTGACGATGTCTCCCGGCTTTGAAGCGTTGCCGCCGGGAAGGTTCTCGGACGCAGGCATGAGCCCTACGAGGTTGACCTTGAGCCTGAGCTGGGCCGCGGCCTGCATGATGCCCAACACCGCGACCGCGCCGGACTTGTCGTATTTCATGCGGTCCATGTCCTTTGAGGGCTTGAGGGAAATTCCGCCGGAATCGAAGGTGATGCCCTTGCCGACGATTGCGATGGGCTTGGAGCCCTTCCTTCCCTCGTATTCCAATACGGTCAGGGTGGGGGGCTGGCGGCTCCCGCGGGAGACGGCAAGCAGCGCCTCCATGCCGAGCTTGCGCATCTCCTTCTCGTCGATTATCCTGCATTTGAGGCCGTTCCTCTTGGCCATTTCCCGGGCCTTCTCCGCGAGCACCTGTGGCGTGACCACGTTCGCGGGCTCGTTGAGCAGCTGGCGCACGTCGTTCGCCGAGTTTGCGATGATTTCGGCGGCGGAAGCGGCCTCGCGGAATTCCCGCAGGTTGTTCGAGGGGCAGAACAGCGCGAACTCCCCGACTTCCGCACGCTCCTCCTTCTCGGTCTTGTACTTGTCGAACTTGTAGAGCGAGAGGATTGTTGCCCCGACCACGGCCTCCGCGTGGGAGGCGCTGTGCAGCACGCCGTCTGCAAGCAGGAAGCTCGCAATGGTTTTCGCTCCTGCGGACCGCAGGAAAACCGCGCTCCTTCCCGCGGCGTTCCTCAGCGTGTCGGCGTCGACGTCCTTGCGCTTGCCCAGCCCGATGAGCAGGATGCGGCCGAACCCTGCTTGTACGCCCGGCGGGGCGTGCAGGAGGGTAGCCTGCATCGCCTTTCCGGAAAACTCGCCGGACTTGACGACCGCCGAAGCCGCGCCGCCCAGCGCCAAGTCGGCTTTCTTCAGCTCGCCGGCCGGGACCTCGCCCTCGAACACGCCGAATACGGCGGCATCGCACACGAACTTGGAACCGAAAGGCTGAACCGAAACCCTCATATCCGCATCCCCCCGCACGTGAATTTAGTGGAATAGGCTCGCGCGTATTTAAAGCGTTTCCATACGGGGAAGGGGGAGGGCCACGCGAGGCGTCGTCAGATTAGGCCGAGGCCCTGCATCGTCACGCCCCAGTTCTCCCCGAACACGGTGGCAAGCGCGTGCGCGCGCGGCGGGGTGGCGTAGCGCATGAGTATCCTCCTCGACTCGATTGCGACAGAGTCGCGGAGCAGGTGCTGTTCTCGGAAGGGAACGCGGCGGTTGCGGGCGACGATTATCTTCTTCACGCGGCGGAGGACGGGGGACCTGCGCAAAGAGGAAAGGAGGTCCCTCAAACGCACGTGCGGGATGGAATCGACGGCGTTTTTCGCCGCAAGCGCGTTGGAGGCGAAGCCCTCCCGCTCGGCGAGCTCTCCCAGGACGGCGGAGCTCAGCGAGGTGTTCTCGCCGGTGAACGCCCAGACCGCGGCCTTCTCGTAGTCCGATGCCCGGTGGGGCGGGAGCCTCGCGAAGAAGAGGTGCCTCGAGGCGGCAGTGCGGTTCCTCTCGTATTGCCTGAGTTTCATGGCCTTTCGCAATGCGTTCTTCGGGGCCGAATAAAAGGCTTTGGGTGTTGCGCTCGCGCTAGCCATTTAAAAATATTCACGTGCTTATGTTCTCTCCTGCTGTCCCGTCTTTTTGCAGAAGCAAATAGTGGTGTTCACACATGGCAAGGCGCATCAAGTCAAGCGTAAGGAAGCACGCCGGCAACCGCACGTACGGCGGGGGAAACAAGAAGAACCGCCGCGGGAAGGGCGTGCGCGGCGGAGTCGGGAGGGCGGGCTACCACAAGCACAAGTGGCTCCGCACGATAAAGACTGAAGGCACGACGCAGACCGCGCCCGGATTTGTCAATCCCTCGCCGCGCAAGGTCGCCGTCGTCCAGCTGAACAGGCTGGCGTACCGCATCGGCAAGGGCGAGTTTCAGGAGGAGAACGGCGCCTACAACATCGACGTGACGGCGAAAGGGGGTTACGTCAAGGTGCTCGGGAACGGCAAATTCGCCAGCAAGGCGAACGTGAAGGCGAACGCTTTCTCCGCCTCCGCGAAGCGCAAGATAGAGGAGGCGGGCGGGACCGTGCTCGTGGCTCAGTAAGGTTTAAAAGAGGCGCGCGGAAAGAAATCGGAGGCTGATGCAATGCTCAAGGCGTTGAAACCGATAATCGACAATCTACCCGAAGTGAAGGCGCCGCTGAAGGCCCCCCCGCTCAAGGAGAAGCTCAAGTGGACCGCCGCCGTGCTCGTCATCTTCTACCTGATGGGGCAGATTTATCCGATCGGCCTTGACGCCACGCGAGTCGCGACCTTCGAGAGGCTCGAAATCCTGCTCGGCAGCCGCACCGGCACGCTCATCACCACCGGAATCGGGCCCATCGTGCTCGCCAGCATCTTCCTCCAGCTCGCAGTCGGCGCCAAGCTCATCAAGATAGACCTCTCCCAGCAGGAGAACAAGAAGCTCTACCAGGGCTTGCAGAAGCTGCTCGCCATCGCGCTCAGCATCCTCGAGGGATTCATCTACTCCAAGTCCATCGTCGTTGCGACCGACGCGATCACCCCGGCGCTCTTCGCGCAGAACGCCATGTTCGGCATACTCACGCCGCTGCAGCTCGCGGTCATGTTCCAGCTTACTCTCGGATCCGTCATCCTGCTGTATCTCGACGAAATCGCACAGAAATACGGCATCGGGTCTGGCATCTCGCTGTTCATCGCCGCGGGAGTCGCCCAGGCCGTGTTCATCGGCGCGTTCAGCTTCGCCACCACGGGAACGTCCGTCGCCGGGTTGATCCCGCAGGCGATTTTCGAGCTCGTGAACGCCAACGTCGCGAGCGCGATCTGGGCGCTGATGCCGCTCGTATTCACGATAGTCGTGTTCTCCATGGCGGTCTACGCCGAGGGAATGAAGATCGAGCTGCCCCTCGCGTACGGCGGGGCGCGCGGGCTCGGGGCGCGCTATCCCATCAAGTTCCTCTATGTGAGCAACATCCCGGTGATACTCGCCTCGGCGGTACTCCTCAACATACAAGTCTTCGGGCTGTTCATGAGCAACGCGGGCATCAACGTGCTGGGCACGTACCAGGACAACCAGCCCGTCGACGGCTTCGTTTATTATACCACACCCATGCAGTCGCCGCTGATGACCCCGGGCGGGTACTCCGTCTACCTCAGCCTCATCACAGAGCCGAGGGAAATCCTGCACATATTCACGTACGGGATAGTGCTGGTGCTGCTCTGCGTCGTGTTCGGCTGGTTCTGGATAGAGAGCACGGGAATGGGGGCGAGCGACGTGGCGGCGCAGCTGGAGAAAACTGGAATGCAAATCCCGGGCTTCAGGCAGGACCCGCGCGTCACCGAGAGGATACTGCAGAGGTACATCCCGGTGATAACAATTCTGGGGAGCATTTTCGTGGGCATACTCGCATGGTTCGCGGACATCACCGGCGCGCTCGGAACCGGCACGGGAATCCTCCTGACCGTCGGAATCCTCTACCGGCTGTACGAGGACCTCTCCCGCCAGCAGGTATTCGAGATGTACCCGGTGCTGAACAGGTTCGTAAAATAGGTGCATGGAAATGGCATTGCTCGGACTACCGGACGCGCTTGCGATATTCCTTGCCGCCGGAATCTTCTCCTTAATCACGAACGTGATCAACCGCGCGATGGGCATCACCAAGCGCAGGATCGAGCTCCAGAAGATTCAGAAGGACTACCAGAAGCGCTCGACGGACGCCATCAAGAGGAACGACGAGAAGGAGCTCGACAAGCTCAAGGAGGAGGAGAAGGTGTTCATGAAGACCGTGCAGGAGTCCATGATGCTCCCCTTCAAGAGCATGATATTCATCCTCCCGCTTTTCTTCGTGTTCCTCTGGTTCATGGAGGGCAACATGCACGGCTTCGCGATACAGCTGCCGTTCGCGCTCCACCTCAACGGCCACGAGCTCCTCGGACTGAACGTGTTCCAAGAGAGCACCTACGGCCCGAGGGGGCTGTTCATCCTCTCGTCCGTGCTCGCCGGAAGCGTTATAGAGTTTATCGCCGGAAAGACTATGAAAAACTGACGCGGTGATTAGGTAAAAATGGTCGCACCACGACACAGGACAAGCAAGAAGACGCTCAGGAGGACTCCCGGGGGGAGGAGCGTCGCAATCTACAAGCCGAAGAAGCCGTCCAAGGCAAGATGCGCCATCTGCGGCGCGAAGATGTTCGCCGTGCCGAACCGGAGCATTGTAGGCATGCGCAAGCTCGCGAAGACGCAGAAGCGCCCAGAGCGGGTGTTCGGGGGCGTGCTCTGCCACACGTGCGTGCAGCAGCTGCTCAAGGAGAAGCTGAGGCTGCAGGCCGGCGCGCACACCGAGGCAGACATCGGCGTCGTGCACCTGAAGTACATCCGGATGCTGAAGTGAAAATTGCATGAGGATCGCGGTCTCGGGGCTGTCCGGCTGCGGCAACACCACGGTCTCCGCCTATGCCGCGAAAATCCTCCGCCTCAGGCCCGTCAACTACACCATGCGCAGCCTCGCGAAGGACATCGGCATATCCTTCGGCGAGGCGATGGCGCTCCGCCTGAAGGACGGCAAGCTCGACCTCCTGCTCGACCTCAGGCAGTCCGAGCTAGCGAAGGCCGAAGGCGTGATACTCTCGAGCAGGCTCGCCATCTGGCTGATGCCCGCGGCCGACCTCCGCGTCTGGCTCTCCGCCACGCCCGAGGTCCGGGCCCGCAGGATCGCCAAACGCGAAAACAAGACATACCGGCAGGCGCTCGCGGAGACATGCAAACGGGACCGGCAGGACGTCTCGCAGTACAAGCGCCTCTACGGCATCGACGCAAGCGACACGTCGCAGGCTGACCTCGTGATAAACACGGAATGGCTCGACGCGCAGGAAGTCGCGGCAATCATCGCAGGCGCCGCGCGCCCGCTCAAGAGGCGCAGGGCCGCGCAAAGCGAGGCATATAATAAGATTGCCGCCGCAATAATGAAGAAACTCAAGTTCAGGTGAAAACGCATAATGGGAGCATTGCAAGTGGGCAAGAAGTGCCTCAAGACAAAGGGAAGGAAGGCCGGACGCACGGTGGAGATAACCAGGATAATCGACGCCAACTTCGTAGAAGTGAAGGACGACAAGGGCAAGGCCAAGCGATGCAACGTCCTCCACCTCGAACCCCTTCCCTGAAGGAAGGCACCGCTTATGCCCAGCGCGAAAACCCCCAAAGCCGACATTGACGATCTGCTACGCTACGGGGTGGTGTGCATCGACAAGCCGTGCGGGCCCTCTTCGCACGAGGTCGCGGCGTTCGTGAGGAACATCCTCCATCTCAAGCGCACCGGCCACACGGGCACCCTCGACCAGAACGTCTCGGGGGTGTTGGTCGTCCTGCTGGAGGACTCGTGCAAGATGTCGCACTACCTGATGGGCTCGAGGAAGAAATACGAGTGCGTCATGAGGACGGAAAAACCCGTCGCAGGGGACGTGCTGGAGGACGCCTTCTCGCATTTCAGGGGGAGGATTTTCCAGACGCCGCCCCTCGCGAGCGCCGTCGCGAAGAAGCTCAGGGTCAGGGAGGTCTACCGCCTCGACGTCCTTGAGGCGGACGGGCGGCTGGTGCTCTTCGAATGCGAGACCGAAGCCGGCACGTACATCCGCAAGATAGTGTCCGACGCGGGCGAGGTTCTCGGCGTCCGTACGGAAATGGCCGAGCTCCGGAGGACAGCGGCCTCGACGTTTTCCGAAGGCGACGCGGTCACCCTGCAGCAGCTCACGGACTACTTCTGGCTCTGGAAGGAACGCGGCGACGCGTCCAAACTGGGGAAAACCGTCCATTCCGTCGACGAGGTAGTCGGCAAGGCCATGAAAAAGGCCGTGCTCAAGGAAGGGGCGATGAAGAAGGCCCTCAACGGCGTTAAGCCGCTGGCCGAGGACTTCATTTCAATTGACATCGAGGCACAAGCCGGGGAGGCCGTCGCGGCCTTCGACGCAGACGGGGCGCTGCGGTGCGTATTGCAGATGAAATTCGGCGCCAGCGAGCTGGGGAAGCGGAAGGGGGAGGCCGCCGCAGACGTGCAGAGGGTCCTGCGGCCCTGAAAACCCCTCGCTCCCGTCGGGGATTATAAAGATTGGCGTCGTTAGGAGTAGTGCTTATAGAGGGAATCTTGATGCCTCAGGCTGCAGTCAACATAGGAACCATAGGGCACGTCGACCACGGCAAGACCACGCTTGTAGCGGCGCTGACCGGAAAGTGGACGGACACGCACTCCGAGGAACTCAAGCGCGGCATCACAATCCAGCTCGGATTCGCGGACGTGACGTTCTACAAGTGCGGCAAGTGCCCCGCGCCGTACAATTATTCGGGCAAACCGAAGTGCCCCGTTTGCGGCGAAAGCGGCGAAATTGCTAGAAGGGTTTCATTCGTCGACTCGCCGGGCCACGAGACGCTCATGGCGACGGTAATAGCCGCGAGCAGCATCATGGACGGCGCGCTGTTCGTTATCGCCGCCAACGAGAAATGCCCGAAGCCCCAGACCGTGGAGCACCTCGCCGTGATGGAGTCCGCAGGAATCAAGAACGTCGTGATTGCACAGACGAAGGTGGACCTGATAGACAAGGACAAGGTCCTCGAGAATTACTCGCAGATCAAGGAATTCCTCAAGGGCAGCGCCTACGAGGACGCGCCCGTATTGCCGGTTTCCGTCAACTCGCCGAAGGCGGTAAGCGCGCTGATATCGGCGCTAGAGGAGGTCATCCCGACTCCCGAACGCCCGCAATCCGCGGAACTTCGGATGCTCGTTGCGCGCAGCTTCGACGTGAACAAGCCGGGCATCGGCATCGACGGCATCGTCGGCGGGGTTGTCGGCGGCTCCATCGTGAGCGGCACGCTAAAGGTCGGCGACGAGATAGAGATAGCGCCCGGGCTCCTCAAGAAGAAGAAGGACCGCGAGGACTACGAGCGCCTCAAGACGAAAGTGATTTCGCTTCACGCCGAAAGGGACAGGTTCGAAACCGCCGGCCCCGGCGGTCTCGTCGCAGCCTCGACGACGCTCGACCCCGCGCTGACAAGGGCGAATGCGCTCGTCGGCAACGTCGTCGGCCTGCCCGGGACGCTTCCGGCCAACCGCACGGAAATCGACGTCGAGATCTCGGCGCTAAAGCGCACCGTGGAGGTGTTCAACGCCTCGCCGGGCATCAACGAGCCGCTCGTGCTCGGCATAGGGACGAACACTACCGTGGGATTCGTCGTCGAGCGCAAGAAGAAGTCGTATTCGCTCAAACTGAAGAAGCCAGTAGTCGCGAACGCGGGCGAGAGCCTCGCGGTGATGCGCCGCGCGAACAACCGCTGGCACCTCTACGGCACCGCGAAGATACTCTGACGTCAGCCGTCCAGCATCTTGGCGAGCTGCCGGCTCCAGACCTTGTTCGGCGTTTTCTTCAGCCAATCGACGTAGGAGTCGATGAACTTCAGGCGCTCGATGAAATTCTGCCGCTTGGCCTCGTCCAACTTTTTGAGGGATGCTCTTTTCATTTCAAATTCCCCGTAATGAATTCCACGTTTTCTTTTTCGACGCGCAATGCATACATGAATTCAGAAAGCTTCGCCGTATCTAAGTGCTTTGCGAATAGGCGGTATAAGAACCTTGCGTCCTCCAAATCCTTCTCCGAACCAAGGTACCCCTTGAAAGCAATCTGAAGCTCCAAAGGCGATATAAACAGCGGGACGCCGTTAAGAACCAGCTTGACACGGTTTTCCAGCGAATGCGCATCCCACCGGCCCTTGGGGAACTTGAACTCTACGTTGGGGATGAACTGCCCCTTGAGGGCGAAGCGAATCGCAGTGCCTTTGAGCAGGTAGTCCTCGTAGGCGGCCCTGGCGGAAGGCGCGTTGATGCAGTCGAAATCCGCGGAAAGCGACCCCCAAAGCGTTTCGAACTTGGAAAACGGGATTTTCTCGACTATAATGTCAACATCTTCAGTGTTCCTGCTCCTGCCGAAGGCGATGGCCACGTAGCCCGAAACGAAGACATAGCGGATTTTCGCGTATTCCAAACGGGCTATAAAACGTCGGGCGAAGCGGTCGACGGCGAACTCCTCGCGGTCAAGGACGATTTTCTTGCGCGAGAACGTGATTTCCATGGCAAGCGTATTGGGCGGAAGGCTTATTTTAACCGTTTGGAACCGGCGTTTCGCTGGACTTCAAGGTAAGGTAAAAGCGGGCCCGCCGGGATTTCCAAGCTCGCCGTTTCACCCCGCCGGCGTTCCGGCGGTCGAGGCGCGCGGTTTTTTGAACCCGGGTCTAAAGCTCCGCAAGCTTTCGTTCTGTCCAGGTTATACTACGGGCCCGCAAATGCGGAATATTTATAAGGCTCAAAGTTAAAAAGCGCTAGTCCGGATTGACGTCTGAAAACCGAAGACGCTTATTGGGTGCGATTGAAGATGAAGACCTGCACGAGCTGCGGAAGGACCACGGAGGACTACACGATGTTCCCGTGCCCGGGATGCAGCAAGGCCAAGATAACGCGCTGCAAGGACTGCAAGGAGAACATAAACCGTTTTGCCTGCCCCGACTGCGGCTACGAAGGCCCCTAGAAGGAGATGCGAGGAATGCCCAAGGCAAGAAAGGCGATGGCCTTCGGCGCTTTCGACGTCCTCCACCTCGGGCACATATCCTTCCTCGAGCAAGCCGCCGCTCTAGCAGAAACCTTGGTGGTCGTAGTCGCCACGGACAAGGTCATCCGCAAGGTCAAGGGCCGCGCGCCCTATTTCAACCAAGAGGAACGGCTCAAGCTTGTCTCCAGCCTGCGGTGCGTCGGCAAGGCGATCCTCGGCGACGAGGGCAACACCGTCCTCCCAATAGTCTGGGAAAAGCCGGATGTAATCGCGTTAGGCTACGACCAGCCGAAGAAGATTGGGGAGCTGCGGAAGGAAGTCGCCGAGGTCGGCCTGACCCCGAGAATCGTGCGCCTGAAGCCTTTCGGCGAGCGAAGGCACAAGAGCAGCAAGGTCAAGGCCTACTTCGAGAGGTTCGTCTGATGAGCTATGCCGCGAGCAGTATTTTTGGGACTGCGATTGCAAGGGCAATGAAGCGCAATAGTTCCGAGGTCATTCACAACGGGGTGCGGGTTACGAAGAGGGGCAACATAATGCTCGCGCAGTATGCCGAAAGCAGATATCTGGGGATGCCGTATATAGTCGCCTACCCCAAACCGGAGGACAAGCGTCTATTCGAAGAAGCGAACTCCGCGATTCACCCCTATGGGCCGGCCGAAGACTTTCCGGGGTCGATAGGAAGCCTCATGACCGAATGCGAAGAAAAAAGAGACACGGTCGTATTCATCCAGTCGCACTACAAAATCGGGAGGGAGGGGTCGCTGGAGCGCGAGATTCACAATAAGTATGCCGGCCCGAGGGGCTGGAGATACTTCGCTGCGCTATCGGCTATCCGCAGGGCCCACTCCAACGACCGGGAAATAGTATTCCCGTTCAGGGTTCTGACAAGGAATCGCGGCCTCAAGTCCACTCTGGATACCATTTGCGAGGAGCACGGGTATTGGATGAAGAAAGAGGGCGCGAACTTCATAGTAAGGCAGAGGACGAGATTCGCTATAACATGAAGCCCCTGGCGTCCTCCAGCAAGCCCAGCCCGTCGCCCAGCTGCCTGCCCGCGAGCCTCGCCCCGCCGGTCTCCTCGTCGGTTGCCTCCACGAAATGCTGGTCGTAGCTGAACTCGCCCGTGCTCTGGAAGAGGAACTTGTGCCGGGCAAGCGGCCGCAGGCGCAAAAGCAGGCTCTTCTCGCCGTCGAGGAGCTCCCACGTGTTCCCCCGGGGGACATGCTCGAGCGAACATCCGCGGAACGTCCGGTAACGCCTCTTCCTGGCGTCGAAGAAGACCGCGTCCGAGGGCGTCAGCGAACCCCATTCCCTGCTCGGCGCGAAGCGCAGGGAGAAGTAGTCGAGGCTGCTGTGGTCCTTGAAGTAGACGTGCACCCAGTTCCACGGCACGAACGGCCCGACAGCGACCACCTTCTGCACGTAGCACTCGCCGGAGAAGGGCCTGCCGTAGAGCGTGCCGGAAAAGCGGAGGAAGATGTTGACGAGCTCGAAGCCGAAGACGCTCGTGGAGTAGTGGCCGAGCTCGAAGGGCTTGCCAGCCGGCCTCGCCTGCAGCCGCAGGTCTAGCACCTGCCTGCCCTTGTCGTGCAGCGACACGTGGTAGTCGGGGTATCGGCCGAAGAAATACATGCGCGAGGAGTCGCTCAGCACGCCGGTCTCGTGCATGCCCGCGGCGAACGGCGAGGAGAACTCGCCCGAGCGCTTGTGCCCGCCGTCGAGGCTCCAGTAGACGCACGCGAGGTCGCACACCTCGGGCTTGCCGTGCTGCGGCCGGAGCAGGCGGCGGTTTATCCTCACGGAGCCCTCGCCCCTGCCGAAAGTCGCGATGAACTGCCTGCCGCGCGCGACGTCGACAAAGTACAGAAACCAGTATTCCTTGCCGAAGGCCGGGAGTTCCTCGAAGCCGAAAAACATCCTGTCCGGGCTGGTATGCACGGGCTTTTTCCCGAGCAGGAGCGAGACGCGGTGGAGCTGCTCGAGCGGCCAGCGGAAGTCGTGGAAGAAGCGCGCCTGCGAGTACGGGATCTTCGGGAGCAAGCGCCTGAGGGAGATAATCGCCTCCGACTGACGGGACATGGAATGCCGAAGTGTCCACTGGAATAAAAAGGGGGTTGTTAGTGGGTGATGTGGATGGGCTGGACCTTCATCATCATAGCGCCGAGGAAGACCGCGAAGACGAGAAACGCCAGCTGCCAGCCCTCGAGCGCGTAGTTCTGCCACAGTATGTATAGGAGCATGGCGCCGACGACGAGCCAGAGAAGGTACTCGTCGAAAATCAGCTGCCAGCTCGACACCCAGTCGACCATGGAAGCATTTTGTCGGGAAAAGCTTTTTAAAGCTGAGACGGCTAAAATTGGGATGCAGTCGATAGGCTAAACATGGCTGATTCTTCGTAGTCAAGCGTTGGACGAGCATGCGCTTTTTCGCGCGGCCCGGCGGCGCTGCATCTGGAAAAAAAAGAGGGGGATGAGTGGAATGGCCAACAAACCGCACCTGAACTTGATTTTCACGGGCCACGTGGACCACGGCAAGTCCACGCTCGTGGGCAGGATCCTGTACGACACGGGCGCGCTGTCCGAGAACGACCTTAGGAAGCTCAAGGAGGAGGCCGCAAAGATGGGCAAGGCAACATTCGAGTTCGCATTCGCGATGGACCAGCTCAAGGAGGAGAGGGAGCGCGGCGTGACCATCGACATCGCCCACAAGGACTTCAACACCCAGAAATACTACTTCACGATAATCGACGCCCCCGGGCACAAGGACTTCGTCAAGAACATGATCACCGGCGCGTCGCAGGCCGACGCCGCCGTGCTCGTCTGCAGCGCGAAGGAGGGCGTGCAGGCGCAGACCATCGAGCACGCGTTCCTTCTCAAGGTGCTCGGCGTGTCGCAGTTCATCATCGCCATCAACAAGATGGATGCGGTGAACTACGACCGCATCAAGTACGAGGACACCAAGCAGGCGCTTTCCGCGAAGCTCAAGAGCATGGGCTACCCCGTGGACAAGATACCGTTCATCCCCGTGTCCGCATACATGGGCGACAACGTCGCCAAGAAGAGCGACAAGACGCAGTGGTACGCCGGCCCGACCATACTCGAGGCCTTCGACCAGCTCACCGAGCCCAAGAAGGCGACCGACAAGCCCCTCAGGCTGCCCATACAGGAGGTCTTCACCATCACCGGACAGGGCACGGTGCCCGTCGGCCGCGTAGAGTCCGGCATACTCAAGCCGAACACGACCATCGTCATCATGCCCGAGAACGTCACGGGAGAGGTCAAGACCATCGAGATGCACCACCAGCAGCTCGCGCAGGCCATCCCCGGCGACAACGTCGGCTTCGCGCTCAAGGGCATCGACAAGAAGGCCATCAAGCGCGGCAGCGTCGTCGGCTACCCGCAGGCGCCGCCGACCGTCGCCGAAGAGTTCACGGCGCAGATCGTCGTGCTCAACCACCCGACTGCAATCGGCAAGAACTACACACCCGTGTTCCATTTGCACACCGCGCAGATTGCGTGCACGATAACCGAGATCCTCGAGAAGAAGGACCCCAAGACCGGGCAGACCGCACAGAAGAACCCGGACTTCATCAAGACCGGCGACGTCGCCATCGTGAAGGTCAAGCCCACGAAGCCGACGTGCGCCGAGAAATACTCGGAATACCCGGCGCTCGGCCGCTTCGCCATGCGCGACATGGGCCAGACCGTCGCCGCGGGGATCATCCTCGAAATCGTGCCCAAGAAGGCATAGGCAGCAGGGGGGGCCGCGTGCCCCCGTCTTTTCATTTCCACAGGTCGTTTTGAACATGAACCGCGCGCGCATCAAGCTCGAAAGCCAGGACTACAATGACCTGGACGCAGTCTGCACCCAGATCAAGGACATCGCCAAGAAGGCCGGCATCGAGCTCAAGGGCCCAATACCCCTACCCACCAAGAAGCTCAAGATTTCCACGCGCAAGACTCCCTGCGGCGACGGCTCGGACACGTACGAGAAGTGGGAGCTGCGCGTGCACAAGCGGCTGATTGAAATCAAGGCCGACGACCGCGTGCTCCGCGACATAATGAGAATCCGCATTCCCGACAGCGTGCACGTCGAGATGCACCTCAACTGATTCACGAACGGACTAAATGGAAAGGGGAGAGGCCACACGCGTAGGGGAAAACCGAAGGTTGTCCCCTGAGGTGTGCGCGACATCATGCGCATCCGCATTCCCGACAGCGTGCACGTCGAGATGCACCTGAATTAAGGACTTTTTCCGACTGCCCCCCCCGCCTAATACCGTCGTAAGATACGTGCCTAGTAGCGGGCATACAAGTTGCGGGAAAGTCAGACTTGCAATGCGGGTTTAGAACCGGTTCTTGTTGTCCGCCTGCGAGAAGTCCTCCTCGACCTTGTAGCGCTCCTTAGGCGGGCGCCGGCCCGGCGAATCTGAGGAAAGCCTCGCGAGGATGTCCGCGGAAGAAATCGCCGCGTTCTCCCTTGCAGGAGTGCCGCCACTGCCATGCGGGCCCGGCTCCCCCTGCGTTCTGGAAGAGAGGTAGAAGAAAATCGCCGCCACGCCGGCTGCGAAAAGGACTACCGATGCGGTCAAGGCCGGATTGGCCATCGAAAGCCCGGGAAGCGTCAGCGCCCCCGTCAGCGGGTGCGAGACGGACAGCGCCTGCAGGAAGAAGTAGGACGCGCCCATGAACAGCAGGAGGACCGCTACGGCTATTGAAATGTTCCCACGCATTTGCTACTGGCACCGCATTGTTGAAATCATGTAGTCGACGAGGTCCAAGTCCGGCACCAGCGGCTCGGAAATTGCGGCCACCAGCACAACCCAGTTTGAGGGGCACTGCAGGTACGCCTGCCTGATGAAGATCCTCTCGTTCCCGTCAACGGGATTCTGCATGGCCATGGAGAGCACGTAAACCGTCCTGCCGTCCTGCGGGTATGATGCGAGCGACGCGTTCTCCTCGGCCGCTGCCTCGCCAATCTTGACATCGCTCAGCTCGCCGGATTCAACCACGCGCACGTCAATGATTTCCGCGGAATACGGCGGGTGGTATGCGGAGAACCTCACGCGCACTGAAGGGAAGGGGTCGAGGTCGGCGAGGTAGCCCTGCAGATACCGCAGGGAGAAGCTGTAGTTCTGGTCGAAGTATTCCAGCGAACGCGGGTCGTACTCGGCGGCAAGCAGAGAGACTTGGGCGGCCCTCGCGGCCCCCGCGTCGGGCTTGATGAACGGGAGCGTGGAGACGAATTTCGGCGGCTGGGGCGCGAGGAAGAGAAAATACGCGCCAACCGCGAGAGCCACAATTAGGATGATGGTCCAGAACGCGTTCGCGGACGGCGACACCCTCTTTTCCCTTGCCACGAATATTCCCTCCACTGGATAATTTTCCGCGGTTTAAAAAGAGTATGCCCGCGGGGGGCCGCATGCGCTGCGTCACCGCCGCAGGCCGAATGACTTGAACTTGCCCTCCGACTCGCCCCATTCCGAAGCGATTGCCGCGACGCGGATGAAGCCGTCGTCCAATTTCACTGCGTCCAGGAACCGCTCGAGCTCCTCCCGTTCACCCTCGGCGCCGATTTCCACGGTGCCGTCCTGCAGGTTCCGCACGAAGCCCGCGACCTTGAACCCCGCCGCGGCCCTAAGCACGAAATACCTGAAGCCGACACCCTGCACTTCGCCCGAGACGATGGCTCGCACCGATTTCAGCATTGCCGACACACGAGGGGTATTGGGAAGGGCAAGGGTTTTAAATGAAGAAACGCATGGCAGTCTTTCATAGAATATTGCGGGCGATTCCACATATGGTTAGGCGGGCTTCAGGCACTCAAGGGATTTCTGGAATCCGGAGGAATCGGGTGGAGGGACCGTTCATCCACGATGTAATCCCGTGGATTCACTCACCGGACATCACCAATCCGGAGCTATCTCCAAGGAAAAGGCGGGATTTAATTCGCAAGCGATTCAGCGAGATGGTGAAAAATCCGGAATCAATGAGGCGGTTAATCATACATGCACACGAGACCGCAGGGGCTCCGCCGTTGTCACCGGCAAGGCTAGGCATGCTACGGCACGCATTGCAGGTAGATTCAGCAGAATTCCGGTCCGTTGCAGAGGCGCACGTAAGAAAAGCGATTGGAAACGACGAAGAAGGCAGGGTGCATCTGGCAAGAATTGATTCAGCAGTCGGACTCTTGCGACAGTATGCGAGGGCGGGCACAAACCCGTTCCTCCAGGCAATAAACCAAGACCTGGGAAGGGAAGGACCGAGAACGCAGCTGGCCAGGAGGGACAGCGGTTCCAGACTGGTGAGTCTGATAGAAAGCATGGCCATCGGAAGGGCTCGCGGGAGAACCACCGACAGGAACGCCGTGGCCGGATCCGGACGGCTTGAGCAGACGTTGGCGGAGGTTTATCGCGGAACGTCCGCGGAAACCATTCTTAGAGTCATCCGCAACCTTCCCCGGCGCAAGCGCGAGCAGGCGCAGACCGTGAATATTCCAGTCGGGGTGCTTAACCAACTGCTCCAGCAAGGGGGACCCGCAGGGCATGCAGAACCCCGCGAGGAAGAAGGGGAGGAAGGAGGCCACGAGGGACATCATTAGAAGGTGCATCAAATGCCTCGCGAAGAACGCGCAAAACCGGAAAAAATCGACATCGAACTCCCGCCGTTGGCAAGAAGGCCGGGCAGGTGGAAAAGGTTCAAGTTACGGCTCGGCATCGGGCGCGAGAAATTCGCCCGGGAACAGCTGTATGAGCTCAGCGACAACCCCCACCTCTTCGAGCAGCTGCATCGGCAGGTTCTTGAGAGGGCGGCGCAAAGACAGGGCCTCGAAAGTGCCGGCCACGGCAGGATGACCGCGGAGGTAATCTCGGGAAGGGAAAAAAGCTTCGGAAGGATGTCTGATATTCTGAGGAAAAACCCCGAGACAGCGGACCTTGCATGGCTTTTTACCCAGCTGGGGTATACGGTGGAAAGGGATGTACGTTCTGAAGGCGTGCAGAGCTCGCGCTTCCAAAGCGTATTAAGGCAGGAGCTAAACAACCCGAACAGCGCACATGGCCGAAACCTAGTACGACTGTTTGCCAAGGGAATGCGCAGCGACGGCTCACGGACCAGCATAGAGGTTGACGCCGCAGCCTCCGCCCTCCTTCAATTGTACAAGAACAGGAACCTGCTCCGGCAGAGGATGGAGGATCTGGACGCAATCCACCGCACGGCCTGAAGAGCGCGTAAGACCCCTGGGGCCTCAGCCTGAAGTCGCGGCCTGGGCGCGCAACGCCTCGTTGAGAAACTCGAGCGCCTTCCGGTAGCCGGCGTCATTGCCCTGGTCGACGAGCTTTTCCGCCTCCTCGATGGACTTGACGACCTCCGGCGGGCACTGGTAACCGTCGCACCACTCCTTATAGCGCGCCAACAGGTTCGTCGCGGCTTCCGACAATGGAACAGGCGTCTGCGGGCCAGACTGCTCGTCCGACACCGGCACCCCAGCCCCCTCCAGCGCCGAATACCCGGGCAGTGCCGAAGACGTGACCACTGCTTCCGTGACGCTGAACGAGTCCGTCTGGACAGGCTTGGATGCCGCGAAGAAGGACTCCGCAATCGCCTGGGTGGCCTGCCTGCCGTTGAAAGCGGTAAGCAAATCATACTGGGGGACTCCGGCATACTCCGGGCCCTTGATGAAGTAGAAGCAGAACGGCTTCGTCCTCGGGCACAAGGCATTGGCGTCGACGCGGTTGAGGCAGACGGTCTTGCTTGCCTCGTCGCGCGTGCAAATCTCCTTGACCGACGTGACCGGGTCAGGGGCGTTGTCCAAGGTGGGGTTGTTGAAGACCACGACGTGGTTGCCGTAGCGGTAGTCCAACTCGGCGCGCACGGGCCTCAGGTCCGCGTAGGTGAGTATTGGTCCGAGAACGGCGACGATGGTCCCAACCAGCCGCGGGATCTTTGCGGGGGCGAACATGGACTTGAACCTGCTGCCGGCGTTCGTGAACTGCTTGAAGAAGCCTCCCGTGGTCTTCGCCGCCTTCGCGACGTCGTCGCCCTCGCTCTTGAGGACGTTCCGAGTGATGTCGATTATCGGTTTCTCGCTCTTGACGTTTCCTCCGGAAATCAGGGTCCGAGTTCTCGATAAAAGCCGGTCAGTCACTGTCGCTCCCCTTCCGAATTTTACATCGGCATCTGGAATTGAGGACATCGCGTTTTGCACCGTTCCCAGCCTAGGATACTTCGCGGTCATTTTGCGCAGGAAATCGTCGTACTGATCGGCAGGCACTATCGATTCCGCCTTGAGTATTCCCTTGAAGCTGAACGGCTTTCGGGTTCCTGTTGCGACATCCCCCCTTTGCCTCAAGTGCTCAAGCACGTGATCAAGTGTCTCTTCCTTCAAATATTGTGCCTCACTACTAATTCCAGCAGGCCATGGACCAGAGTGTAGGAAATTCCCGTTTCTAGGACCCTTGGCGGCAGTAAGCGAATCAACAACATCGGCCCAGAGAGATGTCGAACCCGCCTTGGTGGATCTTGTGCCTCTCAACGAGGTCACTATCTGCTCCATGCGGCGCTGATACAAGGCGTTATCTACGGGATTAAGCGACTTCTGCAGGGTGTCGTCGGCGAGCTTGTCGAAGAGTTCCTCCATCGCGTCGCGCCCGAGCATGTCGGACATGGCATCCATTATTACTGGGTCGTTGGGTGGAATCTTCACCTTCACCAGTTCGTGGAAATCGGCGGCAGCCTTGCCCTTGGCGACAAGTTTCGTGATTGTCCTTGCGCTGAGGTCGCCGCCGAGGCCGAGGCGTTCTGCTTCCTTGATGCCATTGCGGAGGCCGATCGAGGCGTCGTAAGCCGAGCCCATCGATAGCCCGTAGTAGCGCGTCCCCTGTTCGGCCATCCACGCCGTGCTCCCCCAAGGCAGAATCGACCTGAACGCCTTCCCCGCTGGCAGCACAAGGTCGGGCTTGGCAACGACCTTGTCGTCTCCCTTGACGTACTCCACTCCCGAGAAAACCGCGCTGAAAGCCGTGAACGTGAGGAACTCGCTGGCAAATCTTGCGCCCAGGAACTTGGCGCTGAACGCCTGCCCGATGTTCCTCATAGTAGCGGCGCTGACGCCTTCGGCCGGCTTGAGGCCGAAGTTGGGGATGTACGCGGTAAACGTGTTAAGCAGGTAGTATGACGCGCCCTGCGCGCAGGCGTTCGCGGCGTCGCACGTGTTTGCGTCCTTGAATACGGCGTTTCCGACGTTGACGACGGAAGTCGAGCCGCACAATGCTAGCGTCGAAGCGAAGCCCATGACGGTTTCCTTGAGAGCGTAAGATACGCCGAAGGTCGCCATGATACCCTGGATGACCAAGTTTGGAGCGCTCGCGGCCATCACCGAACCGGTGACCGCGCCCAACCGCTTGGTGCAGTAGCCTGCGTCGCTGTAGGACGGCGAATAGGAGAACAGGTTGGGACTGCTGCCATACAAGGCGGAGATCAAGCCCTGGGCGTTCCGCTCGTCCAACTCGCTGTTTCCGCCGCGGTAGGAACCAAAGTAAATCAGCTTGAACTTGTCGAATATGCTCTTGGCTTCCGCGGCGTCATTCGGCTTGCGGAGCTCGAAATAGGGCAGCTTGGTGTTCGCCTTGACCTGCTCGCGTCCGACGATGATTTGCGGGTCCTCGGCGGTAAGCAGGCCGGCGTTCGCGAGCGTCTCCTCGCACGCCTTGAACTGCGTCGGGTCGGCGGGATTGACGGCCATCTCTATTGACGCGGAGCGCAGCCACGCCTTCTTGTCCGGGAAGGAATTGGGGCTCTTGCAGAGGCCGAGGCGCGCAGTCACGATGTAGATGCCGCACGAGGATATGCCGCCCGAGGTGTCCCACTTGAAGTCTTCTACGTACTTCTCGCCAGAAGCGTCGCGGAGCTCGCCGAGGCCCTCGTCAACGGACTTCTGCAGCTCGTTGAAAGAGACGCGCGTGTTCGCGCTCTGCACGATGATGCTTTTATAGAAGCCGTTGCGGTTGTGGACGACGAGCCTCGGCTCGGACGGGTTGCAGAACGTCGAGATTTCCTTGGGGTATTTCTCGTCGAAGTAGAACTTGAGGACGAACTCCTGCAGCTTCGCACCGAAGCCCTTGTAGGCGTCCTGCAGCTGTTCGCCGTTGCCCGTGCAGAAGTTCGTCTGGCACTGCATCGTCCCACCGGCGAGCGCGTCCAGCTTGCCCTGACTCTGGGCTCCAGTAGCGCCGGCATCGGACGCCAACAGCGCATCCGCGGCGTTTTCAGGAGTCCCGGCGCCGTCGGCAGGCGTCTCGAAGTAGAGGAAAACCCCGCCCGCGGTCTGGGCCGCGCCGCCTCCTGCGGGCTCGCCGGTGCCGCCCTCCTGCGCGGCCTTCTTGGCATCGTCCGTCGAGGCGAGCTCGGGCACCGGGACGGTGAGCGTCTGCTGTGGCACGAGGTCGCCCATGGGCGAGGACGGGAAGAACTCCTTGAGGGTTTCGTCGAGCGGCTTGCCGCCGACACCGACAATGACGGCGACCCTGCGCTGTTCGGGCTTGGTGGAAATCGCGCCGACGGAACGGATCTCGATGAAGCCTTCACCGGCCTTTTCCGCGGTGCATTCCGCGATGTAGCCGGTTCCGGCCTTCAGCGCCTGCGGGATGTCGCAGGATGCAAGAATGCTTCCGTCGCGGGATTTCGCGGCGTAGGAGAGCGAGAGGTCCTCGTCGTAGTTGTTCGTCATGGAGAGCCAGCGCTTGTGGCCGACGTCCTTGAAGACGAGCACCTGCGGCTCGCCGTTCTTGGCGTTGGTCTGGCCCTGCTGGTAGTTGACGTAGAAGCCGTTGAGCGCCGCGGACAGCTGCTTGCCGAGGTTGCCGAGGCACTTGCCGGTGTCCACGAACGAAATCCTGATGGGCGCATCCTTGGCGGGCACCGTGCCCTGCCTTACCACGCCGAAGACGATCAGCTTGCCTTCCACGGACTGTTCCTCGAACGCCTCGGGCTTGAGGCAGCCGTACTCGTCGAGGAACTGCTCGGGGACGCCGACCTCGACCTCGAAACTCTGCCTCGGGCACGGGTCTTCGCCGGCGAGGTTGCGCTCGTTGACCCGCATGGAGACCAATTCCTTCAGCCAGGCGCCCTTCTTGGTGATGCTTTTCACCGCGTGGTCGAGGTCGCCCTTGGTAGAGACTATTGAGGGTCCCTCGAGCCATCCCTGCGGGCCGGAAAGCCGGAGGCCGGAGTTGAGCGGCGTGTTGATTTCCAACCGCACTTCCCTGTTGGAACTTCCCTCGTTCTTGACGCACAGCAGTTGCGACTGCGTGAGGTGGGAGTTCTCGTTGTTGAAAGTGAAGGTCAGGTCGCCCTCGAGAAGTATCGGGAAGGCCTCGTCGGTAATCAGCAGCATGCTGCCCTTCGTCTGCTTCTCGCACAGCACGAAGACGGTCTCCTCCTTCTTGGGGACGAGGACCTCGACGGGCGCGGCAGGGGCCTCCTGGCCGTCAGCAGCTGGTGCTGCAGCAGAGGTCAATATCCGGAAGGAAGGCGGGAAGATGACCTTGCGCACCTGCTTGAGCCCGTATTTCCGCCCGTTGCGGGAAATCTGGACGGAGAGGCAGGCTCCGTTGAAGTCGGTCTCGCGCGACACCTTGTCGACTTCCGAGGCGGTTGCGGGAAGGGTGTAGGTCACTTCCTCGCTGAAGATGCCCTTGATGCGGAAGCGTTCCTTGGGCTGGGCCATGTCCGTGGGGGCAATGCGCAACACGAAGAGCGTGTTGTCGGGGATGGTGAACTCGAGGGGGTCGGAGCCGAAGCTCTCTTCAGTGGTGCGCTTGGACATGATGCGCGTGGCATCGGCCTCGAAGCGGTCCAGCGTCTGTGGATCGGACAGGGTGAGGGTCACGGGGTTGGAAAGCCGTACTGATTCCATGGGCGAGTCCTTCCAGTAGTCGGTCTTGAGGCCGAGGAGGCTCTCCTGCGGCACGGACACCCCGACGTCGAAAGGCAGGGTGAACTCGAAGTCCATGCCCTGCAGCATGGCGAGCTCGGGGTCGACGGTTGTGAAGGTTATTGGCTGGTTGGCGGCAAGCAGGACGTCGAACGAGGAGTCTTTCCTTTGTGTCTGGGGGGTGAAGCCGGCGGGGAAGGTCGCCTCGTAGCTCGTCGTGGCGATGCGGTTCTGGACGAGGTTCGACTCGCGGGGGAAGTGCCAGACGGAAGGCGCGGGGAAGGCGACGGTGAAGCTCTCCTGCCCGCGCACGGATTCGGAAGCCTTGAGGATCCTGCGGTCCATGGTGAGCATCGAGCCTGCGTGAACCTCGAGCTTGGCCGTGCCCTGCGGGGTCTCGGCGGAGGAGGACGCGCCTTCCGCGAGCATCCTGGCTCCGTTGGCGAACTCGACGAGCTTGGCGTCGGAGGTCGGCACGTTCCTCACATTGACGTTGGGTGCCAGTGAGAGGCTGAAGCCAGCTGGAATCTCCTTCTCGGAGCCGTAGACGCCGAACTCGGCTGGTCCGAGGGACATCTGCGTGTACGGAAGGACGTCAACGGAATAGCTGGAGTCGGGGAGCTTGAGGCCCTTGCGCGCGACACCGTAGAACGAGAGCTGGCTGCGGTCGTTGGAGATGGAGCTGACGGTGAAGCCGTCCTGCGCGACGCTCACCGAGACCTGCTCGTCCTTCTGGATTCGGAACATCACGCGGAACGGCAGCATCATGCTGAGCCTGCCGTAGGGGTCCTGCTGGGCGAAAGGCGAGGGCATGCGGACGGCGCTGCCCGCGGGTATTGTTATCTTCTTGAAGTCGTTGGAGTCCGTGGAAATTACTGCGTCTGCGGGCAGGGAAATCGTCGTGCCGCTGCGGAACTGGAGCGCCTTGTTGCCGTTGAACTCGTCGCGCTTGACGCGCACGAACTCCTGCGGCAGGAATACGGCCTCCACGGGGAAGTAGACCTCGTAGGCGTCGCGGGAGGAGACGAAAGGCGTCAGCTGGATGCGGAAGGGCGTGTTGGAGGGAAGTGAAGCACGGCGCTGGCCGATGTCCCGCTGGCGCGTAAGCCGTATGCTTGCGGGGATGGTGATGTCGAAGTCCTCGACGGTCGCGGTCTGGAGGGAGCCCTCGCGCGTGAACTCGGTCTCGGGCTCGAAGTCCATGAACAGGCTGACGGGGAAGCGGAGCTCCCACGCGGTGTCGGCCATCGGCTGCTGGTAGGGCTCGTAGCGGTTGGAGTAGCGCTGGTTGCTTGCGACTGCTATCTTGCGCGCCCACGCCGGCGGCACCTGGAAGAACGCGCCCGCCGGGACTATCGCGGCGAGCGAGCCCGCGGAGGTCTGCAGGGAGAATATGTAGGACGCCTGGTAGGGCGACTGCGCGAGATTCGAGAGGTCGCCGACCTGCGCGCCCTGCTCGAAGAGCATCGAGTCGCCGCTCGGCAGCTCGACGTACTCCGTTCCGTCGGGGTTCTCCTTGTGCAGGGTGCCCTTGGGGAACTGGAAGACGAGCTCGACGGGAAGCGCGAGCCGCACTCCGTTCTTGACCTCGCCGACGTCGGGCAGGGCCTCGGTGGCGCTCACCTCGATTTCGTCGGACGAGCACGGCGACCCTCCGGCAGCCGTAGTCGCCTTGTAGGTGCCTGCCGCGGGGTAGCTGCATTTGATTGAACAGGAGCCTGTGGTGCCGGTGCAGTCCTTCGCGGTGACGGTGCGACCGTTGCCGCAGTTGACTGGAAAGACGTTGGGGGCCTTGGGCAGGTCGTAGTAGCTTATCGTGAGGAGCGTGTTCTGGTTGCGGGAGAGCGTGGTCGGGTCCGCGGTTATGACGCACTGGGGCTCGGCCTCTGACAGCGGGTCCTCGTCTGGCTTGAGCACGTCGACCTGCACGGCACTGCATTGCGTGCCGGAGGCGGCTGCCTGGACGGCGTATGTGCCGTCCTGCTCGTAGTAGCACTTGGCCTGGCATGTTCCGGTGGTGCCGCTGCAGCCGGCGGCGTTCGCTGTCCTGCCGTTGCCGCAGTTGATGAGGAGCGCGTTGGGGGCGCGGGCGAGGTTGTAGTAGTTCGCCGTCACCATCGTGAACTCGCCTTCCTTTATCCTCGAGGGGTCGATGGTGAGCGCGCAGGAGGGGCGGGATGCCTGAACCTCCACGTATGCCGTCGTACATTCGACGCCGCCGGAAACCGCCAAAACCGTGAACTCGCCTGCCCGGGGATACCGGCATTTCGCCGAGCACGAGCCGGACTCGCCGGAGCATGAGACCGCGGAAACCTTCCTTCCGTTGCCGCACTCGATTTCGAAGGAGTTCGGGGAAGGCGAGAAGTCGGAGAAGGCGACGGTAACCGAGGATTCCTGGCCCTCGTCGAGGAGGGAAGGTTCGACGGTGAGGGCGCAGGACGGTTCGGGCAATGGCGTGGGGGTGACGGTGCCGCCCGAGCCGACGTCGCTGCAGCTGTCCGAGGAAGTGGCCGAATACGTCAGGGAGAGCTGGCGTTTGGAGGAGACGCCTTGCGTCGTTGCGATAAGCTTGAGCGTCGCGTTGCGCTCGTCCGGCTCGGTTTCGCAGGGGTCGACGGGCATCGCCTTGGCATAGACCCGAAACTCCGCTGAGCCGCCGCTGGGGACCACCACGGACAGGGGCTCGACGGAGAAAATCCTCGGGAGCGTGTTCTCCTGGTTGACGAGCAGCGGGTAAGGCGCGTCGTTGGTGACGGTTATCGACTGCATGTCGGACCTGACCTTCGGGGGCTGGAGGGCGAACTGCAGGGACTCGCTGGAGACCTGCCAGAGCGTGCCAAGCTCCTGCTGGACGAAAGAGGTCTTGACGGTGAACGGCACATATTCCTCCTGAGAGCTTCCGCCGAGCCTGGCGGAAATCCTGATGCGGCCGTTTATCTTCTCGGAGACCGTCGAGGCGCGTTCGGCGATCTGGAGGACGGCATCGTCGATTTCGGCGGTCAGGCTCACGGTGCCGGACTGGCGCGCCTTCAACCGCAAGGAGAAGGTGTCGACGTTGATGCGGGTGTACTTTGGAATCTGCGAGAACTGCAGGGACATGGTCACGGGCACACTGTCCTCGAGGAGGTTGTTCACGGAGAACGCCTGCTGCTGGGGGTCGCGGGACTCGACGGCGAGGGCAAGGGCAGTTGAGTCGACTTCGACGAGCCTGACTGCGGAAACCAGGAGGGTGCCGCGCTTGGACTTGAAGCCCTCGGCGTCAATCTTGAAGGATACGTACCCCACGCTGACCGGCCTGATGCCCTCCGCGCGGTACGACGCGCTGCCGTCCCTGCCCTCGGTGTAGACGCCCTCAACCTGCGCGCCCCTCAAGGCGTCCGAGCCGTCCCCGAGAACAACTGAAGCGTCCTTGACCGGGAGTCCGAGGGAGTCCGAGACCTTGAACGTTACCACGCCGTCGGCAAGCGCCTGCAGCGACTTGGGCGAGTAGGAGACCTTCAGGTCGGGCTTGGTGCCGACGACGCGCGCCGCGAGATTGCGGGTCACCGTCGACTCGCCGAAGCGCGCCTGCAGCGTCAACGGGACGTCGTTTGAGAGGCGCTGAGCGCGGATTGAGAAGGTGCCGGCTGCGTTGTCATCGGAAGTGGTAAGCGATATCGCCTGCTCGTCGCCCTTGCGCGCACGCGCGCGGCTGTCACCGCTCACGCCCTCCTCGAGGGAAAGCGAGAGGTCGTCCGCGGGCGAGGTCAGCTCTATGACCGCGCCGCGTGGGGCCGCTAGCGTGAACTTGAGGGAGAACGTTTCGCCGGACTCCGCGGCGTAGTTGTCCGAGACCGTGCCGCCCCTGCCCTCGAAGTGAGACTCGAGGCAGACCTCGCCCTCGCAGATGCCGCCGAAGGAGAGGGGAAGCGACACGGAATTGGTTGCCGCGGAGAGGGCGTCGGGCCCGGCGACGGAGTCGACGGGGTCGCGGAGGATCTCGCGCGAGGTGTAGAACGCGGCGCGGTATTGGACGTTGACCGAGGCGCGGGAAAGCGGCCTGGTGCGTATCTGAACGGACACCTCACGGGTGCCCTCGAAGGGCTGGAAGGTGAAGTCCGCGAACTTGTAGCCTTGCACGTCCTCGCCCGCCAGAAACAGGGCGGCGGCATTCCCGGCCGGGGTCGGCGTCGGGGTCGCGGTGACAGTCGCGGTAGGCTCCTCGCGCGAATACTCGGTGCCCTTGCGGACCACCGCGCTGCCGGAACCGTATCCGACTATTTCCGCGGTCTCGCTCTCGAGGGAGGAGTCCTCGTTCCCGATGCGGATGTGAGCCTGTATGCGGGAGACGGAGACCGGCGGCTTGGACAGGACGAATCGCAAATTATAGACCGTCGAGGGGGAAAGAGAGGAGGCCTTGTTCCCGGTGAGGTCGTATGCCCCCTGGAACACGAGCTTTGCCCCCGAGAGCACGCCGACGGGCATCAGCTCGAACTCCTGCTTGTTGTTGACCCCGGGCTTGACCTCGAATTCCGAGGAAAGGAGGTCGTCGTAACCCTCGGCCTCGACCCTGGCGGCATAGAAGCCCTCGAGGATCTTGAGGGAACACGCTCCCTTCGAGGTGGTGCAGGAGCCAGTTGCGGCAAACTCGCCCATCGAGGGCGAAAACTCGACCCGGGCGCCGTCGATGGTCTTGTTCGTGAAATGGTCGCGGACCTTGACGGAGAGCTTGCCCGGCGCGGGCATGAGTAAGACGTGAAGGAGGTTGACGTCCTCGGACTCGCCCGTTCCTTCGACAGTGAGGAGGACGGGCAGGCTGGAGCCGTTCCTTCCCGCGGCGCTCGCAACCGCGATGACCTCGTCGAGGGGCAGGCCGTCAAATCCCGTCGTGCCGTCCGCGCTCGTGTATTTCTCCGGGACCCCGGTCGGAAGGCCGTCCAAGTAGGAAAGGGATACGTATGCGGAGGGCACGAACTCGCCGTTCTTGTCGGTGACCTCGACGACGGCCTTCGCCGAATTGTCCTTGCCGGCCTCCTCCAGCCTGACGGAATACGATTTGCCCTTCTCTGCGTCCATGATCCTGGCGGGAAGGAAGCCGTACTTGTAGACCGTGACGTAATATGAAGACCTTTCGAGGTCCTTGAAGACGGCGACGCCGTCCGAGGGTATTTCCTCGCTTATCTTGGCGCCTTGCGGCTCATGCAGCCAGACCGAGGGATTGGAAAGCGAGCGGTTGTCGGAATCGAAGACGGCTACCGTAATCGAGCGGAGCTGTTCCTTTGAAACCTTCCTAAGAACCGCGTCGATGCCGGTCTCGGCCTGGACCTCGGTCTCCGCGGAAAGGAAGGCAGGATATCCTGCCGCCTTCACGGAGACGTATATGGCCGTTCCTAGCTTGATTTCCTGCGAGGGCACGCCGCCGTCCGCGCCCGACTTGAGGTTCCGGAAGATCGTCTTGCCGGTGCCGGCCTCGCTTATTTCGATTGTGGCGTTCCCAATGCCCTCGCGGGTGTCCGAGTCGGTGACGCGGATGATAACGCGGCCGTTGACCGCGGACTGCTTCGGCGTCAGGCCGAAGGGCGGCAGGGTCTTGTCGCTTGAATCGACACGCACGTCGCGCGACTCGTCGTTGAAGCCCTCGGCCTGGACGACGACCTTGTAGGCGGTGTTCTGCTGGACGTCGAACGTGACAGTAGCCCCGGTCTTGGAATCGGCGATGGGAACGTATGTAGCGGTGTCGAAGAGCCAGAAGGTCGCGGACGAGGGCGGGGGCTCGACTGAAAGCGCGAGCGAAACAGTGGTCCTTGCGGGTTCGGGCGCGAGCCTGACGGTCACGAGGTTGTTCTCCGACTTCTTGCCGACGCTAACCCTCGAGCTGGCGCCCGAGTCGAAGGTGAGGGTGGAGCCGTCGAAGCCCGCGGCGGTGAGGGTGAGCTCGGCGCCTACGGGGGCCCCGGAGAAGTAGGCGACGCCGTCGGAGCCCGTGGTGGCCTCCATGCGCTTCATGCCGTAGGCGTTCTCGGGGTCGGCGAGGAACACCCTCGCGTCTGACACCGGCAGGCCGTCGGATGCGAGCAGCGTGACGGTGACGTCCGCGGTCTTGGGCTCGAATGCCTTCGTGCCGCCGAGCAGAAGGAAGGCGGCCCCGCCGAAAATCAGGAGAAGGATGAGCAGGAACACGGGCAGCGAGGGAAGGCCCTTCTCCTCGAGCCAGTCCGCGGCGTCCTTGAGGGGGAGGCCCTTGTCCGCGCACCATTCGAGAAAGCCCTGCCACTTCTCATTGACGGATTCGAAGAATTCCTCGAGCATGCGGATTATCGGAAAGATAGGGCGAAAACACTTATTTAAATACCATCGTAGCGGCCAAATGGAAAAAATTCGCGTCCTGCTCAGCGGACCCTCCGCTGGAGAGGCAGGACCGAACCGCACTTCCTGCAGACCTTCTCCTTGTGCTTCCAGTTCAGTTCGAAGTCCGTGCCTCCGCACTCGGGGCAGGCGCGTATCTCGCTCTTGTGGAAGTCCATCCAGCCCTCCTTGCCGTCGCGGCCGGCGAAGGACTGGTGGGAGAAGGCGACGCGCTCGCGGCGGTCGGTCAGCTGGGGCTTGTCGTCATCGAACTTCTTCTTCTCGACGGCGGGCTTGACCTTGCGGCTGGAGCACCGCGGGCAGATGACCGCATCCTCGGCCTCCCAGTGCAGCGAACAATTGTCGCAGGCGTATTTCATCGGAACCACGATTGTTTGGCATGGATAAAATATTATTGCTTGCGGTCAGCCCCCCGCGGCGGAGATCTCGCGGATGAACCGCTTCAGCCCCGAGGCGAACTTCACCCGGGGAGAAAAACGCAAGAGACGGCGCGCCTTGCCTATGTCGTACTGGCGGTGCTCGGAAAGGGTATGAAGGTATTCCTCGGGGAAGCGTGTTTTCCTGCCGAGGAGCCGCGATCTCCACGCGTCCAGCCTCGCGGCGAGAAGCGCCATCCGCTTTGAAACGTGCTTTTTCGGGGGTTCGACGGCCAGCTCGTTGGCCACCGCCTCGAACAGCTCCCGCTGGGTGAACGACTCTCCCGAGGTTACGATGAAGTCCTCGCGCACTGCGCGCGTGCGCATCGCAAGCAGTACCGCACGGGCTAGGTCGTCGACGTGGATGAAAGAGACCGAGTTCGCACCGTCGCCGACGAGCCTCATCCTTCCCGCACGAATGCGCCCGACGACCTGCCGGAAGCCCTCCCGGAAGCCCTTCCCGTAGACAATCGGCGGCCTCAGAATCACGTATTCGAGGGGGGAGGCGCGGAGCGCGTTCTCCGCGGCGAGCTTGCTCCTGCCGTAGGCGTTCGCCGGAAGGGGGAGGGTGCTTTCGCTGATATGCTCGCCGGGCCCGAGGCTGACGCCCCGGTAGATGGAAGTGGAGGACACGAATACGAACCGGCGCACGCCCTCGGCCACGGCGGCGTTCGCCAGCTGGGAGGTCGCGAGGTAGTTGTTCCTCACGAGCTCGTCATCCGGCGCGGAATAATCGACCTGCCCGGCGAGGTGGAGCACCGCGGACGCGCCACGGCATGCGGCGCGCAACCTCTGGAAGTTGGAGAAGTCCGAAATGTCGACGCCTTCGGCGCGCACGCCCATCGCCTTGAGGCGAGACACGCCCTGGCCCGGAAGGCAGAGCGCGCGCACGCGGACCTTGCCGCGCACGAGCGCCTGCACGACGGCAGTACCGAGCCTGCCGTCGGCCCCGGTCACCAGCACTTCGCCTTTCGCGGCCATGACGGGGTTTCAAGCCGGAGCGGATTTAATAGGCTTGTGGGGAAGGTCGTTTAGCGCGAGCACTCCGCAGGGCTTTGCCTTGGCGAGCGCGCGGGCAATTGCAATCGCCGCGAACGCGCCGGTGATGCAAGGAATCCCCTTGGCCACAGCAGCCTTGCGCGCGTCCGGCGGGGAGCGGCCGGCTGCGGAGCGGATGCCGTCGACGACGAAGGAGACCCTGCCCTCGCGGACCAGCTTGGCTCCCTCGGCAACGCTTCCCTCGAATACCTGGATGCCCGCGGATTTGAACGCGTTCGTAATGGATTTCCTCCATTTGCCGCATTCGCCAACGTATGCCGCGCGCCCGAAGGCGTTGCCGGCGGCGCGCATCGCCTTGAGGAAGGCTTCCTCGAAGGTGGAACCCAGGCCCATCACCTCGCCCGTGCTCTTCATCTCCGGCGAGAGCACGGGGTCGGCCTCGGGAAAGCGGGAGAACGGGAAGACCGGGGCCTTGACCGCGAAGAAGCCCGGCGGGGGCGCCAGCGGCGAATCCAGGTCGTCGAAGAACTCGTCCAACACCCTTCCCACCTGCAGGCACGCCGCTATCTTCGCGATGGGGACGCCCGTCGCCTTGCTGAGGTAGGGCACGGTGCGGCTGGCGCGCGGGTTGACCTCGAGCACGTAGACCTCGTCGCCTTGCACCGCCATCTGGATGTTCACGAGGCCGACTATCCCAAGCTCGGTGCAGAGCATGCGGGTGTACGCGGCGACCTTTGCGAGCGCCCCGGCGGAGACGCGGACCGGGGGGATGACGCAGCAGGAGTCGCCGGAGTGCACGCCGGCCTCCTCGACCTGCTCCATGATTCCCGCAATCTTGACGCGCGTGCCGTCGCAGAGCGCGTCCACGTCTATCTCGATGGCGTCCTCGAGGAAGCGGTCCAGGATTATGGCGTAGTTTCCGGAGACGAATATCGCCTCGTCCACCACGGAAGAGAGATGCTTCGCGTCATAGACTATTTCCATTGCGCGGCCGCCGAGGACGTAGGACGGCCGTACGAGCAGGGGAAAGGCCATCGACCCGCTGATTTCGAGGGCTTCCTCGCGCGAAAACGCGACCGCGCTCTCGATGGCCGGAATCTTCAGCTTACGGAGGAGGGACTTGAAGCGCTTGCGGTCCTGCGAACGGTCGATGGACTCGACTGAAGTCCCCAGCACGCGGACGCCGCTCCGGGAAAGCGGGAGCGCGAGGTTGACCGCGGTCTGACCGCCGAACTGCACGACGACGCCTTCGACGCCCGCCTCCCTCTCGAGGACGGAAAGCACGTGCTCCGCGGAGAGCGGCTCGAAGTAGAGCTTGCCGGCGACGTCGAAATCCGTGCTCACGGTCTCCGGGTTGTTGTTAACCACGACCGTCTCATAGCCCAGGCCGCGCAGGGCCATGACCGCGTGCACCGTGCAGTAGTCGAATTCGATGCCCTGGCCTATGCGGATTGGCCCGCTGCCGAGGATTACCACCTTCCTCGAAGCCTTCCGTTCCAACGACTGGGACTCGTCCTCGGCCTCGAAGGTCGAATAATAGTAGGGGGTCAGCGCCGGGAACTCCGCCGCGCACGTGTCCACCATCTTGTACACGGGGGAAAGGCCCGAACGCTTCCGCAGGAAGCTGACGTTTTCCGCGGAAGTCCCGCAGACGGAGGCGACCTGCGCGTCGGAGAAGCCGAGGCGCTTGGCTTCCGAAAGCAATGAAAGGAATTTTTCCGATCCAATCTGCGAGGATTCCAGCGCCCTCTCCATGGCGACGAGCAGGGCGAGCTTCCCGACGAACCACGGATGGATTCCGGTGCGCTTCGAGACTTCCGCGGGGGCAAGGCGGCCGGAGCGGAGAAGCTCGCGGATGACGAGCAGCCTCCATTCGTTCGGGCGGAGCCAGCGGGAGACTTCATCATCGGATTCCAAAGCGGGAAGCTGCTTCACGCTCTGCTCGAGCGAATTCTGGGCCTTGTTGAGGGCCTCCTCGAACGAGCGGCCGATGGCCATGACCTCGCCCGTGCTCTTCATCTGCGTGCCTATGGAGCGCGGGACGCGCAGCTTCTCGAACGGCCACTTCGGCACCTTGACGACGCAGTAGTCGAGCGCCGGCTCGAACGCCGCCGACTTCCCCGTAATCCTGTTCTCTATCTCCCCCAAGGAATAACCGAGCGCGATTTTCGTCGCTATGCGCGCGATCGGGTAGCCCGTGGCCTTTGACGCCAACGCCGACGAGCGGGAAGTGCGGGGATTGACCTCGACGATGAAATATTCCCCGGACTTCTGGTCGAGGGCGAACTGGATGTTGCAGGCTCCCTGCACGCCGAGGGCGCGGATTATCCTTATGGCCGAAGCCCGGAGGAGATGGTATTCGCGGTCGGAGAGCGTCTGCGACGGCGCGACGACGATGCTCTCGCCGGTGTGGACGCCCATCGGGTCGAGGTTCTCCATGTTGCAGACGGTGATGCAGTTGTCGCTGCCGTCGCGCACGACCTCGTACTCGAGCTCCGCAAGGCCCTCGAGGCTCCTCTCGATGAGGACAGAATGCGTGCCGCTGGCGTCGAGGGCCTTTGCCGCGGCCGCATCGAATTCTTTTTCCTCATGCACAATCGCCGTGCCGGTGCCGCCGAGGCAGTAGTCCGGGCGGATGATGACGGGAAGCCCGATTTCCGCCAGCACTGAGCGCGCTTCCTCCAGGGACTCCGCCCTCCCGCTCGCGGGAATGGGCTCGCCCATGCGGCGGACAAGCTCCGCGAACTTCTCTCGGTTCTCGGCCAGCTCTATCGACTCTATTGGAGTGCCCAGAACGCGGACCCCGAATTTCTCGAAGGCGGGACGGAGCTGCACCGCGAGGTTGAGGCCGGTCTGGCCGGCCATCGTGGCGATGACGCCGTCGGGGCGCTCGCGCTCGATGACGGCCTCGACGGTCTCCCTCGTCAGCGGTTCGATATAGATGCGGTCGGCGAACTCGAAGTCCGTCTGGATGGTCGCGGGGTTGCTGTTCACGAGCACGACCTCGACGCCCTCCTCCTTGAGCGCGCGGCAGCACTGCGTGCCGCTGTAGTCGAATTCGGCGGCCTGGCCGATGACAATCGGCCCGCTGCCGATGACGAGCACCTTTTTCACTCCCGCGGGGTTCATAGCGATTTCACGAAGTCGTCGAAGAGGAAATTGGCGTCCTTGGGGCCGCACGAGCCCTCGGGATGGAACTGGCAGCTGAACACCGGAAGCTCCGAGTGGCGCAGGCCCTCGTTCGTGCCGTCGTTGCAGTTCTCGAACAGCGGTTTGACGCCGTGCGGGAGGTCCTTGACGGCATAGCCGTGGTTCTGCGACGTGATGAAGATTTTCCCGGTTTCCAGGTTTCGGACGGCGTGGTTGGCGCCGCGGTGTCCGAACTTGAGCTTGTACGTCGAGGCGCCGAGGGCGTGCGCGAGAAGCTGGTGCCCCAAGCAAATGCCGAAGAACGGCAGCCTGCCCAACAGCGTTTTGATGGCGGCGATGCTTTCCTTCAATAGCGCGGGGTCGCCGGGACCGTTGGAGACGAGCATGCCGTCGGGCTCCTCTCTCCGGATGTCGTCTGGGGAGGAGTTGAACGGGAGGACGGTGACCGCGACATTCCGGCGAAGAAGCTCGTTGATGATGCTGCGCTTGACCCCGCAATCCAGAAGCACCGCCCGTTTCTCCGCCGCCTCGGGTAGATACTCAGTCTTCTTCCTGGAGGAGACCTGCTCCACGAAATTGATGCCGCCGTAGTCGTAGGAGCGGACGTTTTTCATCAGCGCGAGGACCTGCTCGCCCCGAGGGGCGGAAGCGTCGAGGGGGGCGATGGCGGCGGGCATGACGCCGCTCTCTCGGACCCGGCGGACGATGGAGCGGGTGTCCACGCCGCAAATTCCGGGGACTTCGCTGGAGGAGAGGAAGTCGGGAAACGATGCGCCGCCGGAAGCGTGCCACTCGAAGCCGGAGACCTCGCGCGCGACTACCGCGCGCACCTGCGGCCGGTCTGATTCGAACCAGTCGCTGGAAGTCCCGTAGTTGCCCTGCAGGGGATAGGCGAAGGTGAGGATCTGGCCGGCGTAGGAGGGGTCCGTGACCGCCTCGGGATATCCAGTCATGGAAGTATTGAACACGAGCTCGCCGACTGCGGCGGAATCCGCGCCGAAGCGCCTTCCGATGTAATGGGAGCCGTCGGAAAGCACTAGCAGCGACTGCGGCGCACTAGCGTCTCGGCCTTCGGTGTCCATCAAGAATCAGGATGAATAGAAGATTGGGCAAGTTTAAAAAATGATTGGACGGCGCGACGCTTCAGAGCCGCTCGCGCAGCCTCCTGAGGGCCTCGGCGGCGGAAAACCGGGGAGCCGCCTTCACACCATCCTTCGCATTGCCCGCTTGTACGACGCCCCCGGGCGGGTTTTCGGCCCGCCGGGCGGAAATGTACACCGCGGCGCCGACAATCAATGCCAGGAGGACGAACGCCAGCCACGAATATTGCATGTAGTCGAACCCCGCACGTGCCTGCTTCTCCTTCAACAGCCGCTCGTATTCGCGCCGTATCGCGTCCTCGTCGTCGGGGTCGATTCCCATGGACTGCAGGTTCCGGATGACCTTGAGCCGGTCCTCCGCGGAAACGTCCCCGAGGTTCAGCCTCGTCCAAACGGCTTCAATCTCGGGAGGGATATATCCGCCGTTCCAGTCCGCCCAGTCGAAGGTGGGCTCGGGGGTGGGGGTGCCGTCGGGGCCACTGGTGCCGTTGCCGCCGCCCTCGCCGTTTCCGTTACCGTTCCCGTCGGGGCCCCCGCCGGGCGGCGTTGCAGTCGGGGTTGGAGCAGCGGGGGGAGGGGTGGGCGTGGGCAGGTCGGGCGGTTCGATGATTGAGCCGGTGCCGAGGACGAATGTGAACGCGCCCGTGCGGTTCACCGTCTCGTTCCAAGCCTCGGCGTAGGGCCCGAGGTAGTATGTGAACGTGTGCGGCGTGGACAAAACCATGAGCCCCGAATTGTCCATTTTCTCGCGGAGGGTCAGGGGGGCAGTGCCGTTCGCGAGGAGGATGACGTTCTCGACAGGCCTGCCTGAGACGTTGTAGACCGCGGCGTAGCCGGTAGCCGGCGATCCGTTGGAATACCTGAACCTCGCCTCGACGTCCCAGTCGAACCCAATCCATGCCGCGGGGTCCAGCGAATAGCGGACCGACGCGGAGCGGATGTTGACGAAAGCCATGCTGGACTGGAACGCGAGCCGCGCGTCCAGCGCGTTTGAGGTGAAGGAGGGGCTGCGGGCGGTGATGCAGGGGCCCGAAGGGCAATCAATGGCGGAGGAGTGGTTGAAGAAAGTGGTGTTCGGGAAGACGTTCGAGCCGGTGCCCCCCCATTCCGACACTCCGTAGGCGTTGCTCCTGAACGCGTTGCTCTGGAAGACGTTCCGGTTGGACGAGCTGAGCGATGTCCCCCTCTGGGCGCCGGAGACGGAATTCAGCGAGAACAGGCTGTCCGCCGACCACACGGAAGAGATGCCGGTGCCGCCCTTCATGGCGAAGGCGTTGTTCGAGAACGTGTTGAAGCGGGAGTGGTCCGTGGAAAGCCCCACCGTCGGATCCGCGTAGTTGGCGTTGGTCGCAGTGAACCTGCAGTTGCTTATGCGCACGCCCTTCCTGCCGGAGACGTTCGCGCCGATCCGCGGAAACGACACGGAATAGCCGGCGCAGTCAAGGGACGCGTTGTCCGCGGCGAACTCGAAGCAAGGGGCGTTGCCGGGGGCCGTCACGCTCCGTGCGAGGGCGTAATTGCCGGCGGAAGAGAAAGTTGTGCATGACGAAACCTGCGAGGCGTTGGGCGGCGGGGGCGGCGCCACCGGAGTCCCGGTGCCCCAGGAGAAATTGAATATGCCGGAGCGGTTGACGGTGGTGTTCCACTGCTCGGTCCTGCCGCCGAGGGTGAAGTCGAAGCGGTGCGGAGTCTGGTTGGTCACATACGCCCAGCTCACACTGCAGCTCGTCCACCGGTAGGTCTTCTGCCTGAGGCGGAACGCCGCGGTGCCGTTGGCTCCGGTCTGGGCGCCTCCGGCTGCAGCGCCCTGCAGGTCGTGGACCAGCGCGGCGGCGTCAACCGGCATGCCTGTAGTGGAGTTCGAAAGGTTTGCGACCGCGTGCCAGTCGACGTAGATGTACACCGGCGGGTTGCCGCCGTACGGGGCGCATAGGCACGGAATTGATACCTTGGGCTCGCCGGTCAAGGCGTTGAATATCGTAATGTTGGAGGTGAGGGTAGAACTGACGTCTATCCTGTTGTTGAGGAAAGAACAGTTGTTGATATCAATGGTGGTCAAAGCTAGCACTATGGCCTTCCCGGCGTTCGCGAACGAAGAGCGGGAAATCCGGCCGGTACTGCCCCAGTCATAGCCCGAAAGCGCATAGGAGTCGTAGTCCGTGAAATCCGAAAAGGTGTTCAGGTCGATGGTGACCGACGACACTCTAGAGACATGCAAGCCGTTCTGCCCGCCCGTGAAATGATTCCCCGTAAGATTGACGCCAGAGGACCGGTAGATAAGGCCGCTATTTCTTCCTCCGGAAACGCGGTTGCCCACGAACGCGAGCGCGTTGATGTTGCTGAAATTCAGGCCCGTTGTCTGCGATTTCAGCGAGAGGTTGTTCGCGGTCGCAGTCAAGCCCGTGACGTTGACGAAGTCGAGCGCGTAGGAGTATGTTATGTTGGCTGAGGCAGAGAGGTTGCAGTTCGATACCGAGACGTTGCGCCGGTTGTTGGCCCTCACACCGACGTTGTAGTATTCGGCTTTGAATCCCGCGCAGTCGAGATGGACGTTGTCCGCGGTGATGGTGAAGCACGTCCCGTAATCGGAGGACACGTCGCGCACGAGGACGTAGGAGCCCGGCGCGCCCAACGTCCCGCAAGCATACACTGGGATGCAGGGCGGGTTCTGCTGAGTGCAGTCCGGGGATTCGAGGACGTTGACTGCTGCCACGCCCGAAACCGCACCGAGGCGCGCCGTGACCGTGCCATTCGAGGGGGTAGCGCCCGCGGTGAAGAGGCCGGATTGGGTGACTGAGCCGGTGGTGGAGGACCACTCAAGCGGGGGGCAGGCGACGTTCGACCCGCATTCGTTCGTGCAGGTGGCGGTGAACTGCTGGCTCGCGTTGACGAGGACGTTCGCGGGATCGGGGCTAACGGAAATCCGCGTGATCGCCGGCTGGGATCCGCCGACGCCGGTGAAACCGTAGTAATTCGTCATGACCAGCGCCCCTCCGGCGATCGCGGCACCCGCTCCATCAGAGGGATTGGAGAGCTGCGCCGACTGGCCGATGACGCTCCCGTTTGAAGCCGAAAGGCGCGTCACCCTGAAAGCCGGGCTGTTGTAGTCGCCGGGGAAACACTCCGTCACAACCTCGTCCTGGCCTTGGAGATAGAACGAGAAATAGGCGCACTTGATGTTGCTGTTCACCCAAACCAGCTGGCCGCTGGAGGAATCGAGCGCGCGCGGCCTGAAGTCGCCCCTGGGGCCGGAGACGGTGTACAGCCGGCCGCCGTTCTCGGACATGTAATAGCCGCTGCCGTTGACCGGCCCCCAAATCCTCCCGCTGCCGTCCGCGGCATAGGCGGCAATCTGCTCGATGTAGGGCGGGTGCGTCACGTCTCCCCTAATGCCCCCGAGGAAAATCTTGTCCCCCGAGGAAAGGATCTGCACGGGCGAGAACCGCGTGTCGTGCAAGGGCACCTGCCAGGCAGTGACCCCGGAATCCTTGTACAAAGCGACGAGGTAGCCGCTCCTCGTGAAGACGAGCACGTTGCCGGAGACCACTGGAGGGGCGTTGCCGATCGTGGAGGACGTCGCGGTCCAGATGAACTCCTTGGAGACCGTGTCGAAAGCCCGGATCTCGATGGAGTTGTACCGCGGGAAGAACACGTAAACCCGGTTCCCCTCGGCGGCGAGCATGGGGGTCGCGCCGGAACCCTCCCCGAGGTAATACTCCTCGCCGAACCACAGCCGGTCGGTCAGCTCCTGCAGGTAATAGCTGTAGTAATAGTTCTTATGGGTAACCGAATAAACGTTCCCGCCGGCGGTCACCAAACCGGTGGGCGTCCGGTCAAGGCGGCATGCGCGCGAATCCTTGACGCTCCCGCACGCAACGTCCACCTTCTGCCAGCGGCAGTTCGACCCATCAAGCGTGAAAAACTCCTTTCCGGAAGGCGCCTCGACGGGACTCGATGCGCTCCAGGTCTTTTGCCACATCACGTAGGACATGTTCAAGGGCGCCGCGGTCGCAACCGACGGATTGCGCTGGCTGCCGGAGAAGGCCTGGTCCCATATCGCGTTGGAGCACGCCACCGACGCCAAAAGGAAGAGGATTGCTGCGAGCCGCCGGGCCATAAGTGAACTACTGCGGCGTATTAAAAAACGATGCCTGCGGCGAGGGGTCCGGACACCGTCCGGCAGATGCCCCGCGCGCCCGAAACCCCGTCTCCCGCCGCGAACGGTTTTTAAGGGATTCCCCGCTAATGCACGCATGTTCCTCTTCGACAACGTGCTCAAGCTGCTGGCGAAGGTCTTCCGGGTGGTGAACCGGCGGAGGTCGGTGGCCATCACGTTCCTCGTCGGGTCGCCGCTCACAGTCTACTGGTTCCGGACGATATGGCTGGAGCAGCCGTTCACGATGCAGGTGGTGGCGGTGTACAGCCTCGTCTTCCTGCCCTTCCTGCTCTACAAGGCGCTGCTGTACTTCTTCCTTTCCCTCTTCGATACCGTCGTGATATTCTTCGCGGACTACACGAAAAGCTACGACGTCGACTTCGAGAAGGTTCGCGCGCGCGTCGCCAAGATACTCGTCGAGAAGAACGTAAAGTACCAGTCGCTCGACAGCATGGCTCTCGGCGCGGAAAGGGGCCTCCTTGAACGACTGCGCGGCTGGCTCCACATAAAATACCCGCTCATCTTCGTCTGCGCCGACGACCCGTTCGTTGTAATAAAGATATTCAAGTCCCTCGGCTCGCCGCGCATCCAGGACCTCAAGCACCAGATTACGCACAAGGAGGCCATCAGCGTCAAGATATTCTTCGAGGAGGAACCGAGGGCGCGCGTGCTCGCCAAGCTGATAATGAACTCGCTGGAGGTGCTCAACACCGACCAGAGGGAGGCCGAGCCCCCCGGAATTGCAGTGCAGGCGATCCAACTCTCCGACGAGGGCAGGTGAGCATGGGCACCCTCCGTTTAGCGGTCAAGGCATGTTCGGCGCTGAATTCGCGGCCTGTGACGATAATCCTCATTGTCGCGGGATTCGTGATCAGCATACTCGCCTTCCCGAAACTCTATTCGGACGGGCTCTCCCGCAAGGAGGCCTTCGCGGAAGTCCTTTTCATTTTCGTGCCCCTTCTCTTCGGGAAGCTCACCAGCCTCACGCTCCTCTCGTTCGTCGACTTCACGCTCGGCAAGAGCCAGGAATCGTACCGGTACCGGCTCAACATCGAGAAAGCCCGAGCGCGCGTGATAAGGATCATGGTCGAAAAGAAGGTGAGGAGCTATTCGCTCGATTCCATGGCGTTGGGAAGCGAGAGGCTGTTCCTCACCGCCGCGGCGTACATCCTGCACGCGGCCGGGGTGAAAGGCGAGCCGCCCCTCGTCATCGTCGGAGAAAACCCATTCGTGCTTGTGCGGATGCGCCGCCAGCCCGTGGCCGCGGACGAGGAAGAGGGGATCAGCGCGCAGCTCCACTACGACGACCAGAAGGGCCAGGTGCTCTCCAAGCTGATTTCAAGCACGCTCGGCGCGCCGTAGCCGGTAAACCCGCGGTTGATTCGGCTTCTACCCACGTAATATTAGCCTCTCCGCCGACTGGGAATCGCATGGAAGAGCTGGGGTGGGCGACATTCGGAAACCCCTCGGCAGGCTATTCCGTCGGGAAGGCCTTCGACTTCAGCGCCGCGGAGCTGCGCGCATTCTCCTCGGCCATGTCCGAGCTGAGGGAAGGCGCCCCAGGGGAGCCGACCGCTTTTGCCGCGGTGGTGTCCGCGTGCGAGAAATTGGAACTCCCCCTTTCAAGAGCCCGCGCGGAGCTGGTCGCGCAAGCCGCGGAGCTCAACCTGAATGGCTCCGGAATCCTCGGCCTGCTGATGGACGACGAGGACATCGAGGAAATCGCCGTCATCGGGATAGGAAAGCCCGTCCGCGTCTACCTGCGCGGCCGCGGATGGCGGGAGACCGACTGCATGCTCGCCAGCGAGGAATTCGCGGTCAACGCCGTCAACTCGATTGCCCGGCCGCTCGGCCGCAGGCTCACATATTCCAGCCCGCGGCTTAACGCCGGCATGCGAAATATGAGGCTGCACGCGAGCATGCCCCCGCTTTCGCGCGAAATAGAGATAACCATCCGCAAGTTCACAGCGAAGCCGATGCCCATGGCGGAGCTGGTCGGGCGCGGCATGCTTACAGCGGAACAGGCCGAATTGCTGGGCAGAGCGGTGGCCCGCGACACGTCGGTCCTCGTAGCCGGGAACACGGGCAGCGGGAAGACCACGCTCCTCAACGCGCTATTCGAGGCCGTGCCGCGCCACGAGAGGATAATCCTCATCGAGGAGACGCCGGAACTCCGGCTGCCGCACGAGCACTTGGTCGGCATGGTAAGCCAGAAGGAGCTCGGGATTTCCATGGCGTCGCTTGTCGAGGACAGCCTCCGCATGCGGCCGGACCGCGTCGTCATCGGGGAGGTGCGCGCGCCCGAGGAGGTCAGGGCGCTCTTCGACTCCCTGCTGGCGGGGCAGGCCAAGTCCGCGTATTCGACGTTCCATGCGAATTCCGCGGCGGAGTCCTTGGAGAGGCTGGTCTCCCTCGGCGCCCGCAGGGAAGAGCTCGACTCGCTCGGGCTCATCGTGGTGTGCAAGCGGGCGACAATCCCGGGACCGCAGGGAGTGCCGGCGGCCGAGTCGCGGCGCGTTACGGAGATTGCGGAGGTCAGGAAGGGCAGGGCAAGGAGGCTATCCGCCCGCAGGTGACTCCCAGCAGACCTTCTCCTCGTCAATCCTCACGCGCTGGCTCGGCGCCCTCCCCAGGCCGCATCTGCTGGAGAGCTGGAAAAGGCCGGTCAGCGCAATCATGCCGCCGTTGTCCCCGCAGTAGTCAAACGGCGGGACGCCGAACTCCGACTTGTGCTCGGCAGCTACCAGGGAAAGCATTTCCGCAAGCCGCTTGTTGCGCGCGTTCCCCCCGACAAGGAGCACCTGCCGTTTCTTGGAGACTACGAGTGCCTTCTCCGCGGTTTCGCATAGCATGGAAAACGCCGTCTCCTGCACGGAATAGCACAAATCCGCGGCCGCAGCGCCGCGAAGCCTGCGCGCCGCGGTCAGCATGCCCGCAAAGGAAAGGTTCATGCCCTTGACGGAATACGGCAGGTCGAGCATGGTTCTGCCTTTGGCGGCTGCCTTGAGCACCCCCACCGCATCCGGAGGGGAAAGCCCGAGGTCCCTTCCGACGAGGTCCAGCAAATTCCCGAGGCCGATGTCCAAGGTCTCCCCCAGAACGCGGTACCGCATCGAGCCGCGCCTGCCTTCCAGCACGAGCAGCTGGGTGTTGCCGCCGGAGACGTACGCGACGAGCGGGTCGTGCAGGCCGCAGAAGAACCTGCCTACCTCGACGTGCGCGAGGGCATGGTTGACGCCGACGAGCGGGATGCCGAGGGATTCCGAAAACGCCCTTGCCGCGACGTGGCCCACGTGCAGCGAGTGCCCCAGCCCGGGGCCGTAGGAGTAAGCCACGCCGTCCAAATCCCGGGGGGAGATTTTCGCCCGCTCCAGCGCCTCTACGGCCACGGACCTGAAGTGCAGGGCATGGTGGTCCGCGAGCTTGCGCGGGATGAATCCCTCGCGGAGCGAGGGGAATTTCGCCGAGGAATTCGAGAGGATTGAGGTCGAGCGCTTGGAGTAGGGCGTGCGTGGGTCGCCACTTGCCACTGCGACGCCGAAGGTGTGCGCGGTGCACTCGATGCCGAGGATTATCATGCCGGTCCAACGGAACCAAGGCGGCGTGGGATTAAAAAATCGTCGGCGCGCTAAATGATTGCCTGATTTCGGGGGGATTCCGCTTGGCAGTGCCGCGCGCGCAGATACTGGAGAAAATGTCGGAAAAGGGGCTGATGCTCGCCCCGGAAGCGCTAGCCGCGCTCGAGAAGGAGGAGCTCGCCCTCGAATACGTCGACGAGATCGCAGCTGCCACGAAGGAGCTCGTCGTCGGCGAGAAGGCGGTCGTCGACTTCCTCGACAACAAGAGCCTCGAGAGGAAGGTCGTGCAGGTCGAGGTCTCGCAGGCCACCAACTACGACCCGCCGGCGAAGGGCATGGATTCCAGTCTCGAGCTCTCCATCCGCGACAGCGACGTGACCGGCAAGTCGAAATGCGGGGGGAACGTCGAGGACTTCGTCAAGCACCTGCGGAACAGGTTCGATAGGCAGAAGGCGAACCTGCGCGGAATGCGCGGCGAGGCGAGCGGGACACTTTCGCTGCGCGAGGCCAAGGGCGTCACCAACCGCGAGTTCCGCACCATCGCGATGGTCTACGACCGCAGGGTGACAAAGAACGGACACCTCCTCATCGAGATCGAGGACGAGGAGGGGACCGCCAACGCGCTCGTGCCAAAGGACTCGCCGCTCATGGCCGAGGCGCTCCAGATAATCCCGGACGAGATCATGGCCTTCGACGTCTACGCCTCGAAGTCGCAGCTGCTCATCGTCAAGAACTTCATGCGGCCCGGCAGCGTGCTGCAGGAGAGGAGGAAGAGGCTCGCCGAGGAGGACGTCAGCATGGCGTTCGTCAGCGACATCCACGTAGGCAGCAAGTATTTCATGCAGGAGAACTTCCAGCGCATGCTGAAATTCCTCAACGGCTACGGGTCGCCCGAGGAGCGCGAGATCGCGGGGAGGATAAAATACGTCTCCGTCGCGGGCGACCTCGTCGACGGCATCGGCGTGTTCCCGACGCAGGAGAAGCAGCTCGTCACCAAGGACATCTACACGCAGTACGAGATGCTCGGCGAGTTCCTCAAGAACATCCCCGAGCACATCGAGGCCATCGTCTGCCCCGGCAACCACGACGGCGTCCGCCTCGCCGAGCCCCAGCCGGCGCTGCCAGCGGAGTTCACGGAAAGCGTCAAGGGCCTTGGGAACATCCACTTCGTCGGCAACCCCTCGCGTCATCTCGTCCACGGCCTCGAGCACCTCATGTACCACGGCACGAGCATCGACGGGCTCATCGCCCACTCCGCGGCGCTCAAGCAGGGCTACGAGAGGCCGGAGATAATGGGCGTGTTCATGCTCCAGCGCAGGCACCTCTGCCCCCTCTACGGGGAGGACGCCATTGTTCCCGAGGAGAGGGACTACATGGTCATCGACGAGACGCCCGACATATTCCACTTCGGGCACGTGCACAAGACGGGCTACATCGAGGACTACAACGGCACGTTCATCGTGAACTCCGGCACGTGGCAGGACCGCACCGACTACCAGGTGCGCATGGGGCACATCCCGACGCCGTGCCAGCTGCCCGTCTACTCTCTCAAGACGGGAAAGGTCCAAGTGCTCAACTTCAAGTGAAAGGTGAAAAAATGCCGGCAAGAAAATTGAACCCTGAAAGGCTCGTCAGGGAAACGCGGGAAATGCTCGAAAGGATGAACGCGGACAATCCAGTCGATTTGAAGAAAGTCAATTTCGAGTGGAATGCCTACCGGGAAAACTTCTTGCGGGGCGAACCCCACACCGTGGCCAATGCCGAACAGAACAGGGCGGTGCTGACCAAGTGGATTAGAAGCACCACGGCGTCCATCGACGCACCAAGAATGCACAAGAAAATCCTCGCCGTTACCTTCCAGAAGGCATTCGGGAATCCGCCCATCCTCAAGGCTTCACATGTGGGAGATAGCATTGCAATGAACATTTCCGATGGCGATTTGCGGGAATTCATGAAAAAAACGGGCGGAGCCGATGAAGCCAATGGGTTGTTAACGAAATATCAAATGGCGCATGTGAGGCTATTTGGACACGTCGACCGGACGCCTGTTGGTACTGTCGGCCCGGTATCTCATAATATTTGGCATTCAGTTTATGCGTTAGATACGATGGTTTCCTCGCTCATAATGCGGGTACATAAGTTGGGATAAGACATGCCAATCGCCTCGCCGGAAATGCAGAAGTACTTCGCCTCCATCGAGGCCGAGTTCGCGCGCGGCATGAAGGCGGCGCAGGAGGCGCGCAGCAGGGGGCTCGACCCGGCTGACGAGGTGGAAATCAAGCCCGCCAAGGACATCGCCTCGCGGGTTGAAGGGCTCGTTGGGCCGCCGGGGGTCGCGGACCGCATCCGAGAGATCCTCAAGGCGGAGTCCGGCAGGGCCGAGGCGGCGTTCGTCGTCAGCCGGGACATCCTCGAGGAGAGGCTGCCGACGGACATGGGCGGCGTGCAGACGGAATACGAGAGGAAGGAAAGGCTGCTCGAGCAGGCGGTCAGGACGGGGCTGGCGCTTTTCACGGAAGGCGTGGTGTCCGCGCCCATCGAGGGAATCACGAAGGTGAAGCTGAAGAGGAATGCGGACGGCACCGATTATGCCGCGGTGTATTTTTCGGGGCCGATAAGGGGGGCGGGAGGCACGGGACAGGCGTTCACTCTACTGCTCGCCGACCACGGGAGGAGGCTGCTCGGCATCGGCGACTACCGCGCGACCGCGACGGAGAGCGACAGGTACGTCGAGGAGAGCAACCTCTACGCGATAAAGACGCGCGCAGGGCAGTACGTGCCGACGGAGGAGGAGGTCAGGCACATCGCCGCCAACTGCCCCGTGTGCATCACCGGCGACCCGACGGAGGACTACGAGGTGAACGTCAACAAGGGCACGCTCAACGTCGACAGCGACAGGGTGCGGGGGGGCATGTGCCTCGTGCTGAGCGAGGGCGTCTGCCTCAAGGCCGCGAAGATTCTCAAGATAAGCAAGAAGGCGGGGCTGCAGTGGCAGTGGCTGGAGAAGCTCATCAAGGTCGCGAAAAAGGGCGAGCAGAGGACGGAGCTCAAGCCAGTGGACAAGTTCATCGAGGAAATCGTCGGGGGCAGGCCCATATTCGCGTATCCGATGCGCCCCGGCGGCTTCAGGCTCAGGTACGGCAGGACGAGGTTCACGGGAATCGCCAGCAAGGCTGTGCATCCCGCGACTATGGTCATCCTCGACGAGTTCCTCGCGATCGGCACGCAGATGAAGATCGAGAGGCCGGGGAAGGGGTGCATCGTCACGCCGTGCTCGGCTGTCGACGGGCCCGTCGTCAGGCTGCAGGACGGCGAGGTAAGGCAGGTGGACTCCGTCGAGGAGGCGTACGACGTGCGCGGGCGCGTGGAGAAGATCCTATTCGTGGGGGACCTGCTGGTCAACTACGGCGACTTTCTGAAGGCCAACCACCCGCTCGTGCCGTCCGCATGGTGCGACGAGTGGTATTCGCTCGAGCTTGCGGCGAAGGGCGTGAAGAAGACGGCGGAGGAACTGAAGTCAATGCCTGCGGACGAGGCCTTCGCGCTTTCGCAGAGGCACGGGGTGCCGCTTGCGCCGAAATACACGTATTTCTGGCACGACCTGGACGCCGACGAGCTGAGGCAGCTTGCTGAATGGCTGTGCAAGGGCAGGCTGGTGTTCGAGTGGTTCGACTTCAAGGGCTACGCCGCGCCGCTGGAGGGGAAGGGCAAGGAATTGTTGGAGCGGCTGGGAGTGCCCCACAAGGTGGAGGCCGGCCACGTCAAGTTCGAAAAGGAGAACGCGAACGCCGTGCTCAAGACCCTCGGGCTCGTGCACGACCGCTCGCTCTCGATGCAGAGGTTCAACGCGGCATTCGCAGGCGACAAGGACGCGTTGCACGTCCTCGAAGCGTCCTCCGGGGTCAAGCTCAGGAGGAAGGCCGGCATATACATCGGGGGGAGCATGGGGCGGCCGGAGAAGTCCAAGGAAAGGAAGATGAAGCCGCCCGTGCACTCGCTTTTCCCCATCGGCGAATGGGGCGGGAAGACCCGCGGGCTCGTGAAGGCGCTCAAGACCCTCAAGGAGAAGAGCAACGGCAAAATCGAGGTCGAGGCGGAGATCAACGTCTGCCCCATCTGCGGCCGCAGGGTGTTCGGCAGGACATGCACGTCGTGCAACGAGAGGGCCGAAAGGAGGAAGGTGTGCTCCAACCCCAAGTGCGCCAAGATTTCGCCGTTCAAGGAGACCAAGTGCAGGCACTGCAATTCCTCTCTGAAGTCTTCGGAGATGCAGGTCGTGGACTTTGCATCTGCATTCGAGGAGGCCGTGAGAAAGGCCGGCTTTCGGCCCGAGGAGGTCAAGGGCGTGCAGGGCCTGATTTCCGCGACCAAGACCCCGGAGCTGCTGGAGAAGGGCATCCTGCGCGCCAAGCACCGCCTGTCGGTTTTCAGGGACGGCACATGCAGGTTTGACGGCACCGAAATCCCGGTGACCCATTTCGTGCCGAAGGAGTCCGGGATAACCGTGGAGGACGCGAAGGCGCTCGGGTATGAGAAGGACAAGGACGGCCTCCCGCTGAACACGGATACGCAGGTCGTAGAACTCAAGCCTCAGGACGTCATTCTTTCGGACTACGCGTCCGAATACCTCGTCCGAGTCGCGTGCTTTGCCGACGACCTGCTCGTCTACGAGTACGGCCTGCAGCCGTATTACAACGCCAAGACGCCGCGCGACCTGCTCGGGAAGCTCGTGGTCTCCATCGCGCCGCACACCTCAGCTGGCATACTCGGGCGCATCATCGGGTTCAGCAACATGCGCGGCCTGATGGCCCATCCGTACCTGCATTGCGCTTGCAGGCGGAACGCCGACGGGGACGAGATATCGTTCATCCTGCTCGTGGACGCGCTGCTCAACTTCTCGACCTTCTACCTGCCGGAGACGCGCGGCGGCAAGATGGACGCGCCGCTCGTGCTTACGACGCTCCTCGACCCCAACGAGATCGACGACGAGGCGCACGCCATGGACTCCGCGTCGTCGTACCCGCTCGAGTTCTACGAGGCGACGCTCAACATGGCGTCGCCGGGCGAGGTCGCCATCGAGACCGTGGCAAAGCGGCTGAACACGGAGGGGCAGTACGAGGGCCTGGGGTACACGCACGAGGCGGCGCTCGAGGGGCCGATCGAGACGAAATACGTCCAGCTCACGAACATGCGGGAGAAGGTCGAAATCGAGCTCGAGCTGATGGGAAAAATCAGGGCCGTGGACTCGCAGAACGCCGCCGAGAAGATAATCCTCTCCCACTTCCTGCCGGACCTCTACGGCAACCTGCACAAGTTCAGCAAGCAGCAGTTCCGTTGCGTCGACTGCAACAGGAAGTTCAGGCGCGTGCCCCTGCAGGGCAAGTGCACCAAGTGCGGCGGCAAGCTGCTGCTGACGATCAACAAGGGCGGGATTAAAAAATACCTCAACCTATCAAAGCAACTGGCCGAGCGGTTCAACCTGCCGGTCTACCTCAAGCAGAGGCTGCTGCTCATCGAGAAGGAGATAGAGAGCATCTTCGAGGGCGACAAGAGGAAGCAGTTCAGTCTGGCAGATTACGCATGAATAGGCAAATTGTTCTTTGGCGCGGCGCCATCGCACCTTTCTTACAAGAAAGGGGCAAGGCAAGCGAAATCGAGAGCATCTTCGAGGGCGACAAGAGAAAACAATTCAGCCTCGCGGACTACGCGTGAACCCGACAGTGACTCAAGGAGCGGGAGGCGCAACGAAGTAGCGGCCCGAGCAATCGCAGTACGAGGGAAAAGGCTTAAGATGGAACGCCCCGAGAGTGCAGAAGTCGAACACTGCGAGCTCGGCGCGATGGATGGAAAACCGCGCTTTGCAGGGGCTTTTTATTTCCAGTAGGGGAAAAGGCAAGTATGCCGCCGAAACTGCTGGTTGTCCACGACGAGCCTGGCGTAAGGCAACTGATTACCAACACCATAGGGGAACATGGGATGACCGCAGCCCCGGCCAAGTTCCCATTGGATATTCCAGGCGAAATCCGGGCGCACAAACCTACCCATGTAATCATCGACTGGCAGCTCACCGACCACGTCACATTCGACCTCAGCCGCATCAGGTGGCCCAACGAAGCAATGCGGCGCTACGTCATGGAAGGCCGCTCGGAACAGCAGGCGCTGAAATTCATGAGGGACGCAGATCCAAGCGAGCCAAACGCGAGGCAACTGCTCCAGCTCGCAACCCAAGCTGAAGTAAAAATGCCGGTAACCGGACTTTCGGTCGCGCGCGAAGTGCTTGAACGCCACCCGAAAGTAAAGGTCGCAATCTACTCCTACGCCATGGAAGAAGACCTGCTAAAAAGCCCGCAATACCGCGAACTCCATGACCGCTTCCCCGACAGGCTGACAAACATCACGGCCCACCAAGACGGACTAAAAATATATCTGGAAGCTCTCAAAAACCGTCGGGCCGTAAACGTTAAAGCAATGCGAGCACCAGAAGTAAACATTTCCAGCCGAAAATTCTTTAACGAAACCAGAAGAAAGGTCAATAGGCTCTATGCCCAACAGCCCTATGATTTAGACGAATTACTAGATGGAAAGCCGGATGCAGTAGCCAAATACAAAAGAATAAAGAAAAAAATATTACACTTTACGCTAGGACGAATAGCATCGGCGACAACCGGCACTCCTAGGCAAAAAAAAGAATTGAAGCGGTTACTTCTTCAAGTATATGAACGCCAAGATTTGTCAAAAAATGCGATATCTGCTGCAACCCGAATCTATGGCAGCCCACAACGCGCAATTAAACAACTTACGCCCGCCGTCCGCACATTATCGGCACAAGACTCTGAAGTAGCCAAGTTCTTGCAGCAGCCCGAAATATTCAACCGCCCAGACCATAATCTCTTTGTATTGCTCCCGGCCCAAATGGGAACAGTAGAATACTTGATTCATGCGCTCAAAAGTATTGCACAAAAAAGAGCGAATGCCGCGTAGGGGAAATGCTCGCCGCGGTGGACAACCTGCAAACTGCTAGTACCGCGACGCAAGTAAATGCCCCAAAAGCAAAGAACCAAGGCATTTACGCAGTAAGTGGGGGTTTGCGGAAGCTTGAAAGGAGAAACAGCAAGCTCGGGCTGGAAGTGGAAAACCCGGCCGATATAGCTGATATTATATATCGGCGCCAAATAGTTATAGAAAACAAATGAATCGGCTAACGTGGGGTTTGCTGTTCTTTTCCATGCTTAATGCTGCCACCCATGCATATACCGCAGACGAAGTGTTCAATGGCACATTGAAAGTCGGAGAAAATGTCCTCTTTTCATCAGGATACTGGATTCAGTTAGATGGTCTAACCGAATATTCAGCATACGAGGAACCGCCGACAAACCCATTTATTCGAGCCTTTTTCACAATCGGAGGAGAGGGGCCTACCGCAGCTCGAGCATACGCGAGCCAATACGAAGGTACGCGAGTTGTCGAACAAGCCCGCAACTTATCAATCACAATACTCTCCGCATTTGGAGGGACTACGGACGAGGATGCGCACCTAAATGTTCACATTATCTCGGAAAACACGGATATGCCCGCCTCAATCATCTTTAACCTGAATCCTTCTGAGAATAATTATCCACTTTTCCAGGTAGACCAACTCTACGAGGGCCCCCTGACGGTCGGCGATTCCGTTGTCTTTTCGTCGGGGTACCGGATCCAGCTGACCGACATTGCTGGCGGTGCACCCGAGGACACCAACCGTAACTCCCGCAGTTCATTCATGATTTTTGGGAAAGATGAAAACGTTCTCAAACAATTTTCAATTCATAACAATACAAGCCACAACGAGCCAAACGCCGGCAACCTGAGCATTACGATAAAAAACATGTTCCCAGGAGACTGGGGGCGGGAAGCATATGTAATAGCATCCATTACCTCAAAAACCGGTAAAACCCGCGCCCTAAACACGCCACCGACCCCATCTTCACCCCCCACCCCCTCCCCAAAAGACTGCATTTCAAATGCCTGCGCTCAACCATATTTTCAACAGTACCCAACTTACAGCACACATGAAGAATTCAACGGAACTCTTCAAGCTGGAGAATGGGTAAACTTCTCTTCAGGATACGCCGTCCAATTCCTCGAACAAAGGGGATTCCCCGCCGGAATACCACAGAACGGGCAGGCAACGGGGCTTGCTATAGGGTACGAAAACGGCACGGTAATAACGATTATGCCGATAAACTCATCAGAGGGCACGGTATTCATTCCCGAAGCAAACGATCTGGCTATTCGCCTGTTTTCCATTTTAAAGAACAAAGCCAATGCCAAAATGAAAGCCGAGATAAACCTATATTCAAAAGCCAATACTTCCTCCGAAAATCCATTAGATAATAATTCATACCACCAAGCACACTATGTTGGCCATGTCTTTGAAGGAAAAGTATTCATGGGGGATTCTGTCGTCCTGTCATCAAAATATCGGGTTTTCATTTACGATCTTGCAGGCAGGGCATGGGGAGGATACCCTAGCCCCAACCGACTTTCGGTCCAAATATCCAGAAACGATGCAAACGTGATAAAGCAATTTGGATTAGAAGAGGACCAAACGCACTCGGAACCAAGTCTCGACAACTTAACCGTCACGCTAACAAAACTGTATCCAGGGGGATTTGGCCTTGAAGCCTACGCAATAGTCCGCATAGAAAAAAGCCCTGGAAACCTGCAGGTAAAGAACGTACCGCCACCGACGCCAACCCCCTGCCCCAATGAATCAATCCAATGCCCAGACGGCACCCGCGCATACCGTACCGAACCGAATTGTACATTCCAACCCTGCCCAACAATAACCCCCACAACTACACCAAGCCCGAACCCAACAATGATCCCGCAGCCGACAACAAAAAATAATGAACAAAAAGGTTGGACGGAAAACCTAGCTGATTTCATCAACGGAATAATACGATTCCTAAACAGCCTATTTGGGATAAAACAAACCGGATAGGGATGCCAAGCGCGCTTCCTGGCAGGGTCCCGTCTTTTCACAAGACGGCAATATTCGGCATGAAATCGTAGTATTCGGCAAGAAACCGAATAGAAACATTAATTAATATTAATTAACGATAGTATCTTGAGTTTAGTCATGTGGTTTGAATGACCAATCCCTACGACCCCCAAAGCCCCGCAAAACCCGATTTCTTCGGTGGAAGGAAGCATATCCTTGAAACCGTGAAGGAAAGGATAGAAAAAGCAAGGGAGCAAAGACAGTCCGGCGGCGTGCTCGTGTATGGATATCGCGGCGTGGGGAAAACAAGCGTGCTCAATAAGATAAGGAGCATGGTCACGCCCGAGGAAGGACAGCCGCTGAACAACATCCTTGTGCTCTACCGTCGGCTGGGCAAGACCACGTCAGACGCGGAGCTGTACCAAATCATTGTGGAAAGCCTGCTAGAAGGAATCGAGCAGAGGAAAACCGCACTGGACAAATTAACCGGCCTGCCGGATAAAATCAAGTCGGCAAAAATCTTCAACATAGAATTCGCAATCAATGACGATTGGAAGCAGAAGACGCCCTTCCTCAAGTGGCGCCAACTTGCGGAAAACCTCGAAAACGTTGAACTGATAATAATCGAAATCGACGACGCCGACCACCTGTCCCCGGAAGCACTCGGGGAACTCAAGACTATCGTAGAGGAACAGAACGAGACCCCGGTCGTTCTCGTCGTCTCCGGGGGGTACGAATTCGAGTCTAGGCTTGTCGAGGACTATTCACCGATTGCCAGGATTTTTTCAGGAGCCAGCTTCAACTTGGGGGAATTCAATGTCGAAGAGACGCGGGAAGTCCTTGAAAAGCCGCTTCGGGATGGCACGACCCTCTGGGAGGAAAGCGGCATTCACGCGGTTCAAAAGCTGTCGGGCGGCTATCCCTATCTAGTTCAATGCATCGCGAGCGCAAGCTATGCCGAAGGAACGCGGATAGGCGCTGAAAGGGTGGAGAAATCGACGAACGCCGCCCTTGAAATCGGAAAGCCATGGCTGAGCCACGAGCTCGAAAACGCATCGGATAACGACATCATAAGCTTCCTGAAAATAGTTAAAAGCAACAAGTCGCCGATTAAAAGCTCGGAGATGAGCCGGCTCGGCGTCTCTCCCCCGTACGTCGGTCGGCTCGTGAAGCTGAATGTCCTCAAACAGGTCAGCAGGGGCAGATATATCATCAAGAAGCCACCCATCATCGCCTACTACCATGCACTGCTCCGAAAAGTAACTACGGAAACCCTCGGCGAGCTACAGAAGTAGGATTGCGATAAAATAAGCCAAGTATTTACCTCCGCTCCCCGATAGCTTTAATAAATAGTTTAACTGCAGCCTATTCGGGGGAAATCGTGGGCATGCAGATTGGAAAGATAGCACTTTTTGGCGGGCTTGCTTTAACGATTGTCGTAGCGGTTTTCTTTTTCTCGACTACTCAACAAGCTCCTCCTTCTTCGAATCCTCAAATACAATTGAGTATGACTTTCGATAAAACTCCGCAACTGGAAGCAGAAACTACCCTGAACGTAAAACTGTCGGCTTCTTCTGACTCGCCTAACACAAAAGTCAATATTGTTCTTCCAGCTGGAATCGAATTAGTTGAAGGAAAACAAAGCTGGACAGGAAGTTTGAAGGCTAATGAACCGACAGAATTCTCAACTATTATAAAAATTATTTCGCTAAGCAATTCATCCATTATAGCATTCGTCACAAGCCAAGACTCTTTTTCCGAGAGCCAAATTTCCGTCCCAATAACGCAAATTCCTATCACTTCTGGAATTGCTACTCCGGCGGGTGGAACATATTCAAATGAAACTTGGGAATGCAGTAACAATCGTGAATGCGCTGCTGAGCAGCAGTGCATCAACTATACCTGTGAAAACTTTTCTTGTGACCATTATTGCCATCACATCGTTGACCACCAGTGTTTGGCTTACGAGTGTTGTGCCGACTCCGAATGCAATCCTGAACAACAATGCATTGACAACCAATGCAGCACGCCAATTCTAGAAAGTGTAGATAAGCTTGCGTTCTACGATAACGGATCCATATACGTTTTGAATAAAGATGGGTCAAATATTACAAAGTTATTTGACGCAGGATATCCTGAAGGCCAATATCCGGCATGGTCGTCTGATGGCCAAAGAATCGCATACGGGCGAAACAACATCTATGTTATCAATATCAATGGAACGGGGAAAACGCTTGTAACCCCCGGTTTTGCTCCCGACTGGGTTCCGGGGAAAAACAGCCTCGTATTTACACAACGAGGTTGGTGGAGAAATGGAAACCTGCGGATGATCGACTTAGCAACCGGTACTCATGAAGTCATTCTTGATAAAATTTTGATTGGAAACGCCGACGTTTCACCTGATGGCAGCATGGTTGCTTACGTGACTGCAAGTGCTGCATTTGAAGCCTCCAAAATTTCCCTCATAAACATCAATGGTACGGGCGATAGGGTTCTCGTGATAGGCGATGAACCCGCTTGGTCGCCAGATGGGGAAAAAATAGCCTACGTTCGCGGTGGCATTCGCGTTTTGAATCTTAAAACGATGGAAGACGAATTCATGACAAACGGGTTTTCACCAGCATGGTCTCCAAAGGGGGATTGGATTGCGTTCAGCAACAGCGCCGGCGATTTTGGAAGTGGTATTTCTATAATTGCTATAAATAGCAAGGGCATAGTAAATTTGACCGATTTCGGAGGATTCCCTACTTGGTCTCCCAAAGAATCATGAAAAAGGTTATAACCAGTGCATTGTTTCATTCATAAATATTATCTAGCAATTTTTTTCCTATTTCTTTTACTCGATGCAAGTCGAGCTGAAAATTTCACTACTAACTCTTCAATTGATAATGGAATATATCTGAATGAATCTGAGTTTTATGGGAACAACGATATTTCTTATCAAATCAAACTAAAACGTGGCGCCTTTACTCCAAATGCTATGACTGGCTCTGAAATAAACGAATATTTCTTATCATTGGATTTAACCCTTGACAGGGTATACGTTTTGGTTCAGTTTAATTCTCTTGGCGGCGATCCATCTGACGCCGAAATACAAAATCTGAGCGACGATAATGTAACTCTATTGGGCAGTTTAGCTGATCATACGTATATTGCAAAATTTCCCCTGCGGGTATTAGAAACCAAATCTTACCCGTTTGTAAGATGGATAAGTATTCTAGATCCTGTAAAAAAATTGAGCAGTAACCTCGATAATTATACGAATTCAAATTCGACAACCCCTCTTAATATTACAATAGTTTTCTTCGAAGGCCTGAACCCGTTGCAACAAGACGAATTTAGTAATTATTCGAATATTGTGATTTCTAATGACACGAACTTTACTTCCGCCACGTTTACCACGAACACGAGCCTGATTGGAAACCTTTCTGAACTCAATTTTGTCAAATGGCTTGAATACTATACCCGATCTGCAACAACGTACATTGACACAAGTTCACGCGTTATCGCATCTCAGAACGTGTGGCCGTATTTCGATACTTCGGGAGTCACCGTGGGAATCATTGATAGTGGACTTCAATTTAATCACCCCTTCTTTTCCTCTGTTGCAAAATACGCAGCTTGGGACTACGTGGGAAACGATTCTAATCCTGAAGCGGAGGGGAGCAGCCATGGTACACGGGTTGCCGGGATAATTTCGGGGTCTGGAATCTATTCAGGAAGAAGCCTTCGCGGAATCTCTGACAAGGCTACCTTAGTGATTCAAAGATACCTGGATTCAAGCGAGGTCCCTCAAGGACCTGAGCCATGGTATAATGATATGTGGCGTAATATCATAGACCCAGGTAACAATGCAAGTTACTCCGGTCCGTGGTCCGCAGATGTAATAAGCATTAGTTGGGGGATTCCATTCGTTGAACCGCACGGAGAATATTCGTTGACCGCTCAAAAAATGGATGATATCATCCGAGGAAGCTTGGGCAAAGAAGTATCAATTGTAACGGCGGTTGGAAACGATGGAAAAAATGTAATGGTTTCATCATTAAGCACATCAAAAAATGCTATTACCGTCGGCGCAACTGCTGATTTTACTACTTCAAATAACGTGGGCGGAAGTGGAGGGGTGTTCGCGGATTCAAGTAGTTTGTATGTATTGAATTTTAGCCAGAGGGGAACAATTGAGGGAAGAATGAAGCCAGACGTTTTGGCACCAGGATCAGATATTACGTCAACGAAGTTACCGAGTTCTTATGAGAGTGGTTGGGGAACCAGCTGGTCTGCACCTCACGTAGCGGCTCTTTGCGCTCAAATTATTCAACTATACGCAGTAAACCACGGTTGGACAAATATCTATCCAGAATCAATTAAGGCATTCATTGTCGGTTCGACTGTCGGTGGAAGTACAACCAATTCTAAAAATATTAGTTTAAGTTGGGGAAGAATCGACGCGTACAGGACTATATATAAGTTAAACGACGAATACGACGATCAACTCAATACAGAAATCGTGGGCGAGCCAGGGTCGGGATATTACCAAGATGTATGGTGGACTCCATCAGTGCCAAGTGGGGCCGATAGACTGGAAGTTACTTTGGTTTATTCCGACCCTCCGGGCGATGTTTTGATTTCAGAACCTTTGAAGAATGATTTGGATCTTTATTTAAAGTATCCTAACGGTACGACGCTTCAGTATACTGTCGATGATGATATTATCAATAATGTTGAAAAATACATTATTCCCTCTGGGCAACTTGTTGCGGGGACTTGGGAATTGCATGTTAGAGCTAGGGACTTGGAGGGCGCCTCGGGCAGCCAAAGATTTGCGATAAAATGGCAGACAATTAAAAAAATAGCTACTCCATCTCTCTCTGTTTCGTTAAATTTGAATTCAACCGTAATTCCCCGAGGCTACACTTTCGACGCGATTGCTACAATTTTAATGAATGGTGTTTTCGGATATGACTTTCGTTCCTACTTAAGCGCAACTTCTGGAGTTTCAGTTATTTCGGGAACGCTCGATGGTACTGACGCCGATAAAGAAACTATTGGAGACTTAAACGCGGGTGGAAGCGCAGATACAAGGCATTTTACATTAAGGGGAGACACCACTGGAAGTAAATCCATAACAATGCTTGCAAATGGCGCAACTACTCTAGGAGGCACAGTTTCAAATTCTGACGTTAAAATAGTTACAGTTAAAGCTGCTGATGGTGATTACCCCTGCACGGCGGATTCTGAATGCTATTCAAACTATTGTGACAGCGATGGGCAAGGATTACATGATGACAACTGGTGTTTTTCTCCATATAGCACTTATTTTGATGGCCAAGAACCGAGCTACTGCGAGTATTCTACTGACAATGGCATAGCGGATTGTGACGAGCGCCAAGTCGGAGATGACTTGAACAAGTGCGAGGGAATCACGTACTACGAAGACGAGTGCAGTAGCATGTGCAATTACCAAGACGTTACGACCGTATTCGAATGCACCGATACTAGCTGCTCTTGCACGCAGCCTCTATGCGACGGAAAGACGACTGGCGATAACATTGTCACCTGTTCGGCAGGCCAGACGTATTTTGCCGACAAGTGCACGGCCACTGCCAGTGGCGAAGATAGGGGGGACAACATTTGCCGTTCCTCCGCCTTTGATTCAACCTGTACTGCTTGTGTCGAATGCAACGGCCTACCCGCAGGACAAGGATTATGCAATGCCAATTGCGTCTATACGCCACCACTTCCATGGCTAGGAACTCGCTTGATTACTCCGACAGGCGACACAAACGTTACGCAAAACGAGTTCTTCAACGTCACCACCGAAGTGTGCTGTTACAACGCCGATTGCGGAAGCGTCACAGTAAGCTTAGACCCTCAACCGACAACTTTACCAGAAGCGAGCCGGGTTGCGGAAACGACTACAAATGGCTTCGATAAGAACGAATTCTTGCATTACTTGGATAATGAAAGCGATCCACACGCCTTTACAAAGCCGTTCAGCGTCTACGAGTTGTGCAATCCGAAGTCCGACAACCACTTCATTGAAGGGGTTGGCGGCTTCAACGTTTCGTTCAAAGAAGAGAACAACGGCAAACTCCTTGCCAGCAAAGTGTATCTATGGCAAGCAGACGTACAGAATGTTACCTACAACCAGTCATATTTCGTAAACGACGGCACCAACGAGACGCCTCACTACTCGCTCGTCGAGAAATACGTCACTCAGCAAGAGGATCTCAGCAAGTGGGTTCCGTTCGAGCCACAAGGCTTCAAGATAAACGGAAAAGAGTGCATGAAAATCAAGGTGCAAGGCCACAAGAAGGCCACTATAGGCGAGAGCGCTGTAGATAACATAGTAGGATTCGCGGGCTTCGACTTCCCCGAATATGCTTGGTGGAACTCCTCGTTCCTCGAACGCAAGAGCTTCATCATCAACACATCCGAAGCACGCACACGCTCACCATTCCTCGTCAACGTAACGGGCTTGAGCGTGCCATCACGGAACTGCTCCATTGACTTGCGGCTGACGAACAACTCCGATACGGAAGTCTTTTCCCTCGCCGTCGTCTCCAATGGCACGACTACTCCTCCCATAGGCTCGCGCTGGTGCCAAATAACCTTCATCGAAAACACTACTGCCGGAAACAACACATTTTGGATCTACGACAATAACTCGTACGCCGTGCCACCGACTGGATACGATAAGTTATATTTCGTGGAGACCTTCGACCAATACTCCGACAACCAGCTCATCAACGGAACAAACGGCTGGTATGCTGACTCTGCCGTTACCGAGACAAATTTGATGGCTTCAAGCACTACTGCGGTTATAGCGGCGTGGCCGGGTGTGATCTCCAACGGTGCAATCTTCAACTACTCGGGAAGCGGAGCCACCCGTTTTTTCGCCAAGAACCTGACTGTCAACGTGTCCGCGCAGCCGATATACTTCAAGGCGTTCTATTGGCAATCTGGCGACAGCGGCGGAAATTGGGCGCACGGCATCGGCATAATCAACAACAGCGTAACAACTGGCGTTGGAGAAATCGGACAGGGCCTGAGCGGCACGTTTTTCACCCCTTGCTCGGCAACAGGCGGGTGCTGGTCTACCAACAGTTACCGAACCGCCCCAGTGAAATACAATTCATGGTTTTTGTTCACCCAATACATAAACCAATCCTTCGCGTCCAACAAATGCGAATACGAGATAAAGAACTCGACCTTCTACAACTTCACCTACGAAATCCCTTGCTTCGCCGGAGTGGCGCCAGATTTGGTTACACGCGTGTGGCTGCAGGGCGGATACACCAACATCGACGTACGCGTAGACGATATCTGGGCTTGGAACGTGAATTTCACACTATACAATACGGCCTACTTGACGTATCCAATGAACGCATCAGAAACACAATCCATATACTATCCTCCCTGGGCGTGGTGGAATTCAAGCTTCAAGACAAGAAAAGCACTTACCCTAAACACCTCAGAAACGCGAGTAAACTCTCCTTTTCTGGTAAACGTCACAGACTTGCAAGTACCATCGCAAAATTGTACAATAGATTTAAGATTGACTACCGCAACAGGAATCGGGTTGCGCACGCTCAACGTCGTGGCAAACGATACTACTACCTCGGATCCTGGGCAACGCTGGTGCCAAATCGCGTTCCTAGCCAATACTACCGAGAAGCTCAACCAAACTTTTTACCTCTATGATAACAACTCTTTTGCGGTACCGCCAACGGGCTACTCAGTACTCTACTTGGTTGCAACGTTCGACAATTACGCGGTAGGCTCATGGATAAACGATACTGACGGCTGGTACCGTTATAACGAACCATCAAATCTAATGAATTTCACTGCAAACAACACGTTCTTGGCCGTGAGCGGGGATTACGCCGGCGTTTCCACGATGGCAGCCGCATTCAACTGGACTGCCAGTATCACGCATAACTTGATGAAGAATCTAACCCGCAACGTCACTACCCCGCCATTTTACTTCCGCGGCTGGTTCAGGACCGACGGAACTTCAAACCAATGGGCAAGAGGCATCGGAATCATAAACGCCAGCCTTAACCGCGGCATGGAAGGAGGTCACGGTCATAATAGCTACGTCTTCCGAACTTGTTCCGCCGCAACGCTCTGCTGGCAAACTGGAGGTACTACCGGCGTGACAAACAGCCGCTATAGTTGGTATCAATTCTCGTTGTTCATCAACCAATCGTTTGCAAACAACAAAATCGAGTTCGAGGTAAGCAACGACACGTCTTACGGCTTCCAATACGAACAAACGGGCCTGGCGGCTCAAGCACCGGATACGCTGAGCCAAATATGGATTCAACACGCATACGACGGCGGCCCAAACGTCTTCCTAGACGACTTGTGGGCATGGAACGAAACTTTTAACCTGTACAACACTTCCCCCAAAATATTTATTGGGCCTTCAATGACGGATGAATCGAAAAGCCTGGTCTCGCCTATCACCGGCGCGAAACCGTTTTATACAACGAACCAGAATCCGACCACGATTTCCCTCAGCCAAAACGCGTGCCAGAACGTGTCTTGGGCGGTCAATGCCACGGGCGAAGCCAACAAGACCTATACCTTCTTTGCATATGCTTACAAGACATCCAATCCAGCAATTGGCAATATGACCGAAACGATCGAAGTAACAATAACCAAGCCCCTATGGATAACCAGGTTTGAACCAGTGTATGCCGAAGGAACTGAACGCGTTTTTCGTTTCGACATTGAGAACTCGTGGAACAGTACTTTAGCCAACGTGTCTTGGGCACTTCAAACCGGGCAAAACAACGAATCGTCAATATACGACGCCACATTAACGCCTGGCGAGACGCTTCAAGTCTTCGTCTACCACAACTATACTTCTCCAGGAAGTTTCAACGTAACTGCCCAAGCATCGGCAAACGGTTTTTTTGACAGCAAAACGATAGAAATCATAGTATAAATGGCGAAAGTTAAGTGAAAAAAAGTGGAAATATGGCGCTTAAATCAGTTTCATTAACCACTTGCCTCTGGCTAACGCTAAGCTTCCTTCCCATTCTAAACGCTGAATCGAGTCCTATAGGCTTGGAAACAAGTTCATACAACGGCAGCGTCTTCTACCATGCATGGAACGACGGTACGATAAGTAATCAGACGTGGCTGAATGCGTCGAGTGGCAACGCGCAGTTGGCGACGACGGAAGGGCAAGGCATCGAAGAAGCCGTGCAGCGCATGGGCTACTACAAGTTCCGCTACGGCCTCGCAGTAATCAACGGCATGAACATCACGTCGTTGACGGTGGACGACTTCCAAGGCTTCAACACCTACACCTTCAGCGACAACGCCTCCTACTGGCGGATGGAAAGCAACCGTTCCATCGTGCTAGGCGGCAAGACGCATACGCTGCGCTTCAAGCACTCGCAACAAGCCACTGACGATCTAATCAGTTTGACTATTGAACTGAACACTACCGGCGCTTACAACGCGCCGCAGGACGTTTGGCTTGCCGTCGCCCTCGCCAACTTGACGGAATTCAACCTAGTTGACTACGTGGGAACGGACGGCAGAGTGCATTCCGCGTCGCCAAACGACTCCCTCGCCATTTACAATTGGACGCAAGTCAAGGTCGTGCGCTGGCCGGATGGGTGGGGGTGGCGTTTCGATGCAATCCTATCGCAGTTGCCGTTGCAGGAAGACGCGCTTATCCTAGAGAGCGGCGTCGTATGGATGGCGTTCAAGCTCGGCGGGACGCTGTCCGGCGGAAAACAGGTAAACTTGCAGGCGATAGACGAAACTAACTGCATCATTTCCTGCCAATTTGGAGACTCCGCCGCGGTCAACTATGGAATTATGGGGGACACGGCAGGGCAAGACGCCGAAAACCTATCCTACTCCTTTAACTGGACGGACTTAAACGACACCTGCGGGCTCAACTCCGGCTGCGCAATACACTGCACGGCAAACGATCCCTACGCTGCCATCGGCGCTCAAAAAAGAATAACGACAATAGGAACTGCTGGCTCTCCGCTTTGGGTTACGTGCGACTTGTCGAATACGACGAATGCCTGCACAGATGGCAGTCCCGTCGGCTTGAAGAAGACTAACCCGGTAAAAAACACGGACTACATTTATGCCGTAACCGAGCAAGGCCGTTACAGCAAAACCGGATTTTTCCACACCAGCAAATGCGACTTCGTCGGGCTAGGCTTGACGACCGCAACCTCGCTCCAAGGTGCGGACACAATCAGTCCGAGCATCAAAGCCTGTTACTTGGTTGGCGCGGCCTTCACGAACAACACGGTAGTAAACTTGCCAACGAGCAACGGCAGCTTAGCGTGGGCTAACGCGAGCTTTTCCTGCGATTTCGACGACGAGGCGAAACCCTATGGTGGGACCGGTCTGGTGAACGTTTCCGGTCTAAAACTCAACCGCACCGGTTTCACATGGAATATCACGGACTTGACCGACAGGCCGTGGGGAACGCAGAACATCACTTGGTGGGACTTCCAACTAGGAGGATACTATCAAGCCTGCGCTGCAGTGAACGGCACGAACCGGCAGGCAAGCGACGGCAGGGACACGAACTGGTCTGAGCCAATCATCTGCTATATTTTCGGCGTGAATATTGTTCCCACCGGCCCCGTTCCTTCTGTGAATCTTTCAAGCCCTTCAAATGGTTCTCTTGAATTGTCTTCGAATTTCCTGAACTTTTCGTGTAACGCGTCCAGCAATTATTTCTTGGACGAAGTGGAATTGTGGGGTAATTGGGGCGGAGGATGGCACGCCAACCAGTCGTATGATTTCGATAACAACCTGACTGTGACGCATACTTTCAACGCGTTCGTCGAAGACGGCTACTTTGAATGGAACTGCAAGTATTTCGACGTATACGGACTTTCAGCTTTCGCTCAGGAGAACTGGACATTCGGGATAGAAAATCAGTCGAGGAATGCTATCGCAGACGGAGTTAAGAACGTCACTCCGAACGCCTCAATCTCTACAAGCCAACAAATCTACATCGTCAACGAAAACGAGCAGCATTACTTAGGAAGATTCGACAAGACATCCACTCTCGACAACCAGACTTGGGCCTTCAATTACGTCACGACGCCGCTTGAATCGTTTGTCGGCATGCCTTCGTTGAAAAACGTTGCAATCGTTTGGGAGAACCAGACGCTTTCCTTGCAGCAAATCTTCGATCAAGTAGTCGCATTCATTTCCTCGACAATGCAATAACCCATTAAAAGCGAAACAGGTTTAAGAAAGGGTAATGTTACGGGCCAAGATTACATGTTCCGGGAACTCGACATACGGGGTAAGTACGGCAAGGAGGTGACGCCCGAGGCGTTTTTACGGCTGGGCACGGCTGCCGCGGAGATGTTCGAGACGCTTGCCGTCGGCATGGACTACAGGCCGCACAACGAGAAGCTCCTGCAGGCCTTCCTCGCGGGATACCGGCACAAGGTCACGTTTCTGGGCTACGCGCCTACGCCGGCGGTGGCGTTCCTCTCCCGGAAAGCAGGTCTCTCGCTCACCGCGTCGCACAACCCGGCGGGGTACAACGGCGCCAAGTTCTTCCGCGCGAGGACCTACGTGACGGAAAAGGAGATGGCGGAACTCAAGCGGCGCTTCGACGCGGTGGCGATGGAGCAGTCCCAGCTCCTGCCCCTGCCGCAGGCCGACCGCGAGGCGGTGCGGGAGTACGAGGACAGCATCCCGGAAATGACCAAGGGCGTGTTCGACCTCGGCGGAGGCGCGGTGTGCGCGCTCAAGCACCTGTTCCCGCACAGCATCTTCAACGCGCCGGACCCCTTGTTCGAGAAGCGCGCGCCCGAGCCCAAGGACGAGACGCTCGGCGAATTGAAGCGGATTACGGCAGAGGGACCGGCGGTCGGATTCGCCTTCGACGGCGACGGCGACCGGGTGATGCTGTGCGACCGGGGGAAGGTCATCGAGGGCGACGTCACCGCGGCGTTCGCGGCCGAGAGGCTGCTCAAGAAGGGCGACTGCATGGTGCTGAGCATCGACTGCAGGCAGGAGGTCTTCGACCGCTGCAGCGACGCGGGTTTCAAGGTCTTCACTTCGAAGGTCGGGGACGCGCACGTGCTCCGGCTTGCCGTCGAAAGGCGCGCGGCGCTCTCGGCGGAGAGGTCCGGCCATTTTTCCATCCCCAAGCACGCCCCGGACTCCGACGGGGTGTACTTCGCGGCGCTGCTGTGCGATGCGAGAGCCGGGGAGCTGGCGGATTTCTCCGCGGGGTTCAGGAACGTCACGCTGAAGAAGGAGGAATACTGCCGTGCGGACTTCGACAAGCTGAAGAAGCTCGCGGGAGAGAAGGGCCCGGCGGAATTAATTACAATCGACGGGGTAAAGGCGGTCTTCGAGGATTACACGATACTTCTGCGGGCCTCTACCACGGAGACGAAGGTGCGCATCAACTCGGAGGCGGGCACGCAGGAGAAGGCGAAGCAGGGCATGATGCTGGCGGAAGGTCTGCTCGCCAAGGCAAGAATTAAATAGCGGGCGGCGGTTTCTACTTGCATGGGTTTTGTCTCGTTGCAGGCGGCAGGGCTCCTGCAGTTCTTCGACGACTTCGCGTTCGTCATCGGAATAATCGTCTTCGCATACATCCTTTTCTGGCTGTATGCGAGCTTCAGGGACGTGCCGATACTCTTCGGCCTCGCATCAATAGTCGCCGCATACTTCACCATACTGCAGCCGCTGCCCACTATCGTTCTCGTGGTCATCTTCGGCGCGTTCATCATGATGGGCATGCACTTCCAGATGCTCATCCAGTTCGGAGTGTACCCGCTTCTCCGCTTCTTCGGGGTGGAGATGGAACACGAGGGAATGCAGGAGCAGCAGCACATGCAGGCGATAGAGAAGAAGCTCTCACACGGCGAGGAGCTGACGCGCGAGGAGGAGGACTTCCTCAAGAAGCGCGAGAACACTCAGCAGCAGTACCAGCAGAAGGTGCAGAACGTCCTGGGTAGGTTGTGATGGCTTTCCTCGGCGGCATATTCGATTGGGTCGGCTACCTGTGGTGGCTGTGGCTGTTCATCCTGGCGTACTTCTACTACAACTGGGTCCGCGAACATCTTTTCTTCTCCCCCGTGCTTGTGACGGTCGTGGGATTCATCCTGATATACTACCTGGTCGTGCAGTATCCTATCATCGGCTCTCTCGGCATCGTGGTATACATGCTCCTGTTCTCCGGAATCCTGTACCTGCTCCCCATGTTCCTGCCGTTCCTCAAGAAAAGGTGAATCGAAGGGTGATCGCGTGGTAAAAGCAAGGCAGTTCCTCAAGGCGTACAGCGCGGTCCACCAGACGAGGGCGTCGTGGTACCACCTGCAGTGGCGGGTTTTCGCCGCGCTGCTCGCAGCAGCCGCGGTCGCGCTGATACACAGCCATTTGGTGAACAATTACGCCACCATCGTGCCGGGCCACCTGACTCTGCTCGGGGAGCAGTACTTCTACTGGTTCATGGCCGGCGGGCTGTTCGGCATCGTCGCGGTTGCCGCGGTTTTCGAGGGCGAGTTCCTGCTCGGCGTGAGAAGGGTCGCGCACGAGGTCGAGGACGAGGCCAGGCAGGAGTTCAGGCAAGACCGAAGGCGGGCAGGCCGGAAGAGATAAAAGCCGCGGAGCCTATAAGGATTGCAACGGCAGGGACCGCAAGGCTTGTTGCCTCAAACCCGCACCGCCCGCAGGGGGGTGGCGCAGGGGGGATATATTTGGCAGTGGAATTCGAGCTCGTCGAAGACAGGCTCGTCGTGAAGGACCTGATTTCCGTGCAGGCTCTCGACAAGGGGCACTTCGGCAGCGAAAACCCCGAGAGCAAGGCGCAGCTTATACTCATGCCCGAGGAGGCGCTCTACCTCATAGACGTGAGGAACGCTGTCTGCCGCAGGAACAAGCGGGGGGCGTCCTTCAACGACGTCGCCCGCAGGTTCGCCAACAGCAGGAAGTTCCTCGCGCGCTACTACTGCTACAGGGACTGGAGGGACCGCGGGCTCATCGCGCGCGGAATGGCGGAGGCGGCGGCGGATTACGGCAGGAGCCCCGTCATTAAATACCCTTCAAAGGAGGGGAAGTTCCCCAAGGTCAAAGCGCGAGCGCTGTTCTTCTCCGACGACCTCATGTCCGTCATCGATGACGACGACGAGGGCCGCAGGCTCTATGATGAGGGATGGTTCGGGCAGTACGGCACGTACAAGGCCAAGAAGCACGGCCGCTTCCTCAAGCTCGACGCCTACGAGACGCTCTTCCTCATGCGCCACGCGGGAATGAAGGCGAACCTGAAGGAGAAGCGCGTGCTCAAGGACTGTTTGAGGCGCAGGCCGGACTTCGGCGCGCTTTACGAGGTATACGAGGACTGGAGGCTGCGCGACTTCGTGCTAAAGACTGGGTTCAAGTTCGGCACCCACTTCCGGCTGTACTTCCCCGGCGCATCACCGGCGCTCGCGAACGACGAGTGGATGCACAGCAAGCACGTAGTGCACGTGTTCCCCCGCGACAGCAAGATGCTCATCAGCGAGTGGGCGCGCGCAATCCGCGTGGCTCACGGCGTGAAGAAGACGTTCATCCTCGCGATTCCGGGGGCGAGGAAGGCGGAAGGCGTCGCCGGTGCCGACTTCCTGCTATACCACAGGAAGAAGGGCGGCCTTATCGAGAACCCGAGGGAGGACAAGCCGAAGTACGTCATGCTGGCGCTCAGCGAGGAGGAGGAGATCGGGGGAGAGGAGCTCGCCGGCGCCATAGAGCGGGCTAAGGGACTGGGGCTCGACCTCATGCTCGCCATCTGCGACAGGGAGACCTCCATCACGTACTACCGGATCAAGCGCGTGGAACTGCCGAAGAGCAAGTACGAATATTATGAAATCGAGTGGACGCAGCCTTGACCAAGGGGATTTTTCTTGAATAAAACGGGTGACCGGCTTGCCTGAGGAAGCCGCCCGGGAGTTTATCGGTGAACTCAGGGACCGTATGCGGAGAAGGTCCTGGAAACTGGTATCGCTGCACGGAAATGAGGTGCATGCGCCTCCGGAAGCATTCCACTGGCAGGACCTGCCCCAAGGAATCAAGGTGGCGGCCGGATTGGGCTTGATTCAGAAGAAGTTCCTTGAAAATCATAATGACGCGCGGTATCGAAGGGGATTGCCGAAGGACATCCGGGGGCACGCGAAAGAGTGTACGATTGAAGGAATAAAAAAAATTGTAAGGGGTTAGTTTTGTAGCCAACCGAAAAGCGTAAAATTCCGTCCTACATTGCCTTTTTACTCGGCGTGGACCCACCTCGTCGAATAGTTGAACTTCCTTGGTTTGTCCTGACTGCGAACAATTAGCCAAACGCGTC